>JAABRU010000240.1 GCA_011390755.1 Desulfobacteraceae bacterium | reverse complement strand
CGGTGCTGCAGTTCCGGAATCACTCCGCCCCGGATGAGCTGAAAAACCTGCCCGAAAAATTCCACTTCCCGGATACCGCCCGCGCCCAGTTTAATATTGTTTTTCATGCCTTTGCGCAGGACTTCCCGGCTGATTTTCTCTTTCATGTCCCGCAGGGATGCAAATACACCGTAATCCAGATAACGGCGGAAGACAAAAGGGTTCAGATTTTTCAGCAGTTTTTCCCCGGCCTTTCTGTCTCCGGCAATCACCCGTGCCTTGATCCAGGCATAGCGCTCCCATTCCCGGCCCTGTTCATGATAATAATTTTCCATGGCATCAAAACTCAGAACAAGGGGACCGCTTTCCCCAAAGGGACGAAGATTCATATCCACCCGGAAAACAATACCCTCTGCACAGGCACTGCCCAGCACTTTGATAAGACTGCGTCCCAGGCGCATAAAAAAATCCGTGTTGCTGATGCTTTTGGGCCCCTTTTTTGTTTCCCCTGTCTCCGGATAGGCAAAAATCAGGTCAATATCCGAAGAAAAATTGAGTTCCTTTGCCCCCAGTTTGCCCATGCCCAAAACAACCATCTGCTGCTCTTTTCCCTTTTTGTCTGCGGGAATGCCGTATTTCTCGCAATGCCAGCGGTGCAGAAGAGACAAAGCCCCGTCTGTGCTGGCATCGGCAAAAGCGGACAGTTCTTCCGTAATTTCAGAAAGATCTGCCAGACCGGCAATGTCCCGGCAGGCAATACGCAGCATTTCTCTTTTGCGCATCCGGCGAAGCAGGTTCATGAGTTCCGCCTCGTTCCGGACAGACCGCAGGGCTGAGGAGATGCGTTGAGAATATTCGCCATGCTCATAAGGCCGGAAAAGGTCGCGGGAACGGATCAGTTCATCCGGGATTTCCGGAAAGCGGATGCAGATTTTGGCCGCAAATTCACTGAAGGCAAATACCCTTTGCAGAATTTCTGCAGCCTGCTTTTGCGGATAAAAATCAGCTGTTTTTCCGGATTTTTCCATAGCTGCAAGATATTCATTCCACAGTGTTGCAGCAGTGTTTCTGAAATATTCGGACAGGTGTATTTTTTGCATTTTTTTCATCTCTTTGCATTAATAGTGCTTTGTCAACGTTTAAATGACGGGTATGCAGCACCCTGAAATTTCACAGGGGCGTATGCAATACGCCCCTGCAGTCAGATATTGAACGAATCAGCCTTTTTGACCCACTACCGATGATTTTTTGCAGCAACATTTAGCCTGCATTATTCACACGTTTTAGGTGATTTCCGGAAAAGATGATACCCAAAGGAGTGCCGGACGGAAAATCCGTCAGTGTCCGGCGGATGGACAGTCCCGCTCACAGACTTTCCGTCTGTGACTCCCTCAGATTCGGTACATTCATATTCGGAAATCGCCTTAGTGGAATGTCAAATATATTTTTTACCCTTTTAAAAAATCCTGACGGAGGAGTCCAAACTGAAAGTTTGGAAGTCTGCCAAACTTTCAGTTTGGCACTCCTCCGCAGCTTTTCTGAGTATACAGAAATATATTTGACAGTCCACTCAGACCCTATCCGAAAACCAGTTTCCCGATGTTCGGAACCCCTGTTTTTGCCGGGTTTAAAAATCGGTTTCGGAGGTTTTCGGATAGGCTCTTAGTCCCTGGCAGATAAGTTACTGATTAATTTGCTATACGAAAACACGACTTCAAAACTCAGTTTTTTGTGTCTTTCTGTATTTACTGCAAAACTGATTTATGAATAATTCAGGTTAGGAACCGGTAAGAAATAACTTTTCCGTCTGAAAATCGGAACAGCCGTCTTTCAGGGGGTCTGCAGAATGAAATGAGCAGGTTATTTCAGACTCACTCCTTAGCATTTCACAGTATTTTTTGCAATAAAGGCTTCCCTCTGCTGCAAAACCCTCTGCACCGGTTTTCCCCTGTTTTGGCGACTTGATGCATAGCTCTTTGATTATATTAATAATTGAATTTAAAAACTTTTGTTGACAAGCCCAGTCAAATCTGTACAATTATTTGAAAATTTTCCCTTAACAAAAACTTGATTTAATGAATGTTCTATGGTCTAATTTGTATCAGTGCTGCATTACGCTTCGCTAACGCACCCTGCGGTATTCAGGACTTTCATATAAACGGCCATGACTGACGGTCACAGCGAAGCATGAAAGTTTCAACCCGTTCCCGGGCTCCGGCAGTGTGTGAGGCAGAGCCTCACCCCATGCGTTCCCGGGCGGAGCCCGGGAACGGGTCAGGCTGCGCGGAGTGCGAAAATTTAGGCCGGAGGGCCGGTTTTTCGCAGACACTTTCATATAAAATTACAGGAAATCGTAATGGCTTCCCTGGCAGATGTGCGGGGGAGACTTTCTTATAAAATCAGATAAACAGGAGAATCAGTCATGACAGATTATCAAAGATTGTTGCAGGTAGGCCGTCCGCCCAATATCTCAAAACTTTTTCCCAATTCCAGGGCTTTGCTTGTCAGCGGAAAATATATTGATCTGGCAATGCTGAAAAAAGGCAATGCCCTCTGCATTGCCGCCAACGGCAGAAATCATTTTGTTATCCGGGGGGCTCTCCGGGCAGCGCAGCGGGCCAAATCCGCCCTGATAATTGAAATTGCCCGCTCCGAAGGCGGGGCAGGGGCATACTGCGGGGTAAATTTCTGGAATATGGCCCGGCAGGTGGATGCGGTGTGCAATGAACTGGGCATTACCATACCGGTGGCCATTCATGCGGACCATTACGGCATTAAAAAAGAAGCCGATATTGCACCGGCCATAATTGAAATCCCCAGTCTTTTTGATGCCGGGATTACCTCCATTGCCATAGATGCCTCTCATATGCCGGATGATCAGAACCTGCTGGCCAGTATTGAAATTATTCAAAGTGTTGTGCCCAAATGGGCCGGACTGGAAACCGAAGTGGGTGAAATCAAAGGCAAAGACGGGCTTTCCACTGTGCAGGAGGCCCTGTTTCTGATTCAGGGACTCAATGCCCATGAAATTTTTCCCAACTGGATCGCCCTGAATAACGGAACCACCCACGGCATTCAGGCCAGTGACCAGGGAATTCATACGGAACTTACCGCAGAAATTCACCGGGCTTTGGAAAAATACGGTATTTCGGGAGCGCAGCACGGCACATCCGGCAATAACTCCGAACGCCTGCGGGAAATCGCACGGAAAACCCGCACCACCAAGGCCAATGTGGCAACAGCTTTACAGATGATTTCCTGGGGACTGGAAGTCAATGATTACGGCAATGCCATTCTGGACGCAGACGGGAATTTCAAAAAAGTCAAAGGCGAAGGTGTGACCGAAGAAATGTGGCAGAGCATGTGTGACTATGCTGCGGAACAGGGATGGAGCGGCGGAAATTTCAAAAAACTGAACCTGCCTTTTGAAAACAGGTTGCTGGGGCAGCCAGCGGATGTGCGGGAACGCATGGTTAAACGGGTGGAGGATTTTGTTTTTCATATGATAGTGGAAGTATTCAATTCCAGGGATACAGCGGATATTGTCTATGATCTGATAGGGAGTGCCGAAACCTGTGATCCCGGCCCCAAAGCCAAACGCATTGAAACTCCGGAGGATTGGACACGGGAGAAAATTTTGGAAAAAGCCAAATCCATCAGCAGTAATAAAGGCCCGAAAGGGGATTTTGACGACTGATGCGCCAAAAAACATACTGCCATTTTTGTGCCCACCCCCTGCGGGAAAAATATGCGGAAGGGAGAATGCGGCTTTTCTGCGACCGGTGCAATGAGCCCCTGTATGAAAATCCCATTCCGGCCGCCTGTGTGATTCTGACAAATCCGCAAAATCAGGTGCTGCTGGTAAAGCGGAGTGTGGAACCCAAAAAAAATCTGTGGTGTCTTCCCGGCGGTTTTATGGAACTGGGTGAGACACCGCAGCAAAGTGCCATGCGGGAGCTGCGGGAGGAAACCGGACTGCGGGGCAGGATTGAAAGACTGCTCGGCACAGATTCCCATTCCAGTGCTTTTTACGGAACCGTTACACTGATCTGTTTTCTGGTCAGGAAATATGAAGGAGAACCGGAGCCCGGAGATGATGCCTGCGATCTTGCCTTTTTTGCCCCGGATAATCTGCCGGAAATTGCCTTTGCCGTCCACCAAAAGTTTATCCGGGATTATTATCAGTCAATGATGATCTCGTAAAAAGTCAGAAAATCAGGTTTTGATACACATTAATCTGCTGATTTTACTGACAGCGATTTTCAAACATCTGGCTTTTTACCGATTCATCATTTTTAAAAACCTGACTTTTTACGGGTTCATCAATACTGCTGACGCAAGAAATTTTTCTTCCCCCTTTGCAAAAAGGGGGGCACTGCCGTCAGTCTGCGCGCGGCGGAGTGCCGGACTTACCGTCCGGCAGACTGAAATAATTTGGAAAAAACCTGCCGGACAGTAAGTCCGGCACTCCGGGAATCAGCCTCACAGCGTCTGCCCTCAGGTCAGCGGCATTGTTCCGGAGAGGGAGGTATGGAAAGCAATGAAACTCAATTCCATCATTAACCGTTATCTCTTCCGGGAAATGCTTTCCCCTTTCTGCATTAATATTTTCTTTTTCCTTTTTGTTTTTCTCCTGACAGAAATTCTGGAAATCACCAACATGATCGTTAATTATAAAGTCGGTATTTCCCTTATTTTCTGGCTGCTGACATATTCCATGCCCTATTTTCTGGTATTTGTGATCCCCATGTCGGTCATGATGGCCATACTGCTCACCTTTCTGCGCATGTCTTCGGACAATGAAATCATTGCCCTCAAATCCGGCGGGGTCAGTATTATACAGTTGCTGCCCGCTGTCCTTTCTTTCTGCCTCATCGGCTGCCTGCTGACGGCCTTTATGATCATCCACGGCCTGCCCTGGGGTCGCAGTTCTTTAAAACAGCTGACAGTGGAGATTGCCCAATCCGGTATTGACATGGGACTGAAGGAAAGAACATTCAACAATGCCTTTGACGGTGTCATGCTCTATGTGAATAAAATTGATGTGAAAAGCAAAGACCTGATTGATGTTTTTATTCAGGATGAAAGAAATCACGATGCCGCTGTAACAGTTATCGCGCCCAAAGGCAGAATATCTGCCGAACCGGAAAAAATGCTGTTTCGCCTGCGCCTGTTTAACGGAACCGTAAACCATGCGGACCCGGAAAAAAAATCTGCCAGTACAATGCGTTTTGACACCTATGATCTGACCCTTGATTTCCGGGAGACAATCCAAAAGGCGGGACTGGGGCCCAAAAACGAAAAAGAAATGAAACTGGATGAATTGCAGGCATATATCAAAAAACATGCTGCGGAAAAAAATGTAAAATATTACAGCGGACTGATTGAATATCATAAAAAATTCGCCATCCCCTTTGCCTGTTTTGCTTTGGGCATTCTGGCCGTACCCCTGGGCATTCAGTCCAAAACCGCCCGCACCTCCTTCGGCCTGGGACTGGGGCTTTTTCTTTTCCTTTTTTATTACCTGCTCCTTTCCGCGGGTATGGTCTTTGGGGAAACCGGAAAATATCCCCCTCTCATTGCCATGTGGGTGCCCAATATTGTGACCGGCAGTATCGGGATTTTTCTTTTTATCCGTACCGTCAAAGGCCATCCCGTGTATATTGACATGATTCCCTTTTTATTAAAACAGATTAGAAGAAAATGATATTTGTCTACAATGTACTGATCCTCTGTATCCTGATCATTGCTTTTCCCCTGTATCTCCCCCGGATACTGCACTCTCCCAGGCGGCGGGACACTTTTCGGCAGCGCATGGGAATGTCAGGGCTTTTGGAACCCTCTGAAAAAAAGACAGGAAAAAAGCGTGTATGGATTCATGCCCTTTCGGTGGGAGAAGTGATTTCCGCGATTCCCCTGGTAAAAGGACTCGGAGATTTTCAGGATCTGGAAATTGTATTTTCCGCATCCACCAAAACCGGATTTGAAACCGCGGAAAATCGCCTGGGAGAAGATGTCTCCCTGCTTTTTTATTTTCCCTATGACCTGATATTTTCGGTAAAACGCATTGTGCGTCAGGCAGATGCCGATCTGCTGATAATTGTGGAAACCGACATCTGGCCAAATTTTCTTTATGAAATCAGGCGGCAGAAAATTCCGGCCCTGCTCATAAATACCCGTTTATCTGATAAATCTTTTGCCGCCTACCGGAAACTGTTATTTTTTGCCCAAACCCTGTTTCAGACCTTTGCCCGGATATGCCCCCAGTCCGAAGCCGATGCACAGCGGTTTCAGCAGCTGGGTGTCAGTCCGGAACGCATTTCCCTAAACGGCAATATGAAATTCGATCAGGCGCAGGCAAAAGCCGATGCCTGTTTTCTCCGGCAGATGCAAAGCAGATTCCGCTTAGAAGGAAAAAAGGTCTGGATTGCAGGAAGCACCCATGAGGGGGAAGAAAGCATCATTGCAGAAATCTGGCGGGAACTGAAAGAAACCTTTCCCTCTCTTTTCCTGATCCTTGTTCCCCGGAATCCGGATCGCGCGGAAGAAGTACGCAGACTCTTCACCCAAAAGCATTTTCGGACAGTAACAATGGCGGAAACAGAGAAAGATCCGTCCCTTATTCCCGATATAATGGTCGTGGATCGCATTGGTGTTCTCAATGACCTTTATGCCCTGTCTGATTTGGCTTTTATCGGGGGCAGTCTGCTTCCCTGCGGCGGGCACAATCCCCTGGAAGCCGCAGTCTGCGGAAAACCTGTAATATTCGGGCCCCATATGAGTGATTTTGCCGAAATATCGCAGATGCTTCTGCAAAACAGAGCCGCTGTGCGGGTCAAAGACGGAGACAGCCTTCTGCACGCGGTTTCGGCCTTTCTGGGTGATGAAAAATATGCCCGTGAATGCGGAAAACAGGGGAAAAAGGTATGCAGTGAAAACCGGGGAAGCACCGCGCGCAATATTGCCATTATCCGATCTTATCTGTAGTGTGTGGCGTGCAGGTTGGGTTACACTTCGCTTATCCGACCTGCAATTATAACCTAATGCTTTGTCAGAACTAAAAATTAGGGTTGGGCATCGCATAATTTAGGCGATTTCCGAATATGAATGTACCGTCTCTGAAGGAGTCACAGACGGAAAGTCTGTGAGCGGAGTGTCATCTGCCGGACACTGCCGGACTTTCAGTTCGGCACTCCTCCGGTATTATCTTTTTCGGAAATCACCTTATTTACACAATTATAAACTGAAATCCGTTTATCCTAAAATTAAGCTATGACAATGCACTAAATTGAGCGGTTCTCAGACCTGAAAATGATTTCCGGCCGGAAATATCAGGGGCTCAGCGGTTTCCGGCTCTTTACCCGCCGGGTGAAAAGCGTAAAACAGGCAAAGTTCCGGTTACCGGACATTCAGCCGGTTTATCTGAAAAAAACCGCTCAATTCAGGTATAAGTAGGGTGGGTGGAGCGATAGCGGAACCCACCACTGTCCTGAACTGTGATGAACCCGTAAAAAGTCAGATTTTTGAAAATCGCTGTTAATAAAATCGGTAGATTAGTGTGTATCAAAACCTGATTTTCCGACTTTTTACAAGATCGTCAAATAAAGCAAAAGGAAAAAATATATTAATGATGAAATATAAAATGGAAGACCCCGACTTATCTGCTCTTGTATCTCCGGAAAAACGGAATACAGCAGTGGGGGAAATTGAATTTGCTGAAATGGGAGAAGGCCCGGCTGTGATTGCCCTGCACGGTGCCATGGGCGGATATGATCAGGGTCTGATCCTGGCGCAGACCGTGGCGGAATCCGGATACCGTTTTATTGCTGTGAGCCGTCCCGGATATTTGGGAACGCCCCTGTCATCCGGAAAAAGCCCGGAAGCCCAGGGGGATCTTATGGCTGCCCTGCTGGACAGTCTGCATATTTCCCACGCGGGTGTTCTTGCTGTTTCGGGCGGGGGGCCTGCTGCCATACAGTTCGGACTGCGCCATGGGGATCGCTGCAGGGGGCTGGTGCTTATATCCACTTATGCGGATAAAATGGACATGCGGATCCCTTTTTCATTTAAAATTGCGACTTTCCTGGCAGGTTTCCCCCGCTGTGCCGCCATGTTCCGGAAAAAAGCCCAAAAAGATTTAAAGGCAGTTGCCAGACGTTCTGTGCGGGATCCGGAAATTTTTCAGGAAACGGTGAATGATCCGGAAATCTGGCCTTTGTTTTCCGCCATGCTTCTTCGGACCTATGAGCGCATGGATCAGCGTATGGAGGGCACGAAAAATGACACGGAAACACTGCTGACGGCTTCTTTTCCCCTGGAAAAACTGGATCTGCCGGTGCTGGTTGTCCACGGCACACAGGATCCGCTACTCCCCCATGATATTCATGTCAAAATGTTTGGGGAACGCATTCCCGGAGTTGAAATTTTTTCCGTTGAAGGGGGAGAGCATGTTGCTGTTTTTACCCACAGAGAAGAGATCCGGGAAAAAGTATCCGCGTTTATGCAGCGTAATTTCTGATAAACGGCCATGAGTTATGATTCACAGCGAAGCATGAAAGCTCATCCCGTTCCCACGCTCCGTGTCAATGCCATTAAGTTAAGACCGGAGGAGTCCCGAACTGAAAGTCCGGGACACTGAAATAATTCGGAAAATCCGGCCAGAATTCCGTTTCACTCCATTTTGGCACTCCAAAAATTCCTTAACTTAATGGCATTGAGGCTCCGCCCGGGAACGCATCCCCCGGAGGCTCCGCCTCCGGCAGTGTGTGAGGCAGAGCCTCACCCAATGCGTTCCCGGGCAGAGCCCGGGAACGGGTCAGAGCTGCACGGAGTGCGAAAATTTAGGCCGAAGCCGGTTTTTCGCAGACACTTTCATATACAATGGTTCGGTAATTTTTTCTGATTTCCGGGCTGTAAAAATGTAACCTTCTGAAATCATTGAATGAGAATTTTCAGACAGGGATTTATAACCTTCTGAAATTATTAAAACCGAAATTTTTTACCG
>JAABRU010000372.1 GCA_011390755.1 Desulfobacteraceae bacterium | reverse complement strand
TATATAAAAATATACCAGGTCATAAAATATCTGTCTGAGGATATAACTGATTTTTTGGGCCCGGTGCCAGATTTATAATGGGCGATATCTTTGTGCAATAAGTGGGACACACCCAAAAATCTGTGAAAAAGTTGCTGAAAAGCAGAAAAGAGGATTTTCAAAGACAACAGAATATATTGAAGAAAAAAAGAAAGGAAAAGATATGGAATCAATAAACGAATTGGCAAATAAAGCATTGGCGTTTTCCCCTGCGGAAAGGATTCGTCTGGTGGAAGCAATTTTATCCAGCCTTGACAGGCCTGATCCTGAAATTGAAAAAAAATGGATCGCAGAGTCAGAAGCAAGATATGATGCTTACAAGCGCGGTGAACTTTCTACCATAGACTGGGATGAAATTAAAAAGAGGTACAACCTGTGAAAATCCGGTTTTCTATTCAGGCAGATATGGAACTGGTTGAAGCCATAGGATATTATGATTACCAAATGTCCGGGCTGGGACATCGTTTTTTACAGGAAGTGGAACAGGCTATTGGAAGAATTACTGCCATGCCTGAAGCATGGACAAAAATCGGAAAAAATACCCGTCGCTGCCTTTTGAAATCTTTTCCCTATGCCATTTTCTATTTTGCAGAGGGAAATGAAATCATTGTCACGACTGTAGCCCATCTTCACAGATGTCCTGATTATTATAAAGACAGGATACATTAAAAATATCATTTTCATGCACCTGAACAAGGAAAAAGTCCAACCGGTCATTCAGCCTTTCCGGCAATACCCCCTCCGGCGGATATCTACACCATTGCCCGGATGCAGCATAAACAATCCCTTATGATGCAAATGACTCAGGGCAGTGCCGGACAATCACGCAGCATATCATGGAAGGTATGGGATGCCAGGTGTACCGCAGAAACGGGGATTCTGCCCTGGTTTCCGCTGATGACATCAGCCCTTCCGCTTTGGAAAACTGTCTGCACAAAGCCGCAGCCCTGTGTCCGGAAAGTCCGCATCCGCGGAAAACAACCGCGGAAAAACTCTTTTCCGCGCCTGCTGTCCGGGACAGAAAAATTCTCCCTGTATCCCACGGTTCCTACCCCATCCTGCTGGATGCCCATCTGACCGGCGGACTGGTGCATGAGGCATTCGGCCATGCGGCCGAAGGTGACAGTGTATGCAGGGGAAGCATTAATCCGCAGGCATAAGGAACACCTGGAAGATATGATCCGGATTCAGAAGAAAAAAACAGAGATAAAGGAAAGCATCCCCCACGTCATCCTCTCTCCCCCGGTGGCCCGGAGATTTATAGAGAAATATCTCCTGGAAAACCTGAACGCGGAGAAAATCTTCAACAGACAGTCTGCATTCCGCCTGGAAGATGTTACCCGGCAGCAGCCGCGTTTTCATGAAAGATTCAGCCTGCTGCACAATCCCTGCCGTGCCATGCACACCGGTTCCTTCCCTATGGACAAACAGGGAATCCCGGCAAAGATTCTGCCCTTTATTGAAAAAGGACGACTGATAAACGCAGTAGTAAGCCTGCGGGGAGCCAAACAGAGCGGATGGCAGCCCACAGCGCTGGCAAATCCCGACAGTCTGATCTTACAGGGGGACAGAGAGGAAAACCTGTATGATTTTATCCGTGAAGCAGAAAATGCTTTCCTTGTAACCTCTGTACCGGGTCTGCATACCCAGGATTCCGGCAGGGGGATTATTCCCTTGCAGTACCCCACGGCATTGTCATCCGGAACGGGGAAATGTGCGGTTCCGCCAAAACTGTACTGAGCGGGAATTTTTTTGATAATCTGGAAAAAGAGATGATTATGCTGAATTCTCCCTTCCATTCTTTTCATGGGATTGCCTTTTACGGAAAAATTCGTTGACGGAATACAGCACTGATGACCTGCTTCCTGAAAAAGACAGTAGGTCGGATTAGGCCGCAGGCCGTAACCCGATATCCCGCATCACCGGATTATGTCTGTTTAGGCTTCGCTAACCCGGCCTGCGAAACTGAAGGACGGAGCCTGCTCCGTCCGCGCACGGCAAAACGGAGTGCGAAAATTAAGGCCGAAGGGCCGGTTTTTCGCAAACACTACTGAAAATAAAATAACACCGGGCCGCTATGCAAGATTGTTGACATCTACTCCCAGTTCCCTCAGCTTTGCCTCCAGCATTTCAGCCCTTTTCTGCGCCTCAGCCGCTTTGTTCTCTGTTTCAATGAAAGTCAGAAATTTCTGCCCGTCCGGGCGGTAGATGAGCAGTTCCTCATCTGTAAGCTCAAAGCGGATTTTCAGGAGCGGACTTGTCCATCCCTGCATTTTCCGGATTTTCAGCAGCCTTCCCTCTGTACG
>JAABRU010000239.1 GCA_011390755.1 Desulfobacteraceae bacterium | reverse complement strand
ACGGTCACAGCGAAGCATGAAAGTTTCAACCCGTTCCCGGGCTCCGGCAGTGTGTGAGGCAGAGCCTCACCCCATGCGTTCCCGGGCGGAGCCCGGGAACGGGTCAGGCTGCGCGGAGTGCGAAAATGAAGGCCGGGGCCGGTTTTTCGCAGATACTTTCATATAAATAAAGTAAGGATACAGCAAATCATGATAGAGATAATTTCCCGCTCCCCCGCACAGACAGAGGAATTGGGGAAAATTACAGGAAATTCTGCTGAAAAGGGGATTGTTCTGGCCATGACCGGTGATTTGGGAAGCGGGAAAACCGTTTTTGTGCGGGGGTTGGCCAGGGGACTGGGTGTTCCCTCCGCATATACTGTAAACAGTCCCAGTTATACACTGATCAACGAATATCCGGGAAAATATCCGCTTTTTCATATCGATCTTTACCGTCTGGAAAGCGGGGCGGATTTTGAAGATATCGGACTCTATGATATTCTGGAGGAAGAAGGAATTGCGGCAGTCGAATGGGCAGACAGACTTTACAAAGACTGCCTGACAGATTATCTTGCCCTGCATTTTGAAATATCCCCGCCGGGAATATTTCCGGATATTCTGCCGGAAGTGCAGGAAGACAGCAGGCGTAAAATTACAATGATTCCGTATGGACTTGCAGCAGAGAATCTGATACAGGAGATAAAAAAAATTTTGAAGGAGCAGCAATGGGTGTAATTGTACAAAAATACGGCGGCACATCTGTCGCCAATATCGAACGGATTCAGAATGTGGCAAAACGGGTTGCCAAAACCTATGATCAGGGAAATGATGTGGTGGTCATTCTTTCTGCCATGGCCGGAGTTACGGATAATCTGATTGAAATGGCAGGCCAGATTACCGACCGGCCCGAAAGGCGGGAAATGGATGTACTGCTGGCAACCGGGGAACAGACAACTGCGGCCCTGCTGGCCATGACACTGATTTCCATGAAATATCCGGCCCAGTCTCTGCTGGGATATCAGGCAGAGGTGCGCACGGACTGTTCCTACGGTAATGCCCGTATTCAGAAAGTCGGGGCCGGACGGATAAAGGAACTGGTGGAAGATCGTAAAATTGTTGTCGTGGCCGGATTTCAGGGCATTGATCCGGCCGGAAATATTACCACACTGGGCCGGGGCGGTTCAGACACTTCCGCGGTTGCCATTGCCGCAGCCATTAATGCGGATATGTGTGAAATCTATACGGATGTGGACGGGGTTTACACAACAGACCCCAATATATGCAGCAAGGCCCGGAAAATGAACCGGATTACCTTTGATGAAATGCTGGAGATGGCAAGTCTGGGGGCCAAAGTGCTTCAGATCCGTTCCGTGGAATTTGCCAAAAAATACAATGTGCCCGTACATGTCCGTTCATCATTTTCCGAAGAGGAGGGAACTATGGTTGTAAATGAATATACCGATATGGAACGACTGGTTGTATCCGGCATCACCTGCAGTAAAAATGATGCCCGTATTCTGGTCAAAGGTGTGCCGGACCAGCCCGGAATTGCTGCCAAAGTGCTGACTCCGATCTCAGATGCCGGAATTGTGGTGGATATCATTATCCAGTCATCTCCCAGAAACGGTACCAATGACATTGCCTTTACGGTTCCCAAAACCGAATATGACCGGGCAATGGAAATAGAGCAGAAAGTGGCCGAAGAAATCGGCGCAAAAGAAGTGCAGGGCGATAAAGGCATTGCCAAGGTTTCGGTGGTGGGTGTCGGCATGAAAAACCATGCAGGTGTGGCCGCAAAAATGTTTTCCACCCTTGCCGCCGAAAATATCAATATCCGCATGATCAGCACATCGGAAATTCATATTTCCTGCGTTATCACAGAAAAATATGCCGAGCTGGCGGTGCGCTCCCTGCATACGGCCTTCGGTCTGGATAAAGAATAATCCGGCAGAACCGCTGTGAAAAAATTCGGTCCGGAACAGTTATTGCTGATACTGATTCTGGGGGCAGTGATTGCGCTGACAATTTTCTGCCGATCAGTGCAAATGTGAATTAGGGATTAACCGGTATTGTAAAATCAAACGCTTATAAAGTATGATTTTAAGTATCCCGTCAAAAGTTCTGTAACATTCCGGGGTGCGTCAGCAAAGCCTAACAGACCGGAAAGATTGAACTGCATCACACTTTCCGCCTGACGCACTCTGCATATAATGTTATAAAATTTCTGTACAGGTGATTATAATACCCTGTTTTTACTTTATCCGAAATTTTTGACTCTTCATTGGCATAATAACCTGAACAGAGCAATTTTCAGACCCGAAGATGATTTCCAGCCGGAAATATCAGCGTCTCAGCGATTCCCGGGTTTTCACCCGCCGGATGAAAACTGCAGAACAGACAAAGTTCCGCTTACCGGACTTTCATCCGCTTTTCTGAAAAAAAACCGCTCAATTCAGGTATAAAAAGGAATATAAGGAATGCCTGATTTTAATGTGAATATGATTCTGATGGTATTTTTCGGCGTGCTTGTGGGAGTGGGGGCTGCTTTTACCGGGCTGGGAGGCGGATTTCTGATGATTCCCCTGCTGCTTTTTATGGGCTACGAGGCCCAGAAGGCAGTGGGAACTTCTTTTCTGGCAATATTTGTCATCTCCCTGTCCGCACTGATTGCCCACAAAAAACTGGCCAATGTGGATTATACCGCCGGTATCCTGCTGGGAATCGGCGGCATTGCGGGTGCACAGATAGGCGCGCGTCTTGTAGAACATGTTTCCACTGCCAGTTTTAAAAAAATTTTTGCAATGGTCCTCCTGGGTTTGGCCGCCTATCTGTTTTTTAAAAAATAAACTTCCGTTTTTGCCCCCTACCCTGTTCTCTTTGATTGTAAGGGCCTGGACACCGAACACCTGACACCGAACACCTGACACCGAACACCTGACACCGAACACCGAACACCTGACACCGGACACCGAACACCTGACACCGGACACCGAACACCTGACACCGGACACCGGACACCTGACACCTGACACCGGACACCTTGTTTCAAAATAATTTTTCGGAGCATGATATGTTTTTCGGGAATCTTTCAGCAGGGACTTTACGCAAAGAAAATATTCTGATACATGTCAGAACTGTTCCGTCCTTTTATCTTCCGGGCTGATCTCCTTCTGCCCTCCGGAATTATGTTTGCTTAAAATCTGTTTTATTATCAATGGTTTTCCGGTTAAATAACCGGAAAAAACAGAAATCTGTTGCATTTTTTTATTTATCAGGAAAGGAAAAAATATGCCCATAGAAAGTCATGTGCTGAAATCAATGGATCTGTTTCAGGATCTCACAGAAAATGAAATTGAAGTGTTTGCCGCTTCCCTGCGCAGGATGCGGGTTATTGAAGGGGAAAACCTGACCCGCCGGGGAGAAACCGCTCACACTTTTTATATTGTGCTTTCAGGGAATTATATGATATATTTCCAGGATGGCCGGGCTTTCACCATTCATAATAAAGGGAATATTATCGGCATGTCCACCGTGCTGGCACCTTTTGATTACAGGGGAACTACTGTCGCGCTGACCGACGGGGAAGTGCTGGCAATTCCGGGGGACAAATTTTTGGAACAGATCCAGAGCGATGCCGAAATGGGTGAAAAGCTGATGGGAAGAATCAATGAGATTATTTCCGAAAGGCTGCGCCTGGCCGAAGCACCGGCAGAAAATGAAGAAGAAACAGTAGGGTGCCTTAGCGAAGCGTAAGGCACCGCAAGTTACAAATTCCGGTGCGTTACGGCTGGTGCCTAACGCACCCTGTTTTCAAATTTCGCTGTGAGTCACGGCTTATGGGGGTTTATATGAAAGTCCTGCACAACTCGTTACGGGGCTCTGCCCCGTAACGCATTTTTCCGGGGCTCCGCCCCGTACACAGTATGAGGCGGAGCCTCACCTCCGGTGTTACGGGGCGGAGCCCCGTAACGGGTCAGGGGAGAGATTTTCATGCTTCGCTGTGAGTCACGACTCATGGTCGTTTATATGAAAGTCCCCTGTAGAGACGCACGGTGTGCGTCTCTGCGGTATGGCATTTTCATGCTTCGTTGTGAATGCATATCATGGCGGTTTATATGAAAGTCCTGCACAACTCGTTACGGGGCTCTGCCCCGTAACGAGTCCGGGGAGAGATTTTCATGCTTCGCTGTGACCGTCCCGTCATGGTCGTTTATATGAAAGTGCAGTGTGGCAAAAGCGAAGCATTGTCCGCTGCAGCGGTTGCAGGATAGTAAAATATTTTTCTTTGTAAATTAAGGACAACTTGATTTTTCCGCAATGAAAGTGTATAGATATGCATTTTTTTGCTGATACTGCCGTTTTTTCCAACATTTATTGATTTTTACCCGTTTTCGGATATCATCGGACAGAAATCTGTGTATCCCGTATCCGGAAACCATCAGCAGATTGCAGAAAGGGAAATCTGTAATCAAGACAAGGAGGTATTCATTGACAGGATTGGAAGCTATTGAAGCCCATAACGGATGGTCCATTGCAGTTGTCGGAATATCCATTGTATTTACCGGCCTGGTCCTGCTTTCTGCAACCATTGCCCAGTTGCATAAAATTCTGGCTTTGTTTGAGAAAAAGGATTCTTTTCAGGAACGGCTCCGGCAGGACCCGGAGCGGGAGAAAAAAGAAGAACCCCCGATTCTGCTTCCCGCGGATATCCGTGAATCTGCCCGGCACTTCCGGCTGCTGGCAACCCAGACGGGAGATGTTTTTCCGCTGCCGAAACTGCTGGATTATGCTGTAAAACGGGGTTTGTACAGGCCCCATTCGGCTCTGAATGAGCTTTTGCGGGCCAAGGCAATTGTTCCCGATGGAAACGGTTATTACAAGTGGAATAAAAATGTGTCCTGCTGACAGGACAGAATGAAAACAGAATAGAAAAAGAGGGAATTCATGGAACATCTGTTACATCTCTTATCGCAGTTTATCGCCAACACCGGTTACTATATGCTGGATTACCGGTATCTGACTATGCTCTGTGTGGGCTGCATTTTTATTTATCTCGGAATTGCCAAAAAATACGAACCCCTGCTGCTGGTTCCCATCGGATTCGGCATCCTGATGGGCAATATTCCTGTTTTTCAGGGCCTGGGGCTGGCAATCTATGAAGACAACAGTGTGCTGCATTATCTTTATATGGGGGTGACACTGGGAATCTATCCGCCGCTGATTTTTCTGGGAATCGGTGCAATGACCGATTTTTCCACCATGCTGGCGCGCCCTTTGCTCATGCTGCTGGGCGCTGCGGCCCAGATGGGTATTTTTCTGACCTTCCTGGGCGCGCTGGCTTTGGGATTTGACCCCAAAGAAGCGGCTTCCATCGGTATTATCGGCGGAGCGGACGGCCCTACAGCCATCTTTCTCACGGCCCAGCTGGCCCCCGCACTCATCGGCCCCATTGCTGTGGCCGCCTATTCCTATATGGCCCTGGTTCCGGTGATTCAGCCGCCCATTATGAAACTGCTGACCACCAAAAAAGAGCGTCTCATCCGTATGGAAGAACCCCGTGAAGTTTCCAAAAAAGAAAAAATTCTTTTCCCCATTGTGGGTTTCCTGCTTTGCTGTCTGCTGGCCCCGGCTGCACTGCCCCTGCTGGGAATGCTTTTTTTCGGCAATCTGCTCAAAGAATGTGTGGTGGCCGAACGTCTGGCTGTGGCGGCCCGCAATGCGGTCATTGATACTGTTACCATTCTGCTGGGAATCACTGTCGGTGCCAGTACCCAGGCCGATGTGTTTCTGACCAAAGAATCTGTGGGAATTTTTGCACTGGGAGCGGTGGCTTTTGCTGTTGCCACGGCATCGGGGCTGATTTTTGCCAAAATTATGAATCTTTTTCTGAAAAACAAAATCAATCCGCTGCTGGGGGCCGCCGGGGTTTCCGCAGTTCCGGATTCGGCACGGGTGGTGCAGCATGTGGGGCATGAAGAAGATCCCACCAATTTTCTGCTTATGCATGCCATGGCCCCCAATGTCTCCGGCGTTATCGGCTCTGCCATCGGTGCCGGTGTGCTGTGGAGTTTTATGATGCGCTAAGGCATTATGAGGGATTTTCCAAAAAATAACCTGCCCGTTTCCCATCCTGCATGCCGGGTTATGCGTCGCTGACCCGACATGCTTTTGGGCAGATTATTTCTTTTGAAGTCCCTGACTGCTCAAACCGCAAAACAGGAAAGTTGTCTGAGCATGGTTCCTAAATTTGACGATCCCGTAAAAAGTCGGAAAATCAGGTTTTGATACATATTAATCTGCTGATTTTATTAACAGCGATTTTTGAAATTTGGACTTTTTACCGATTCATCAAATTTCCTTTCAACAAGAAATGGGACGTACATCCTGTATGTACATCTGCACGTCCCTCTGCACATCCCATGGATCATTCATGCACATGCGATTCAGTATCCTCAAAAAATTTCTCCTTGCCTTTCTTACCCTCTCTCTGCTTCCGCTTTTTATCCTTAGTTTTTATGCCCGTGAAACCCTGATGGAAATCGGAGAAAACTCGGTGACCGGCAGCAAAAAAGCCCTGCTGGAAAATGCCACCTCTCTGCTGGAAGCCCGTGCCCGCGGCATTGCCAGGCAGGTGGAACTGTTTCTCCAGGTCTGTCAGGAAGACCTGAATGCACTGAGTCTGCTCCCTTTTGAGCCGGATCTGTATCTGGCTTTCAGCAAAGGGCACCGCCGCCGGATATGGATTCGCCGGGGGCATTCTGATCGGATTGAAGAAATCCGGATGTTTATCCCTTTATACCGTGAAATCACTTATGCGGATACAGAAGGTGTGGAACGCATCCGCATTCTGGACGAGCAGATCTTTCCTGGCGGAAGGCATGTCACCCTGCCCTTTCGGGGCAGTTTCGGCAGGGAAAATTATTTTAACGATGCAAAATCACTGCCTTCCGGGGAGAATTATGTTTCCCGCCTCATGGGGCGGCATGTGCGCAGAGAAGAGCAGCTGCGGGGCGCGGAAAATGTGGAAAATGCGGTGGGGGGGGAGCATTTTCAGGGAATCATCCGCTTTGCCGCACCTGTATTCCGGAAAGGAACATTTGCCGGTGTGGTTTCTCTTGCCCTGGATCACCGGCATCTGATGGAATATTCCCAGCATGTGCTGCCCATGGGAGATCATGAGGTGGTTTTTCCCAGTTATAACAGCGGCAACTATGCTTTTCTTTTTGATGATGAGGGATGGATCATTACCCATCCCAAATTCTGGGATATCCGGGGCTATGACCGGGACACCGGCGTGCTGATCGATCCCCTTTCCCCTGCATATAATGAAACAGCCATGAAAAAGGGCAGCATTCCTTTCAATCTTTTCCATGTTCCTTTTATCCATGAAAATTACCGACGCATTGCTTCGGATGTGCTGCAGGGGATTTCGGGGGTTACCGCAACGTCCAGTGTGGGAGCCGTGCCCAGGGTACTGGCCTATGCGCCCATCCGTTTTACTTCGGGAGAATACAAAAAAACAGGAATGTTCGGAGGTGTCACTTTGGGGGCGCGTACGGAGGCCTTTTACGCATCCATTGAGCACACTGCCCTCTCCCTGCGGAAAACACTGCTGCGGACTTTACACCACTTTATTTTTATCATTCTGGCAACCGCCCTGCTGGTGAGCCTCATTGCGGTACTGCTGGCCCGCAGTTTCAGCCGCCCCATCCGCCTGCTGGGGCAGAAAGTGAAAGAAATCAGCGCCGGGCATTTTGATGTTTCTGTGAATATTCACAGCGGAGATGAACTGGAATCCCTGGGCAGAAACTTTCAGGAAATGGGGCGGGAGCTGGAACAGCACCGCCGACATCTGGTGCAGTCTCTGCAGGATTTGCAGCTTTCCAGAAAAGAAGCCGTCAAGGAACGGGATTTTATCCGCAGTGTCTTTTCCAATGTTGTCAGCGGTCTTGTGGTGGTCAACCGCCAGGGGATTGTCACTGCGGTAAATCAGAATATTGAACGGATTCTGGGACTGTCATGGGAAGATATGGAAGGACAGCCGGTACAGAATGCCTTCCTGCCCTGTCCGGATATTCTGAAATATATCCGTGATGCAGTTGAAACGGAAGAAACTGTCAGCAGGGATATGGAACTGCGGGTGGACGGCCCGCGCAAATATATTGAACTGACGGTTTCCCATCTGAAAAACGCACAGCCACCGGATAACCGGTCCCTGCTGGTCATTATCCGGGATATTACCCGGCGGAAAAAGATGGAAAAATATCTGAGCCGTTCCGACCGGCTGGTTTCCCTGGGCACACTTGCTGCCGGGGTGGCCCATGAAATCCGCAATCCGCTTACCGGTATCAGTCTGATGCTCGATGATCTCCATGATCGCATGAGCGGGCACCGGGAAGATCAGATGCTCATGCAGAAAGCCCTGGAAGAAATTGAAAAACTGGAAAATATTATCAATGAATT
The DNA here is from genome assembly GCA_011390755.1 of Desulfobacteraceae bacterium. GTDB lineage: Bacteria > Desulfobacterota > Desulfobacteria > Desulfobacterales > Desulfococcaceae > JAABRU01. The sequence continues at coordinate 589 of JAABRU010000239.1, read as the reverse complement.
ACTGGATTTTGCCTCCCAGCCCAAAGCGGCTTTTGTTCTGAGTGATATGAACACGGTCATTGAAAACACGGTTTTTCTCATCAACAAACAGTGCAAACGGCAGCATGTGCTGCTGTTCCGCAATTCGGCCCCCGAACTTCCGGTCATCCGCATGGCACCGGAAAAAATGAAACAGGCCCTGCTCAATATTCTGATCAATGCCCTCAATGTCATGCCGGAGGGAGGAGAACTGCATATTGACACCTTTGTGCAGGAAAATCTGGAAATGTTTACCGGCCGCCGGGGCATTGAAGTCCGTATCTGCGATACCGGGCCCGGGGTCAGTCCCGCTGATATGGATTATATTTTTGATCCTTTTTTTACCCGTTCGCCCAAAGGCTCCGGCCTGGGACTTTCCATTACCCATGCCATTATTGAAGAACACAGGGGAAAGATTGTTGTGGACAGCAAACTGGGCAGGGGGGCATGTTTCAAGATATTTTTCCCGGTGGAAGAGTGAGAAATGCTGCCTAAAGGAATATTTTTTTCCCTGGTATTTTGTCAGGGATTTTAGGTGATTTCCGGAAAAGATGATGCCGGAGGAGTGCCG
>JAABRU010000238.1 GCA_011390755.1 Desulfobacteraceae bacterium | reverse complement strand
ACAACGAAACATGAAAGCAGGCAGGTAGGGTGCGTTAGGCGCTAGCCGTAACGCACCGTAATATCTCCGGTTCGGTGCGTTACGCTTCGCTAACGCACCCTACGGTGACAGACTTTCATATAAACGGTCATGAGTCATGACTCACAACGAAGCATGAAAGTGCCATACCGCAGAGACGCACGGTGTGCGTCTCTGCAGAAGATGCACACCGCAGAGAGACGCACACCGTGCGTCTCTACAGAAGGACTTTCATATAAACGGCCATGATATGCAATCACAGCGAAACATGAAATTCTTTTTCCCTACCCCTTACGGGGCTCTGCCCCAATGCCTTTAAGTTCAGTCCCATAGGGAACGGTATGTTTGTAGTTTGCTGTTGTCACAGCAAAACAGCATATACGGATTGTTGCCGGAACAGCGGGGGATATTCGGGAGGGATATTGCAAAAAAAAACGGGGTAATCTGCATTACCCCGTTTTTCCATTTCATAAGAGGAACTTACTCATACACATCCGGTCGGTTTGGGCAGACCTGCCATCTTACAGGCTCCTTTACCCGGTCCGGACGGAAACAGTTCATAGATGTGTTTCAGTTTGAACTTGGTCAGTTTGGAAAGAACACGCACCATGGGAGCAATACCGTTTTTCTCGTAGTACTCCTGAAGAACCTTAACAACCAGTTTGTGTTCTTCGGTCAGTTCGTCAATACCTTCCTGTTCTTTTACATACTGTACCCATTCATCATTCCACTGACCGTAATCCAGAATGAAACCATCTTCATCAACATCGAATGTTTTTCCCTGATATTCAACTGCTGCCATTAAATAAACCCCCTGTTTTTAAGATTTTTACCACACAAAATATATACAATGCAACTTGTATATAGTAGCCATCTGTACCGGAATCGGAAATTTTTCCGAAATCTTCTATATGCTTGCTTCGAAATTGTCAATATGAAATTTTATGAAAATTATTTCTGCTTTGCAAAATCAGGCTCTCGCCGGAGATTCTCAAAATAATCAGCAATAATTTCCTCATGTTGAAAAAAAAAATTTCATATTGACAATGTGAAGTTCGCAATATACAAAATAAAAGGGGTCAAAGTCAAGAGAAATACGTTTTTTTTATTTTTTTTCATAACAAAATAAAAAAAATTCTGCATAACAGTTCTGAAAATTCAGTTTTTTATAATTTTTGGAAAATCGGGGGAGTTTGTTTATGATACTGAATTAGGACTTACGCAGTTGAATTTTAACTGTTTGAATTTATTATGTGCCTTAAAAATTGACAGTCAATAAAAACAGCAGATTATATTTCAACTGCGTAAGTCCTAGAGAAATACGTTTTTTTTATTTTTTTTCATAACAAAATAAAAAAAATTCTGCATAACAGTTCTGAAAATTCAGTTTTTTATAATTTTTGGAAAATCGGGGGAGTTTGTTTATGATACTGAATATCGGGTCCGCGGCAAAAACCGAAATGATTGACATCACATCAGAGGTGCAGAAAGCCGTAAGTTCCGAAGGAATTGACGAAGGTCTGTGTATGGTATATGTTCCCCATACGACAGCGGCGATTACCATCAATGAAAGTGCCGATCCGGCAGTAAAACAGGATATTCTCATGGTGCTCGGCAAAGTGATCCCCTGGGAGGCAGGTTACCGCCACAGGGAAGGAAATTCCCCGGCCCATATCAAATCTTCTCTCATCGGTGTATCCCAACTGATCGGCATTGAAAAGGGCCGGCTGCTGCTGGGAACATGGCAGGGAATATTTTTCTGTGAATTTGACGGGCCGAGAAAACGGAAAGTGTTTCTCAAATTTATGTAAACTGACTCTGCAACGGAATTTCTTATGGATGATACGGATAAAAAACTTTTGAACCGGATACAGTCTGATTTTCCCATTACAGCAAGGCCCTACAGCAGAATCGCAGCGGATCTGGGAATTACTGAAAAAGAAGTGACAGATCGTCTGAAGCGACTGAAAGAGGATGAAATTATCCGGCGCATCGGCGGAAATTTTGTTCCCCACAAACTGGGCTATGTCAGCACCCTTTGTGCGGCCCGGGTGCCGGAAGATAAAATCGGACTTTTTGCGGAAACCGTTAACCGGTATCCGGGTGTGACCCACAATTATACCCGGGACAATGATTTTAATGTATGGTTTACCTTTATTGCGCCCAGTATGGAGGAAATTGAAGCAAATCTGGATGCCATTGCCGGGGATACGGGAGTGGAGACAATTATCAATCTTCCTGCTACGCGGGTTTTTAAGGTAAAAGCCCATTTCCGCCTGTGAAATGCGGCCGGGGAAATGCACAGAAATGAAAGACATTCGGGTTGCAGCCGTAATATCCCGTTCTCCCGCTCTTCAGATTGCTCGGAATCTGGAAAAAACCCTGTCCCAGGCCCGGGCAGCCGCGGAACATGGGGCCGATATTGTCTGCTTTCCGGAAATGAATCTGAGCGGTTACTGCAATACGGAAGAAATCAGAACGGTTGCCGAAACAGTTCCGGGCCCTCTGAGTGAGGAACTGGCAGAACTGGCCGGAGAACTGGATATTGCCATTCTTGCGGGAATGGCGGAAAAAGATGGGAAAGATCGCATTTATGCCAGTCATCTGGTTGTGAAACCTTCGGGCGATGTTTCCGCTTACCGCAAACTGCATATCGCTCCGCCGGAAAAAGAATTTTTTGTCCCCGGCAATGCACTCCCGCTATTTGAAAGCAAAGGCATCCGCTTTGGCATTCAGCTTTGTTATGATGCCCATTTTCCGGAGCTTTCTTCTTTAATGGCCAGTAAAGGGGCTGATCTGATTTTTTTCCCCCATGCCTCGCCGCGCGGAAGTGCAGCAGAAAAATACCGTTCATGGATGCGTCATCTGCCTGCCCGGGCCTATGACAACAGTCTTTTTGTTGTGGCCTGCAACCAGACCGGGGAAAAGAACGGGAAGGTCCGTTTTCCGGGGATTGCCATAGCCATTGATCCTTCCGGGAATGTTATAAAGAAGAATCTTTCGGATGAAGAAGGTCTGATGATTGCAGACCTGAAAGCGGAATCCCTGGAACGGGTGCGGGGACACAAAATGCGCTTTTTTCTGCCCAACCGCCGGCCGGCTCTCTACAAACGAATGCGGGAATCCTCCTGACTGTTTTTTCCAGCAGTTCGGTAAAAAAATTTCGGACTGAATAATTTCAGCAGGTTGTAAAACGCAAACAAAATATTCAGAATTAATGATTTCAGACAGTTATATTTTTAGGCGATTTCCGAATCAATAGTTCAGAAGGTTATAAATCCCTGTCTGAAAATTCTTATTTAATGATTTAAGGAGGTTACATTTTTGTAGCCCGGAAATCAGAAAAAATTACCGAACTGTTGCGAATATGAATGTACCGAATCTGAGGGAGTCACAGACGGAAAGTCTGCGCGCGGGACTGTCATCCGCCGGACACTGCCGGACTTTCAGTTCGGCACTCCTTTGGCATCATCTTTTCCGGAAATCACCTATGCTCTGTAAATCAGAGAAAATTACCGAACCATTGATGAATCGGTAAAAAGTCAGATTTTTGAAAATCGCTGTCAGTAAAATCAGCAGATTAATGTGTATCAAAACCTGATTTTCTGACTTTTTACGAGATCATCAACCATTGTTTTCATGACTGCCGGAAAAATCAGTATATCAACTGAAAAACACCCGGCTGATGTCGTTGTAAAAAACAAAAATCATCAGCAGCAGCAGAACAAAAAAACCGGCCTGCTGCGCAATCTCCCGCACCCGGTTATTGACCGGTTTGCCTATAAGCATTTCAATAAAAAAGAAAAAAAGGTGGCCGCCGTCCAGTACGGGAATGGGCAGCAGATTCAGTATACCAAGACTTACGCTCAGCAGGGCGATCCAGAATATCAGTTCGGAAAAACCTTTTTTTGCCATTTCCCCGGACATCTGCGCGATAACAATCGGGCCGCCCAGATTTTCTTTCACCGGAATGCTTCCCTGTATCATTTTTCCCACACTGACCACTGTCAAACGGGTGATTTCCCAGGTCTGACGGATACTTTCCGCCAAAGCCTCCGGACTGCCCATGGCTCTGTGCTCTCTTTTTGCGGAGGCAGTGATGCCGATGACATATCGCTCAATATCTTCACCGAAAAGATTTTTTCCGAGGATGGTTTCAGGAGTAATCTGCAATAAAATTTCCTTTTCATTGCGGCGGATACGGACATGCAGTTCTTTTCCCCCACTGCCGGAAATCAGCGCTGCCATATCCTCCCATGTATCCACATTTTTTCCGTTGATGGAAAGAATCATATCATCTTTGACAATCCCCGCAGCATATGCCGGGGATTCGGGCTGCACATCCCCCACAAGGGGTTTTGCAACAGATACCCCCGATACCCGGAACAGTCCGAAGAGTATCATTATGGTCAGCAGGAAATTGAACGCCGGTCCTGCAGCCACAATAAGACTGCGTCTGAAAACAGATTTATGGGTAAAGGAAAGGGGAATATCCTCTTTTGCAATCTCGGCTTCCGGTTCTTCCCCCACCATTTTTACATAACCTCCCAGGGGAATAGCAGATATGCGGTAATCGGTTCTGCCGGATTTTTTCCCGATAATCCGGGGGCCGAATCCCAGGGAAAAAACCTCCACCCCCACTCCGCAAAGACGGGCAACGAGAAAATGTCCCAGTTCATGAAAAAAGACAAGCACTCCCAAAACAACGATAAATGCAAAAAAGCTGCTCATGATGAATTGAATAACCTATATAAAAAATTAATAAAAAAATAATGAGTTCTCCCTGAAAAGGGAAAAATATTTCCAACCCGGATTATATAATATAAGCATTTATTTCTTAATTCAATTAAAATTTTCAGCAATACCTGTTTCCGGAAGGTCTGAAAAAATTATTATTCATAATTTTTCAGGCAATAGCCTGTAAATCATAGGGGAAACAATCTGCTTTCCGGAAAAAGAGTTGCAGTAAAAAAGGGTCTGTACTATAATTACGCAGACAGACGGTGGATTGTGAATGCTGATCATATGTGTCTGCTGAAAGCGGTTTGCAGCGCGTAATCGGAAAAAATCACTGCCAAACCGCTTTTTGCGAACTCACATTTTCAAAGCAGACAATACACCTGATTCGGGGGGCATTGGCAATCGGAGACAGGTTTTATACCATCTCCTCTGCTGTCTTTCCAAAATGATTTTTAAAAGGTCTGCCGGAATTTATGGGATATATATTTACATACAATGATGCCAGTGTATGGCATCAGCGCATGGACAGTCCGTTCATACGGGAAAGAGTCCGTATGGAAAACCGCCTGATGCACAATCTGCTGAATCCTCTGAAGGGACAGTCAGTTCTGGATATCGGATGCGGATGCGGAAACACTATGCTGGCCCTGCTGGAAGCCGGTCTGGATGTAAGCGGTCTGGATGCATCTCCCTATATGCTTGAGTTTGCAGAAAAAAATCTGGGAAACCGTGCGGAGCTTTACCGGGGCATGGCTGAAGATCTGCCTTTTGAGGACAATTCCTTTTCATATGTCACCATGATGTACAGCCTTGAATACATGGATGATGCAGACAAGGTTCTGGCAGAGTCATGCCGTGTTGCAAAAGATAAAATATTTATAGGGATACTGAACCGTCACTCGTTCCAATCCGTCCGTCTGCGGGCTGCCCGTTTTTTCTCCCGCAGCATCTACAGTCAGGCCCGTTTTTTCAGTGTATGGGAAATCCGGCGTATGGCACGCGCCATGCTGGGGAATATCCCTTTTGAGTGGAAATCTGCCAGTCTTTATACCCTTCCTTTTGCCCGTTTTTTTAAAAAAAGAGAATATACAGTCTTTATCAGCAAAAATCCTGCAGCCCCCTTTATCGGGATGGTCATTGTTCCGGTGCCCTATTACCGCACCCGCCCTTTGGAACTGAAATGCAGAACCAAGCCTGCGGCAGGAACCATGGCCGGGCTGGCCAGAAGCGGAAGGAGTCAGGAAAATGGAAGCATATCTTTATAGTGTTTCGGATAATAATAATATCCGGTGCGGACTTTGCAGTCACCGCTGTAAAATCAGAGAGGGCAGACGGGGCATTTGCAATGTCCGGGAAAACCGGAACGGCAGACTTTACTCCCTTGTTTATGAAAAACTCATTGCCCGCAATGTTGACCCGATTGAAAAAAAACCCCTGTTCCACATGCTGCCGGGCTCGCTTTCCTATTCCATTGCCACAGCAGGATGCAATTTCCGCTGCCGTTTCTGCCAGAATTCCGATATTGCCCAGATGCCGTCGGATCGCGGCGGTCAGATTGCAGGCCGCCGGACAGCACCGGAAGAAATTCTTGCCGATGCAGTCCGAAGCGGCTGCAAAACAATCGCCTATACCTATACCGAACCCACTGTGTATTTTGAATATGCCTATGAAACTGCCCGGCTGGCCCGCAAAAAAGGTATCCGGAATATCTTTGTCAGCAACGGCTTTATGACGCGGGAATGCATTGACATGTTATCCCCTTATCTGGACGGGGCAAATATAGACTTAAAAGCCTTCAGGGATGATTTTTACAAAAACTACTGCGGTGCCCGTCTGGAACCGGTGAAAGAGAGTCTGAAACTTATCAAATCCAAAGGCATTCTGCTGGAAGTGACAACCCTGCTCATCCCCGGACTTAATGACAGTACCGAAGAGCTGGAAGATTTGGCAGGATTTATCGCAAATGACCTGGGAAAAGAAACGCCCTGGCATATCAGCCGCTTCCATCCCACCTACCGTCTGACAAACCGGCCGTCCACCCCCCTGAAATCTCTTGAAAGAGCAAGAGAAATCGGCATCCTGGCCGGTCTGGACTATGTGTATATGGGCAATGTACCCGGAACAGGGGGCGAAGACACCCTGTGCCCCGGCTGCGGAAAAACACTTATTGAACGCCGGGGCTTTTCCGTCAGCCGGAACCTTGTACAAAAGGGAGTCTGCCCGGACTGCGCAGCAGTAATTTACGGCGTGGGCATGTCGGGAGAACAGATATAGTTTTTCAGATAATTAATTGCATAAAATGGTGTTTTTATCTATCTGAAATTATGCTGAATACCATTTTGAAAAACTGCAATTATTTTTCTGAGAATCTATATATGATGAATCGGTAAAAAGTCCAAATTTCAAAAATCGCTATTAATAAAATCAGAGTGTTAATATGTGTCAAAACCTGATTTTCGGACTTTTTACGAATCCTTCATATATAGCGTTTAGGTGATTTCCGGAAAAGATGATACCGGAGGAGTGCCGAACTGAAAGTCCGGCAGTGTCCGGCGGATGACAGTCCCGCGCACAGACTTTCCGTCTGTGACTCCCTCAGATTCGGTACATTCATATTCGGAAATCGCCTACGCAAAAGTCCGGCATGTTTCTGCCGGACAGTTTCAGAGGGTTTATTTTCTGCCGGATGCTTTTTATTCCCTGATTTTTTTCTCCCGGTTCTGGATATAGGCATCCCGGAAAGCTTCGTAAGGTTCAATGGCCGCGCCTTTCAGGGCTTCATAATCTCCGAGGCGGAAAGATAAGGCATTGACTTTGTCCACCGCCCACATGCTCAGAGAAGTGATTTCGGTATCAAGATAAGGCATCGGACTCAGCAGATAGGGCCCCGGTGCGATAACATTATCAAAACCCATGGCCGCAGTATCCCGAAGTGTTGACGGTCCGATGACAGGCCATACAAGATAAAATCCGTTGCCCACACCGTACACAGCCAGGGTCTGTCCGAAATCCTCTCCCGATACCTTCCGCAGTGACGGTTCTTTATCCGCCGGACTCCAAAATCCTCCGAGTCCCACCGTTGTGTTGACCATAAAACGGCCGAGTTCCACCCCGGCTTTTTCACTTTTCCCCTGCAGAATACAGTTTACAAAGCGCACAGGGGCCATAAGATTGCTGAAAAAGTTTTTAATGCTGTTCCGTACCGGATCGGGGGTAACTTTCTTATAGCCGGTGGCCACCGGTTTCATAAGCCAGAAATACAGCCTGTCATTTACATGATACATTCCTTTGTTCCAATAATACAAAGGGTCTGCCACTCTGACAGCCGGGGTTTCTTCTTCCAGATCACTGAGGATATCCGCATAGGCATCCCCGATCTCCTGATCCGCAGCGCAGGTGAGCCGGGGGAAAGAACAGAGAAGGACCGCCAGAAACAGCAGCATTATGGGAATGGTCATGTGTTGCCGGGACAGCATTTTTTATTTCTCCTGTGTAAGTGTTCTGTCACGTTCATGCTTTTCATTTTTTTCTTTCAGACGCAGAATCAGCTGATCCGGGCTTTCTTTGGCAAGGATACTTTTGAACTGGTTCCGGTAATTTTTCACCAGACTGACACCTTCGATATTGACATCATATATCCACCATTTATTATCGTGAAAATGCATACTGTAATCCATGGGAATTTCCACATTCCCCCGCAGTATTTTGCTTTTTACCACAGCTTTATCTTCTGAAATCATATCCTGACCGAGAAAAAGCACTTCTTCATCATGAAATTCCCCCTGCAGTTTATCTATGTAGGTATTCCGCAGAAGTTCTGTAAACTGGACAACAAATTCCTCTTTTTGTTTTTTATCAAAATTTCTCCAGCTTCTGGCTACGGCCCGTATGGATATGAGTTTAAAATCAAATGCTTCCTGAACGATTTCCCATATTCTCTCCCGCTGCATTTCTTTTTTCTCTTCCCCCATGTATTCCGGATTTTTCAGGACAGCAATTGCTTTTTCAATGGGAATTTTCACCTGATCCAAAGGCTGTCTTCCGATCTCGTACACATTTGAAATGGAAAATAAAAAAGTTATCAGTGCTATTATTGCTTTTTTCATACATACCTCCGTTTTTCAATCGTTTTTTGGAATAAGTCAGCATAGTGCAAGATTCCCTTCTGAGGGATAATGCTGCTGACGCAGGAAATATCTCTCCCCCTTTTGCAAAAGGGGGACTTTGAAGCGGCCGTCCCCTTTGCACCGGCGGCATTGCCCCCTGACTTTTTTGCTAAAGGAAACGGTATTGACTGTACTATTCAGAGTACGACAGAGCAGGACG
>JAABRU010000371.1 GCA_011390755.1 Desulfobacteraceae bacterium | reverse complement strand
TTCAGACTCCCTTTTCCGTATGCTGAAATCTGCCGGTGATACGGAATTATTTCAGACTGTCCCCGGATTCCGGGACTTTTCAGAAAGCGCAGTTTATACAGGTGGGCAGTATATCAGTCCGGATTGTCAAAAAGAATAAACTCCATGCTGTTTCCTTGGGCAGAAAGTTCCCTTCCCCGGTGGGACAATGCTGCTGTTTTAAGGTCGGAGGCGTGTCAGACTTACAGCCTGACATGCTGAAATTATTTAGAAAAAAATCTGCCAATCTGTAAGTTTGGCACTCCGGTTTTTTTTAAGGCAGCAGCATTGGGGTGGAAGGGGGGCCTTCATTGCTGCAAAATCCGATCTTGATTTTCTGTTTATTTTTATGTAAAGAGAAATGCATAATCTGATCGAAACACTTATTTGACAGACCACTTATCATGGTGTCCCCGGTATTTCAAATCATTCCGGGGAAGAATAGGGAACACGGTGCAAATCCGTGACGTTGGGCCGGCGCTGTAAGCAGGGACCGGAGCCGCAGTATGCCACTGCCGTAAGCTGTTGTCTTCCGGATAACAATTTTGGGGGAATCCCAAGGGCGGAGAAATGATATATATCCTTCGCCCCTGCCATCTGCCTGAAATTTTTATCCGAAAAACAATATAAATGCCAAAGGCGGGAAGGCGCGGACAGGGGATGATCTGCAAGTCAGAAGACCTGCCGTGATAAGAACACCGGATCTTTATCTTTAGAGATTCGGGAGATATTTTGGATAAATGCTGTCCGCATCATCCGTGTCAAAAGGAAATATTCCTTTGGCACGGATTTTTTTTGCTTTTTTGCAACCGGTTCCTGCCTGCCCCGCAGAAAAGGGTCTGCAATATCATATTTATTTATAATGCAGGAGAAAATGAACAATGAAAACCCAGATCGAACTTGCCAGAAAAGGGATCATCAGTTTGCAGATGAAAGAAGTGGCGGAAAAAGAGGATTACAACCCTGAATTTATTCGGGAAAAAGTGGCTTTGGGGGAAATCGTGATTGCTTCACATCCCAAAAGGAAAAATCAGAAAGCGGTGGGGATCGGAAGCGGTCTGCGCACCAAAGTAAACGGCTCCATCGGAACTTCATCGGATATTTATGATATTGATATGGAAATCCGGAAAGCCGGTATCATAGAAGAAGAAGGAGCCGATACCCTGATGGAACTGTCTGCCGGTGGAAATCTGGACAAAGTGCGCCGTGCGGTTTTGGAAAACTGTTCCCTGCCGGTGGGCAATGTTCCCCTTTACCAGGCCTTCCATGATACAGCCAAAAAATACAGAAATCCCAACAGACTGGATCCGGAATTTTTGTTCGATCTCATTGAAAAACAGTTGGATGATGGCATTTCTTTTATGGCCGTTCACTGCGGAATCAATCAGTTTAGCATAGAGCGTCTGCGGAAACAGGGTTTCCGCTTCGGCGGTCTGGCTTCCAAAGGCGGTACTTTTATGGTTTCCTGGATGGAATACAATAAAAAAGAAAATCCCCTCTATGAACAGTTTGACCGGGTCTGCAGTCTGATGAAAAAATACGATGCCGTACTTTCCCTGGGCAACGGCATCCGTGCCGGAGCCATTCATGACAGTCACGACCGCGCGCAGATGGCTGAAATGATTATCAACTGCGAACTGGCCGAACTGGGCAGGGAAAGGGGCTGCCAGATGATGGTGGAAGGTCCGGGACATGTGCCTTTGGATGAAATTGAAGGCAATATTATGCTGGAAAAACGTATGAGCGGCAATGCGCCCTATTATGTATTAGGCCCGCTTCCGGCAGATACCGGTGCAGGTTATGACCATATCACGGCGGCCATCGGTGCAGCCAGTTCCGCCCGGTACGGTGCGGATCTGATCTGCTATATTACCCCGGCCGAACACCTGGCACTGCCCAATGAAACGGATGTGCGGGAAGGAATCCGAGCAACGCGGCTGGCCGTGCGTATCGGGGATATTGCCAAATATCCCCACAGGCGGGATCAGGAAAAACTGCTCTCCCTGGCCCGGCGGGATATGCGTTGGGAAGATCAGCTCCGTCTGCTTATGTTTCCCAAAGTGGCTGAGGAAATCCGCAGAAGCAGGGCTCCGGAAAACAGGAAAACCTGTACCATGTGCGGAGATTTCTGCGCAATGGAAAGGGGTATATCTTTGTTTGAAAAGGATATCAAAGGTGATAAGGTATCTGCAGGATTGAATTAGGGAACGGGGTCAGGGTTCAGGGGTTATATAGTGTTTATAGACTTTAAGATAATGATTGTCTGAAATCAACATAAATTATCATTGAATTCAAATAGTTGAGCAGTAAGATTCTATTTGTGTTTTTTATAAATATATAATTCAGTATTTCAAATAGTTATA
>JAABRU010000237.1 GCA_011390755.1 Desulfobacteraceae bacterium | reverse complement strand
CGGCGGTCTTTTCAGTTTCCGGAGACAGCGGCTCCCCAGAATCCGAACCGCTTTGCACTCCGGATATTTGCTGACAATGGCGGCAATTTCCTTCCATTCCGGGGGAGGCCCCCCGCACTCGGCAGGGTAGTTAAGACTCCCCTCCCCTGAGGGAGGGGCAGGGGGAGGGCCGCCGCACTCGGCAGGGTAGACATCCAGTACAGCATTTTCCAATCCCGCCCCGGATGATATTTTTCTGATTTCTTTTTCAAAATAAGGGCATACGAGAATGCACAGATCATTATGTATCATGTTTCGTCCATATGAGCGGATAGCGACCCCAGGTGCGGACAGCTTCGGATATGTGCATGAGTGTTTCATCGGAAACCTGCCAGGGAATTTCCCCATGATTGTCTGAAAGAATAAATCCCCCGCCCTGCCCTGCAGCGGCAATGGCCTCCTTTACCTTTGTTTCTGCATCTTTCTGCGTCCACCGCTGCATTTCTATGCCGTTGAGATTTCCGAAAAGGCAGATTTTTCCCGCGCACAGTTTTTTAAATTCGGCCAGATCTTCCTGGGTACTGACACCCACAAGGGCCGTGCCGGTCTGTGCAATCTGATGGACAATGGGCAGGCATCGCCCCGAAGCCATATGGCTTGCTGTGGGGGCTTTGATGCGGGCGAGGGTCCGTTGGGCAATTTCAAATCCGGTTCCGGCATACATGGCCGGGGGGATGATGCTGGCAGAGGATACGGGATCGAAATAGCAGATGGCTGCTGCACCGGCAGCCACCTGTGCATTGGCCCAGTCCGTGCAGAATGCCTCATTGATTTTCATCAGATGCCGGAATAATTCCGGCTGCTCATATATCAGTTCAATATAGCGGTCAAAACCCATCTGCATGACCGGCAGGGAAAAGGGGGACATGACAACACCGATAATGGGCACTTCGTCTTTGCACTGCTCTTTCAGTATTGCAATTGCCTGTAATACCCGGCACAGGCAGTCTGTTTCACGCACTTTCGGGGGAGACAGACTGCGGATATTTTCCGCATTGCGGAGAAAAGGCTCTCCCGCGTTGGGCGGACCGCTGTCCGACCAGATAATCTCCCCGCCCCAGGCCTGAATTTCAATGGCAGCATAAAAAAAAGCATAGATACAGTCATGACCGTATCTGGCTCTCATGAAAAGCTGCCCCCGGGCCACATTTTCGGCTTTGGAAAAGTATTCCCGGATAGACATATCCAGAAATCCTGCCCCGTGCATGGTGAGCAGAAGAAAAAAAGGAATCCGATCCGCTTCCTGATGCCCGATGGCAGTGAGTACGCGCGCCATGGCGGTCATTTCTGTTTTTTTCATGGTGCATCTCCTGTCATATTCCCCCTCATTTCAGAGATGAGCTGCAAAGCATCCCCCGCGTTTTTCCCCATGGCATCGGCTCCCACGGTTTTCCATAATTCCCTGTCAAAAAGAAAAGGGGCTCCGCCCACAATCACCCGGATATTCATACCTTTTTCCCTGAATTTTTCTGTCACTTTCTTCACCTGCAGGGCAGAGGGAAGCATCAGCACGGATATAAGAAGAATTTCAATACAATCTTCCCGGACAAGGGAAAGGAGTTCATCCGCAGTGACCCGTCCGTAATCTTTCAGTTCATAGGCAGCTGCGCGCAGCGCGGCATATACAATCCGTTTGCCCAGAAGGTGGTAGTCTTCCAGAACACATATGGCCATGCGGGGCCTGTTTTTCCGTTCCGCAGCTTCCGCGGGCAGGAGTCTGTCCGCCAGTTCTTCGCAGATACGTCCGCTCATATAGACCTGGGAAAGGGCAATGCGGCCCTGCTCCCATCCTTCCCCGATGCGTTCCATTGCGGGGACAAGGATCTGCTCAATCACCCGAATTGCCGGATGATCCTTTGCATTCTCCTCCAATACCTCCCAGGCTCCTGTCCGGTCGAGGGACAATAAAGCCTGCTCCAGAATTTCAGAATATTTTTTCATCTGTAAACCTTTTTATAATTTCATCCAGGGTCTGCCGGGCCTTTTCAAATGCAAAATCACTGACCTGCGCGGCGAGAGTTTCACATATTTCCCGGTATCCTGTATGATAAAAACATGCCTGTATCCTGTCTGCCTGTTTCAATGCCTGCATATCGCCTGTTTTCAGCAATTCGGACAGCTCTTTCAGATAAATTTCTCCTTCCGGAGGCACCGGCCCGGCAGCATCGCTGCTTCCGGCAGTTTCAGGCGCATCCGGGTAGTTTTCAACAAATTTCAAACCTTCCAGCACTTCCCCTGCTTTTTCTGCAAACCGGGCAATCTGCGCTTCCCCCACTTTGTTTTCCCGGACGGCCTTTTCCAGCACGGCCGAGGCCGAGCAGAGTTCCCGCGCGCCTATCTGCCCGGCAGAACCTTTCAGCGAGTGCAGCAGAATCCGGCTTTCCTCATCGGATTTTTCTTTGAGAATTTTCCGGATATTTTTATGAATATCCGCATATTGAAGATAAAATTTTCTGAGCAGTTTGCCATACAGTTCTTCATCATTTTTCAGCCCCCGCAGTCCGATCCGCTTATTAATTCCCGGCAGACTGACCGGCAGTAATGTCCTTTCCCTTTTTTCCGGCTCGTCTGCATCTGCCCTGACTGCCGGTTTCCGAAGGAGGATTTTTTCACTGATTCCGGCAAGCAGCAGATCCGGATCAAAGGGTTTGCTGATATAATCATCCATTCCGGCAGCCAGACAGCGTTCTCTTTCCCCGGAAAGGACATTGGCGGTCATGGCAATGATGGGAATGGAAGGAAGCCGCGAAGCCCCTGTACTGCATGATCCGTGAACAGCAGAGGGGTGAGCCGGATTTTCAGAGATTTCTTTTTCCAGTCTGCGGATTTGTTTTGCTGTTTCATATCCGTCCATTTTCGGCATTTGAATATCCATCAGGATAAGGTCAAAACGCGAAGTTCTGAAATAACGGAGGGCCTGCTCACCGTCATCGGCTATGGTTACCCTGATGCCTGATTTTCCCAGTATCTCTTTTACAATCAGCTGGTTAATTTCATTATCCTCAACCAGAAGAATTTCTGCATCCCGGATAAACGGCGATGATTTTTTTTCCTGCTTTTGGGAAGACGGGAAAAGGGAGGTCGGGATTCGGGACATCTTTGCTCCGGATTCCTCGGACCGGGTTCCGAAAAGCGATGTAAAATAAAAGGTGCTTCCCTTTCCGGGTGTGCTTTCCGCATATATTTCTCCTCCCATCATTTCTGTCAGATTTTTACAGATGGCCAGCCCCAGACCGCTTCCGCCGTATTTCCGGGTAATGGAACTGTCGGCCTGGGTGAAACCGGCAAAGAGTCCGGACATTGCCCCGGCTGCAATTCCGATGCCGGTATCCTGAACAGAAAAGCGGAGACGGATCCGATCCCCTTCCTGCTTTTCCGAAATATCCGCTTTTACAGTCACTTCCCCCTGTTCTGTAAATTTAATGGCATTATTGATTAAATTGATGAGAATCTGACTGAGGCGCAGGGGATCTCCGCTCAGTATACCGGGAATTTTTTCATCTGCAGCAAAACGGAGGCGGATCCCCTTTTCTTCTGCCTTTATATTCATCATTTCCGATATATCCCTGATCAGATCCCCTAAACTGAAAACTGTGCATTCCAGTTCCATTTTTCCGGCTTCAATTTTGGAAAAATCCAGAATATCGTTGATAATCCCCAGAAGATTATAGGCCGCAGTCTGAATTTTATGCAGATAATTATCGGGTCTGCGGAAAGGATCGGCCTGCAGGGCCAGATGTGTCAGTCCGATAATGGCATTCATGGGAGTGCGGATTTCATGACTCATTGTGGCCATAAATTCGGTCTTGACATTTGCGGCTTTTTCCGCGTTTTCTTTTGCAAGTCTGTAATCATCCAGTATCCGGCGGAGTTTTTCTTCGGATTTCCGAAGACGCAGATGGGTCATGACTCTTGCCAGCAGTTCTTCTTTATGAAAAGGTTTTGTAATATAATCCACAGCCCCCAGGTGAAATCCTTTTATTATATCCCCATGGTCGGTTCTGGCCGTCAGAAAAATAATCGGAATACTGTCTGTCTGCGGATTGTTTTTCAGTCTTTTACAAACCTCAAAACCGTCCATTCCGGGCATGGAAATATCCAGCAGAATCAGATCCGGCTGTTTTCTGCTCATAAAATGCAATGCTTCCGGACCGCTGGTCGCTACGGCAGTCCGATGCTGTTTTCCCAGCAGACTGCCCAGTACCTGAATATTCTGCGGATTATCATCCACGAGCAAAATCAGGGAATTTTTATTTTCACTCATACGCTTTTGTTCTGTCTTTCCCGGAAAATATTGTGATTTTGGCAGCAAATCTGCTGATCTGCCATCAGAAAACAGAAATCATAACAATGCTGTGCTTTTCCCAAAGGATTCCGGAAGCCGGATTCGGCAAACCGCGCACCGCGACTGCCCACAGGAAAAATTGGCAGTATGTTAATAAGATTCAAAATTTTCATCATCTGCATCAAAGGGGATGGTGTTTTTGGCAGATGGATAAAAATTTTTCCGTCCGGATTTTACCACTCTGACTTTCGGGGGCAAATCCTTCTTTATTTCCGGCATTTCCGCTTCCCGGCCATAGATTTCGGAGAGCCGGAATCTGCTGATCACCTGCCGCAGTTTTCCGGACTGTCCCCGGAGTTCTTCGGCAGCCGAGGCGGTTTCTTCCGCATTGGCGGTATTTGTCTGTGTAACCTGATCAATCTGTTCCAGGGCTTCGCTTACCTGGAAAACAGATTGGGACTGCTCAGCGGTTGAAGCTGCAATCTCATCCATCATCCTTGCATTTTCGATGGCACCTTCCGCAATACGGTTGAAAACCTCGGAGGTCTGCACACTGATTTCACTGCCTTTTTCCACCTTTCGGATGGAATTTCTGATAAGTTCGGCTGTTTCCCTTGCCGCCGCTGCACTCTGCACCGCCAGCTCTTTGATTTCATTGGCCACTACGGCAAATCCCCTCCCCGCGTCCCCTGCCGAAGCCGCTTCAATGGTGGCGTTGAGTGCCAGCAGATTGGTCTGGGAGGCAATATCATCAATTACATCAATAATATCGGAAATGGATTTGCCTGCATCATCCATCTCTTCCATGGCAGTCATCATTTCTTTCATCTGCTCCGTTCCTTTTTCTGCCATTTTTTTCAGATCCGACACACTCTGATTACCTCTGGAAGCATATTCGGCATTGCTTTTGGTCTGGGCCTCGATTTCCACCATGGTACTGGAAAGCTCCTCCAGGGAAGATGCCTGTTCCGAGGCCCCCTGGGACAGGGACTGGCTGGCATCGGAGAGCTGATCGGCAGCTTCCGCAAGCTGTTTTGTAATATCAGCGACTTCTGAAAAATTCTTTTCAAGGGAGTCCGACATATTATTCAGACTGAAGGCCATCTGCCCGATTTCATTTTTATAATCAATGGAAAGCCGCCGGGTCATGTCCCCGTCGGCCATGATTTCCGCCATTTCCATAACCATGCGGATGGGGCCGGTGATACTGCGGGTAATGATAAAAGCCAGAACAATCCCGAATAACAGACAGAACAGCAGACCGATGAGGATGATTTTCAGGGCACTGGATAGGGAATCAACTGTTTCACGCGCGATTTTTCCGGTATTTTCCATACCCGCACTTAAAATTTTACTTGATTCCGCCAGCAGACCGGCTGCGGTTTCATTACGCTTTTTTCCCAGTGTGTCCAATACCTGCATATTTTCAACAATACGGAGCATGGCGTTTCTGTATGCACCGGATGCGGTTTCTGTCTCCTCCAGTATCTTCTGATGCTCTTCCTGAAAGGTAATTTTCCGAATTTTTGCAAATTCCCCATTCATCTTATCAAAATCGGCAAGTGCCCTGCTGACAAATTCCGGATCCCGCAATGCCTGTGCCCTGAATGCCGCAACGCGCATTTCATTGAGCAGATCAATATTTTTATTGATGGATACAATTTTCTGCAGTCTTTCCTGCAATTTTTCCGTTTCCCTTTCTTCAGAAAATTCCTTTCCCAGGCTTTCTGTCTGGGCATTCAGGTATTCATGGCACTGTTTCATAAATGCAAGGGCGGTCTCGTCAAGGATACGGCGGTTTTTTGTAATTTCATCAATTTGCTGCACTGTTTCCCCAACCAGTGTTTCATAGGAGGAAAGGGATTTTTCAATATTCCCGGCAGATATTTCAAGCATTTTCAGATGCACTGACGCGGCAGAAATCTTTTTGGCATCTTCCGTATGCTTTTTCACCGCATCCAGATGACGGCTTCCTTTTTCATAATAACTTTTCTTTTCTGTCAGACCATAGGCTCTCATATGATACATGGTCATCAGTACCGATTTTTCAAGCTCGGACATGATACTGACTTCCGGGATATACTCATTTCCCAAAATTTCGGACTGATCCGACACATTTTTCATTCTCACGGCCGCAATTACCCCCAGCCCCAGCATGATAATAATCAGCAGGGCCAGTTGAATACCGATTTTTACACCTAATCTGAAATTATTCAGCATGATATGAATCCTTTCTTATTTATTGCCATACCGGCGGACATAAGATGGCCCTGCCAAACCATATAAAATCAAAAATTTATACAAACAGCCTTTGCAGCCTTTTTAATGGGTTCAGCATATTACAAATTTTTGCCCGGCAGTATGATGCATTGTTTATGCTACTGCTCCGTCAATTTTGAAATTGTGGGTAAAAAAACCGGATTTTTCCAAAAAATCCGATTATCCAGCGGAAGCGGAGTCACTAATTCAGGATTCAGGATTTGGGGGTCGGGGGTTGGGATTCCTGACACCGAACCCCTGACACCGAACCTCTGACACCGAACACTGAACACCCGACACCGAACACTGAACACCGAACACTGAACACCTGACACCGAACACTGAACACCCGACACCTGACACCTGACACCGAACCCCTGACACCGAACACCTGACACCGAACACTGAACACCGAACACTGAACACCGAACACTGAACACCTGACACCTGACACCGAACCCCTGACACCGAACACTGAACACCCGACACCGAACACCTGACACCTTCAACATTCACCATTCCTGACCGCCCGCGGTGTCTGAGAGCCGGAATCTTGCGACCACCTCCCGCAGCTGTTTGGACTGTCCGCTCAGTTCTTCGGCTGCAGAGGCGGTTTCTTCGGCACTGGCCGTATTCATCTGCGTCACCTGATCCACCTGTTCCAGTGCTTCTGTGACCTGGAATACAGATTGGGACTGTTCATTGGCCGATGCGGCAATTTCATCTATCATTCTGGCATTTTCAACAGATTCATCGGTAATCTGCTGTAAAATTTTGGAAGTCTGCCTGCTGATGCCGCTGCCTTTTTCCACTTTCCGGATGGAATTTCTGATGAGATCCCCGGTTTCCCGCGCCGCCCGCGCGCTCTGGTTGGCCAGCTCTTTGATTTCATTGGCCACTACGGCAAATCCCCTCCCCGCGTCCCCTGCCGAAGCCGCTTCAATGGTGGCGTTGAGTGCCAGCAGATTGGTCTGGGAGGCAATATCATCTATCACATCAATGATATCAGCAATGGATTTGCCTGCCTCGTCAATCTCATTCATGGCCGACATCATCTCTTTCATCTCCTCCATACCTTTTTCTGCCAGTTTTTTCAAATCCGAAACACTCTGGTTGGCACGGGATGCATATTCGGCATTGTTTTTGGTCTGGGCCTCGATTTCCACCATGGTACTGGAAAGCTCCTCCAGGGAAGATGCCTGTTCCGAGGCCCCCTGGGACAGGGATGCACTGGCAGAGGCAAGTTGGGAGGCGGCATTGTCTATCTGACTGCTTACAGCAGACACCTCCGAAAGATTTGCCGTCATTGCATCGGACATTGCATCCAGCGCGTGGGCAAGCTTACCGCATTCGTCTTTCCGCTTCATTTCCAGTCTGCGGGTCATATCCCCCTCTGCCATTGCATTGGCGGCATCCATGACCCGGCTCACGGGAACCGTAATCCCGCGTGTAATTATTATTGCAAAAAAAATACTGAGCAGCAGTACTGCTGCGGAAAACAGGTAATTGATAAAAACCGCCCGTCTGCTGCTCTGTTCAGCCTCATATTTGAATGATTCTGCCTTATCCGCGGCAAAATTGATAAAATCCTGCAAACCGTTCATCAGTTCCCGCACATGTTTTGCCCCTTTTGTTTTTGTGCTTTCCACTGCTTTTTCTTTTTCTCCCGCACGCATCAGGGAAATGACTTCATCCCGGATAAGTTTCCACTCGGAAAAGCCCTGGCGGAGCAATTCCACATTCTCTTTATTTCCCAGAAAGCGTTCATGAATAATGTCGAAATCCGCATAAACCTGTTTTTCATTTTCTGCCATTCTTTCCACGGCCTCCCGGAGTTCCTCCGGGCTTTCCGACAGAACCGCATCTTTAATATCCCGGTGCGTACGGGCTGCGGCAGCATTTATTCTCAGGGCTGCGGCTGTTACGGCAAAAGGATGCCGGTACAGATTTCCTGTTGCTTCGGCAGCGGATTTCAGGCTGCGGACAGAAAACAGACTCATGCCCGTCATCAGCAGCAGAATAAAGGCAAAACCAAGTCCCAGACGTACACCGATTTTCATATTTCCTATCTTCATTATTTTTTCTCCTTTTTTCACGGTTCCGGACACAGGATCAATGCCATTTAGAGTGTAATGTAACACCCCGATTGAGAAAATCAGTTACCATCTGAATATATTCAGAATAACGATCTGACCCCTGTGCAGACCGACCGGACTGACGACAGCGGAA
>JAABRU010000236.1 GCA_011390755.1 Desulfobacteraceae bacterium | reverse complement strand
CCAGAATGCGGGAGCATCCGATTTTCTCAAAGGGTATGTTACATTACACATTTAGAGTCTATCCGAAAACCTCCGAAACCGATTTTGGGAACCGGTGAAAACAGGGGTTCAGAATACCGGAAGACAGGTTTTCGGACAGGCTCTGAGTAAGGAATTTCCGGAGTGCCAAAATGAAGTGAAAGGGAATTTTGGCCTGATTTTCCCAATCATTTCAGTGTCCCAAACTTTCAGTTCGGGACTCCCCGGCCTTAACGCAGTGGCATTGGGACGCAGCAGCATTCCCGTCAGGTGAAGACTCCGGGGGACTGCCGATCTGAGAGT
>JAABRU010000370.1 GCA_011390755.1 Desulfobacteraceae bacterium | reverse complement strand
GTGTGCTCTTCCGATCTATTTATTATAATAAAATATTATTGTATTTTCAAGATTAAATCGCTCAATTTAGGTTTCTGTATCCCATATCTGCGAGTACTGCAAGCAGTTTATCTGTGAGTTCCTGCACCGTGGTTTCCGCACTGCCGGCAATCTGGAAGATTTCTCCGCCGATACCCGGTTTCTCCGCAGCCAGCCGGACAGCCCGGATGAGATCGGCAATATAGATGAAATCCCGTGTCTGCTTTCCGTCCCCGTATATCTCCAGCCTTTCCCCTTTCATAACCTGCCGGATAAATTTTGCCACCACGCTGTTTTTATGAGCGGAGCCGGGACCATAGACATTGCCGAAACGCAGTGCCACGGTTTCCTGCCCGAAGGTTCTGTAATATGACGAACAATGGTCTTCTGCTTCTTTCTATCCCGCATTATTCACACGTTTTAGCCCCTTGCAGACAAGCTGCTGATTAATTTGCTTATACGAAAATACGGCTGCAAAACTCAGTTTTTGTGTCTTTCTGTATTTACTGCAAAAAACTGATTTGTGAATCATTCAGGCTATGGATTTGATTTCCAGCTCCAGCCCGGTTTCCCCTCCCGCTGCACCCGTTCTGCCAGTTCATTTACAGTAAATGTTTCTGTAAACTGCTTGAAAATCCGGAGTTCTGCAGATTTGAACGATACGGACAGAAACAGCCAGGAACATATCCGAATTCCTGAAATTCCCGCCTGAAAAAATCTCAGATTTCGAAAAAAGAAGCAGGGGATTAATTCTCAATTGCCTCAAAAACGACACCTTCCTGAGGTTTGTTCAGATAAATTCAAATAAATTTAAATGGTTAAGGTGAATACTTTTGTTCAGCAAAAAATGGCAACTTTATATTTTATTAGCTTCAACTTATTGAAATTATAGATGATAAGTTTCCAAAATGGCATCAGGGTGTCGTTTTTGAGTATAAAGAATGGGAGAATATGTACATGGGACAGGGCGAATACGGAAAAAGCGGTATTTACAGCATTTTGCTACACGGAAGACAGCAGCATCGGCTCGGATGACACAAGCCGATGACAGGGCCTATAAACGGACATCCTCGGAATAGGAATAGACCTCTATCCCCAGTTTTTCCGCCACTTTCTTTGCATATGCATCCACCATCGGTGAAATCACCATCATACCTGTCACCCTGCAGTTATGGCGTTTTTCATAAAACCCCACCTTGCGGTGAAAGGTGTACATATCGGACCGGCTCATGGAGGATTTGATTTCGCACAGGATTATCTCTCCGTTTCTGATAATCACATCCAGTTCCACCTGATCCGGATGTCCGAATACAAAACCGTCCTGATCAAATTCTGTAAGATTCAGTACCTGCACGTCAAAACGGTTTTCCAGAATGGATTTCAACGCATTGCGGAATGATGATTCCGCCGCAATTCCCCATCTTGCACCCAGCGCGCCTATGGAACTTTCCTGCCGGGATCGGATATCTCTGATTTCCTGGAGCATTGCCGTAAACCGTTCATCGGACTGCCGCATATAATCATCCAGTTTTTCATTGTTTTCGTCCCATTTACGGTTCTGCTCTTCCCATTTCTCTCTGTCTTCCCGCTTCTGCTCCTCCCATTTACGGTTCTGCTCTTCCCATTTCTCTCTGTCTTCCCGTTTCTGCTCCTCCCATTTACGGCTTTGTTCCTCCCGGTCATTTTTCAGTTCTTCAAACATTCTTTCAAACCGTTCATCCGTCAGTTCCCTGTCTGCAAATCTTTTTCTGGAAATACGGAAAATGGTTCTCTGAATCTCGGTATTTTCCTCAAGAATAAGCGGAAGCGCCTGCACCAGCCAGGATTTTACTGCAACTTCATTTGTAAATGTATGTTCCATTTCAGAAATCCTTTCTTTTAAAAGAGAAGGGTGGGTGATGATCGCCGGACTGAAAGTTATTGTACAATAAATAGTTTCAAATTATTGTTTTGTCAAGAACGCATCCGGGGCATGAAAAGGAAAGAAGGGATTCAAAAAAATAAGCCCGGCAACTGACTGACTGCCGGACTTTCATGACGGGAAGGGAATCTGTTCAGTATTCACAGAATGCTTTCTGTCGGGTTACGCTTCGCTAACCCGACCTGCAATTTTAAATGAAACAGAGGTAACTTCTCATAAGTCCGGGCAGAAGCAAAAAAATAGGAGACATTTTTGTTTAAATATGTTATGAGACAGGTCATGCGTGTAACTCAAATAATAAATTTGGTAGTGGGACTTTTTATGCTGATAAAAATGTGATATACTGCTCCTGTTTTTTTATATCAGAAAACAGGAGGAAAAAAATGATTGCAGTGAAATGCCGCCGCTGCGGCAGTGAAAATATCCGCAAAAACGGGAAAACACCGGC
>JAABRU010000235.1 GCA_011390755.1 Desulfobacteraceae bacterium | reverse complement strand
CTGAACTTGTGCAGGCAAAATCTTATGATTGAACAAAAAATACAATATTATCATGCTGTTGAATCTTTAAAAGTTTCCAAATTTACAAATCTTTAACATATTGAAATTACAACATATCCAAAAATAACTATTTGGATAAATATAGACATAATATATTATTGTTTCAGGTAGTTAAAATGATCAAACCGCAAAATAGCTGCGCAAGTTCAGTTATTATTCGAAAAATTCCGCGCTTCCCTGAAAAATGGCCGGTCCTGAAAAATACAGTTTTATATTCGTAGTCTCTTTAAAGAGCTGACAGTTTGTTGTGCAGGAGACCGGTCGGTCATGTTTATACCGGGTTCGCATCGCCATTTTTTCTTCGACCCTGAAGTAATGGAAGCGCGGAAGTTTTTTTAATATATAGTTTTTCAGATAAGGCCAGTTATTGCCGGCCGGCCAGTCTCTTAAAAGGAAAAGACTGTCTGTAAAAGTTGAAAATTCCCTCATTTCGTATTGCGGGACTCCGGGAGGTGTCAGGGTAATCAGACATGCTGAGATAATACTTTTATGAATATCCGGGCCGCAACAAACAGGGTGCATTACAGTGACAAATGTGGTATCTGATTTCTTAGTCATAACTGTCCTCCTTCTGATAATTGGTAAAAAGTATATGTCCGGAGACCAGTTATGACATTTTGCACCGGAAGTCAAAAGTTTCATCCTTTGTTGTGCCCGGCAGGGCATGTTGGTTTGTATGAAAGTCCTTTACAACCCGTTACGGGGCTCTGCCCCGTAACGCATTTTTCCGGGGCTCCGCCCCGTACACAGTATGAGGCGGAGCCTCACCTCCGGTGTTACGGGGCGGAGCCCCGTAACGGGTCCGGGGAGAGATTTTCATGCTTCGCTGTGAGTCACGGCTCATGGCCGTTTATATAAAAAATCACATTGCCCGTGCAGTGTTTTTCTTTTTGGCAAATCCCTTAGCGGATAATATTATTCACCAGTCCCAATGCATCCCGGTTATACTTCAGCCCGTATTCTCCGGCTTTTTTCAAATCCAGGGTAATTTCCGAACCGGCCGGAAACTGCACCCGGTCTGCCGGAGGTTTTCCGGCAAGAAGTTCCTGCGCGATACCGGCTGCCTGCCTGCCGATGGTCGGATTATCCACGGCCACGCTCATGACAGCCCCCAAACGGACAAATGCGCTGTGATAGGTAAAAACCGGAATCTGTTTTTCATGGCATTTTTCCAGTATATCATAAAGATATTTTTTTTCCGGCATTACCCTGGGATCCGGTATCAGCCACAGGGCCTGCACTTCCGGAAGCATTTGCGCAAGGGCGGGGAGAATACTCCTTTTTCCGGATACGGCTTTTCCCCTCAGATCAATCTCCAGCTCTTTTGCCTGCGCGACAGTATCTGTAAACCACTGCAGGGTATATTCCCTGCTGTAGAGCACGGCGATTTTTTTGACATCCGGAAAAACCGAACGGAACATGTATATGGGCATTCTGGCATTCAGCTCATTGGAAACCCCGTAGGCTTCGGAAGAAGGGGAAAACCGCTGCCAGTTGATAATGGAAGAAAAAACCAGGGGACGGTCCCCGATATTGGGGCGGCACAGAGAATAGGCTTTTGCCCCGATACAATAAAAGAGTGCAGCGGGATCCTCTCTGAGTTTTTTTCCGCTGATATGATCATCATCCAAATCGATCTGCCGCACCGGCATTGCGAAGTTTTTTGTAAATTCTTCCTGCACAATGCGGTATTTTTCCACCTTTGCATTGGAATTGATGAGCAGTATTTCTTCACCGGACACGTCTGCCTGCAGCAGGAGAAAAATAGGAAATATCCAGAGCATATGCAATTTCTGTTTACAAATCAACTTTTTCACTTATCCCTCCAGTTTCGACCGTTCCGAAGCTCCGACAGGCTCCCATCCGTCCAGATCCAGCATTCTGACAATATCCGCCCCTTCCGGCTGTCCGGACATATTCTGTATTATTTCCAGGATTTTTCCGGATTTTTCCGAAAAAGATTCAGGAACGGCCAAAATCAGCAGCAGAGAATCTTTTCCGGCTTTGAGTGTTTTCATTTTCCGGGACAGAACCGGGTCTGTCTCTTTAAGTTTTTCCAAAGTGCTTTCCGTAATCAGGGCGGATTTGGACATCTCAAACCCCACGGACATCAGGGCATCAATATCTTTGGGAACAGTCAGTATTCTGACGGAATCCCCTGTAATCTCTTCCCCGAACAGTTCCCGGAGTACACTGCGGGTGTAATCGGGGTTACTGGCGGATGCCACCGGCCCTTTCTGCAGTATATCGGCTCCGGATGCTGCAGCGGCAGCCACCAGAATGCGTTTCTGATATTTCTTCCCGTTCCGGATACCGGACAGCAGTGGAGACAGGGAATATTCTTTTGCAATTTTACTGAAATGCCAGCTGGAAAGAAGAACAAGGCAGTCTTTTTTGCCCCGCAGATGTGTTTCAAATATCTGCCGGTCACTGAAGGGCTGAAATTCATAAGGGCCGAAACGGGACAGCCAGGTATCAAATTCCATTTTCAGTGATTTGAAATTGTTGATATTGGTCTCTGAACTGTAAAAATAGATCATTATTTTTTCCTGCGCCTGTGCTTTTTCCGGCCAGGCCGAAAGCAGCAGACAGAAAAAAACAGCAGAGAGCATAAACCGGCACAGCCGAACAGATTTTTCTTTATAATGATTCATAGGGAAATCCGTCTGTTTTCCAAAACTGATGAAGCGGTAAAAAGTCGGAAAACCCTCTCTCCGGTCAAAACCGGAGTCCGATGGCGGTTCAAATTACCGGATTCCGGTTTTGACCGGAATGCCGGACTTTTTACAGTTTCATCAAAATTCATTAAAATAAAAGCAGAATAGTTTATGTTATCATGTTTCATTCCAAAAGAAAAGATTTTTCCGTCTGTTTCCGGGATTATCCGGAAGAACCGGTACATGGATCATTTACCTTGATAAAAAAAGAAGATATTATTATGATGCTGTATTTTACACATCCTCCGATGATTTATAGACTTCATGAAAATAGTTTTGGGGTTTCCCGTAGGTTGGGGGTGAGGAACGAACTCCAACAAATTCAAAGTGCTGGGCTTCGTTCCTCCCCCTGCCCACCCCAAAAATATTATCAGAAAACCTATAGGAATTCATCATGGTAAAAAAACAGATAAATCCTGACAGATAATCACAGACTTTTGCAAAGACCGGAGATTGTATGGAAAAAGACATATTTTCAATAAAAATTCTCGTTGCAGATGATTTTCGTACCACAAGAAAAGCCCAGGTGCAGATGCTGCATGAGCTGGGATTCCGAAATATTACGGAAGCTGATGACGGAAAAACCGCCATGCAGCATATTCGTAAAAAAGAAGATATCGGGCTGATCATCAGTGACTGGAATATGCCGCATATCAACGGTTATAAACTGCTGGTATGGCTCCGCGCGAATGAATCCCTTCCCCGCATTCCCTTTATCATGGCAACGGCCCAGAGCGAACAGAGCCAGGCGGACAGGGCTTTGGGAGCCGGAGCAGATGCATTTATCACCAAACCCTTTTCTGCCGGAGAGCTGATGTCGGTCATCCGCAGTGCCCTGAAACTGCCGGAAGAAATTTCCGAAACAGAGGGGACTGCAAAAAGGATGCAGGCACGGGACCCCCGGAAAGTCTGTATCAATATGGCCCACATCCAGATTACCGATCATCTGGTACTGGGCGTATTGAAACATCTGATGGATACGGAAGAACTGAAAGCAAAGTATTTTGAGCTGAATCCTGTCTGTATGTCCAGCTGGAATCCGGTGCGGCAGACTTTGGAAAAGGGGGGGGTGGACGGGGCCCTGGTGCTGGCACCCCTGGCCATGGATATTTTTCACCACGGAAATCCGGTGCGTATGGTTTTTCTTTCCCATAAAAACGGCAGCATCAGTGTGCGCAGCAGCCGCCCGGACAGAGACAAACCTTTGCGGGACTTTTTCAACTCCCGGATTTTTTACCTTCCGCACAGCCTTTCCGTCCATCATATGCTTGCCGACATGTTTATGCGGGAAATCGGTCTGAAACTGGGGCCGGTGGGTCTGCAGGATGTGAATGTGTTTTTTGAAGTTGTCCCTCCGGTACGGATGCCGGATTTTCTTTTGCAAAATCCGGATGCCTGCGGTTTTATTGTGGCGGAACCTTTCGGCAGTATGTCCATTGCCGCGGGAATCAGTGAAATGATGTTTCTTTCCGGAGAATTATGGGAAAATCATCCCTGCTGTGCGGTGGTGCTGCGGGAAGAATTTATTGCCGCCCATGAGGATGCGGTCTATGAATTTGTGCAGATGCTGGCAACAGCCGGTATGTATATGGAAGAACATCCTGAAGCCGCGGCCCGCATTGCTTTGGATTTTCTGGATCCCTCGGGCAGTCTGGGACTGAATCAGAAACTGCTCTGCGGCATTCTTACCCGGCCCGGGGGAATCCGCTGTGATGATCTGATTCCTGTGATGGAAGATCTGGACAAAATGCAGCGGTATATGAAAAATACAATGGGAATCGGTTCCATTATTGATCCGGAACTCTTTGTGGATATGCGTTTTGCCGACTGCGCCTATCCGGAGGGACAGCCGGAAAAAAAAGCATCCCGGCTCCTGGGTCCGGATCGGATTGTGAGCGGACTGATCCGGCAGAATCTTTCACGCAGTACACAGACTTTTCCGCGCCCCTCCGCCAGGGATATTTTTGAAATTACGGAAAAGGATACTTCCCTGCATCTGCGTTTTTCTTCCCGGATGCAGTTTACCGACCGGGCTGTCCGGAAAACCCGGGATTTTTTAAAAGGGATGGGCTTTCAATCCCTTAGCGGTTTCAACCTGATTCTGCGCGAACTCTTTATCAACGCGGTGGAACACGGCAACCGGAACCGGGCCGAAAAAACGGTTTCCTGCCTTATCCGCTTTATGGGGGATAATCTTTTCCGTATCCGTGTCACAGATGAGGGGGAAGGTTTTGATTACCGGAATCTGGAACTGCATATGCCCGATAATCCCGAAATACTGCGAAAACGGGGCTATCCCCTGATTCATATTCACAGTGAAAAAATCGAATTTAATGAAAAAGGCAATGAGATAACAGTCTGGCACAGAATCTACCTGGAAACGGAATTTGATACCCGGAAAAAAGACGGACAGGTCATCATCCGTCCTTCCGGCGACATCATCGCCGCGGTTATCCCCAAATTTGCCGCCCTGCTCAAAGAACTTGTCGCAAAAGGATACCGCTGTTTCTGTTTTGATCTGACCGCAGTCAGGGAAATTGATTCCGTAGGGCTGAGTGCCTTCATTGTGCTGAACAAGCAGGTGGCAGGCCGGGGGGAAAAACCGGAACTGCAGATCATCAATGTCAGCCCGGAACTCAGCCGTCTTTTCCGCATGACCAATATGGAAAAAATCTATACCATTTCCGAAAGTGAGGGCTGATATTACTCATGACGGTAAAAAAGAGGTAATACATGACGGACAGCAAAGATTTGAAAGATGAATTCCGGGAAGAGGCCCTGGAGCATCTGGAGCATATTGAAAAAGAGCTGGTGCTGCTGGAAAAACATCCCTCGGCAGAACGGATTGCCCCGATTTTCCGATCCATCCATTCCATCAAGGGGGCTGCCGGTTTCATGTCCTATCAGAAAATGAGCGGACTGGCACATACCATGGAAACCCTTCTGCAGATGCTGCGGCAGGGAAGCATCTGCTGTGAAAAAGATGTGATTGATGTGCTGCTGGCCGGTACCGACATGCTGCGGCAGATGCTGCGCTCATCCGATAAGGGGGAAAATACCGACACCCGGATGATTCAGGAAGGAATGCGGCATCTCATAGAATCATGCAACAATCCGGATACATTAAAAAAAATGGAAACAGATGTCTCGCTTTCCGACATAAACGGACAGGACAGCGGTTTTTCCGTCAGTGAATTCCGGCTGGGCAGTCTGCCCGGCAACTATACCCATCTTTTTGTACTGAAATGCAATCTGAATGAGCTGCAGAATAAACTGGGCATCAAACCGGACAGTCTTATCCGCCTTCTGCTGCGCCAGGGGCTGATTCTGGATTCCCGAGCAGAAACCCGGGCCGATGATTTCGAGCAGGATCTGCGCGAATCCCCCCTCATCTGGAATGCCCTGTATGCCACCTCTCTGACATCCGATGAAATCCTTTCTCTTACAGCCAGTGATGATATGGAAATAAGAGAGGTGCGGTATGAGGGGAAAAAAACGCATTCTGCAAAACAGCAGACAGCTGCGGAAAATATCCGGGATGAAATACCGCCCTCCCCGCCGCAAATCCCGGCGGAAGAAAGAAATTCCGCGGACAGCAGAGTCCCTGCAGAGAGCGGGGATCTGCCCGATACGGTACGCATCCGTGTGGAGCTGCTGGATCAGCTGATGAAACTGGCCGGAGAGCTGGTGCTGGTGCGCAACAATCTGCTGCGCATGACCCTTTCGGAAAAAGCATTCCGGGGCATTTCCCAAAGGCTGAATATTGTCACCTCGGAAATGCAGGAAAGCATTATGCAGGCCCGGATGCAGCCGGTGGAAAAACTGTTTGCCAAACTGCCCCGCATTGTCCGTGATCTTTGCCGGAAACTGGGCAAGGAAATCGAAATCCGCACCCTGGGCAGTGAAACCGAGCTGGATAAAAGCATTCTGGAGGCCCTGACCGATCCCATGATCCATCTGATCCGGAACTGCTGCGATCACGGCATTGAAATGCCGGAAACACGGAGGAGGGCCGGAAAACCGCCCAGCGGCCGGATTAGGGTCCGGGCCTGGCACGAGTCCGGCCAGATCAATCTGGAAGTCCGTGATGACGGCCGGGGATTTGATACCGGGGCCATCCGCGACAAGGCCCTTGAAAACGGTCTGAAAAGCCCCGACGAACTTTCCCGCATGAATGAAAGGGAAATCCTTAACCTGATTCTGCTTTCCGGTTTTTCCACGGCCGCGGATATCAGCGATATTTCCGGCAGGGGAGTGGGGATGGATGTGGTGCGCGACGGCGTGGAACGCCTGGGCGGATCCATTGACCTTTCCACAGACAAAGGAGAGGGGAGCTGTGTGCATCTGCGTCTGCCCCTGACACTGGCCATTATTCCCTGCCTGCTGGTGGAAGCCGGAGGGCAGTCCTATGCCATTCCCCAGTCCGACCTGGCGGAGCTGGTCTGTCTGCGGAATCAGGATGTATATACGCGCATTGAAATTGCAGGGGAACAGGAGGTGTTCCGTCTGAGAAACCGCCTGCTTCCCATGGTGCGGCTCCATGAAGTTTTCCGGCACAGACGGCCTTTCACCCGAAAGGAGCGGGCGGAAATCAGCTCCCGTTACGCGCGGGAGGCCCGTGAAATCATCAGCGGGCAGAAAGAAAGCAAAATCCGCAGACTGCATTTTCTTGTGCTGAAAATCGGCACAAAGCCTTACGGACTGATCGTGGATGAAATCAAAGGGGTGGAAGAGGTGGTGGTCAATCCTGTCCATTCTGCCCTGAAATCCCTTTCGGTTTATGCGGGAACCACCATTACGGGAAACGGAAACCCGGCCCTGATCCTGGACGCGGAAGGACTGGCGGCCCATGCAGATGTGCAGTTCAATCTGCGGGAAGAGGAACAGACGCAGGAAATTTTTTCCAAAGAAGAATACCAGTCTGTCCTTCTTTTCAAAAGCGGCCCCCGGGAACAGTTTGCCATTCCCCTGCCCATGATCCGCCGGATTGAGCCCATCCGTTTATCCCGCATTGAAAAAATCGGAAACAAAGAATTTGTCGCAGTAGAAAATATTTCCTGCCGTCTTCTCCGCATGGAAAACATTCTCCATGTATCCGACTGCACTGAAAAAGAAAAAATGCTTTTGCTGCTGCCCAAACATATCCGCCGTCCCTTCGGAATTCTGCTTTCGGAAGTCGTGGACACGGTCATCACCCCGCTGCAGCTGAACCGGGAAAGTCATATGGAAGACGGTCTGCTGGGAACCGCCCTGATCCGGGATCATATGACCCTTTTTCTGGATATCTACCGGCTGATTGAACGGGCCGAACCCGAATGGTTTGCAGAAAGAAAAAAATCGGCCCCCCCGCCCGATGAGCGGCGGAGCATTCTGCTGCTGGAAGATACGTCTTTCTTCCGGAATCTTATAAAAGATTACCTGGAAACCGACGGTTATGAAGTCACGGCTGTGGAAAACGGGCAGGAGGGCATGGCCCTTATCCAGAAAAAGCATTTTGATATGATTATATCGGATATTGATATGCCGGTGATGGACGGATGGGATTTCATGCGCTATATCCGCGGGGAAAGCCCGGTTCCCGACATACCGGCCATTGCCCTGACAGCCCTGGATTCCGATGCAGACCGGGAAAAAGCCCAATCGGTGGGTTTTAACGGATACCAGATCAAACTGGATCGGGAGGAACTTTTGGTAAATGTATCAAAATCAATCATGAAGGAATGAAAGGAATCAGCAATGGCAAGTATTCAGTTCTGTACTTTTCATATCACCGGCAGCCTTTTCGGTATCAATATTCTGGATGTGAAAGAAATTCAGATTCCGACAGTTTTTACACCGGTTTTACACGCTGGTGGGGAGGTCCGGGGTCTTGTCAATATCCGGGGGCAGGTTCACCTGGTGATTGATCTGCGGGTACTTCTGGGATTTGACAGAGAAAAGGTGGGAAAATCCCACCGTATTGTGCTGCTTAAACCCCATGTGGGGGAATCTTTCGGTATTCTGGTGGACAGTGTGGGGGATGTGGCGGAGTTACATGAAGATGAGATTGAACAAATGAACGGAGACCATGCCGCCCTTGCGGAGAGCGGTTTGCGGGGAAGCCCGGAACTGATAAAAGGTATCGGAAAACTCAGAAGCAGCCTGCTTATGGTGCTGAATGCAAAAGCGTTGCTGGAAAAAGTGGAAAAAATACATAATAGGGGCTGAACGCCGGATCAGGATTCTCTTCGGGGGCACTGCCCTCCGTTTACGAGCGGCGGTATCCGGTCTGTAAGTACAACAATATGAAATTATTTATTAAAACAGAGCCGGACTCTCAGATCGGCAGTCCCCCGGAGTCTTCACCTGACGGGAATGCTGCTGCGTCCCAATGCCACTGCGTTAAGGCCGGGGAGTCCCGAACTGAAAGTTTGGGACACTGAAATGATTGGGAAAATCCGGCCAAAATTCCCT
>JAABRU010000234.1 GCA_011390755.1 Desulfobacteraceae bacterium | reverse complement strand
ACACCTGACACCTGACACCTGACACCTGACACCTGACACCTGACACCCAACACCTGACACCTGACACCTGACACCTGACACCTGACACTTAACACCTGACACCTGACCCCCAACCCCCCCCCTGTCTCCGAAAACCGGACAGAAAAATCAGGGCTTCTTTTCCCGAACATTGCATTCTGTAATATTCTGTTTTGCATTTGCCCCGTCCGGACAGTCCCGGTACAGCTCCGGATATTTGTCCGGGGGATAAAGTTTGATTTTACAGTTCGGACAGATGCTGTGGGTAAAGGTGATATCGGCGTGATCCCGGATATACACCTCTATCTGCTCCCAGTATCCTTCGTCATTCCGGATATTTTTACAGCTTGCACATATCGGCAGAAGACCGTTGAGGGTTTTGATATGTATCGCGGCTTTTTTCAGTTCGGCAATCAGGCGATCTCTTTCGGCCAGTCTTTCCTGCAGCTCAAGGGACTGACGGCGAAGTGCGTTTTCCGCATGTTTCCGTTCGAGAATCTCTTTTTCCAGCCTTCTGTTTCTGTCCGCAAGTTCCCTATGCACCTTTTTCAGATCCAGATGGGTGCGGACCCGGGACAAAACCTCATCCGGATGAAAGGGTTTGCTGATATAATCCGCACCGCCCAGGGCAAAGGCCTTTACTTTGTCGGTCACAGTGTCCAGTGCACTGATAAAAATAATGGGAATATCCGCTGTCCGTTTTTCTTTTTTCAGCAGTCTGCACATATCATAACCGTCAATCTCCGGCATTTTAATATCCAGCAGAATCAGATCCGGCAAAGTTTTTTTCAGAAATATTAATGCATGTCTGCCCGTCGGAGCAGATCGGACCGAATATCCCCGGGCAGACAGCAGTGTTCTCAGCAGATGCAGGTTGGCAGGTGTATCATCCACCACCAGAATGACAGCATCCTCCTGACTGAATACGGATTCTTTTGTCATTGTCCTCCGGATTGAAAGCGGGCAGAAAGCGGAGTGCAGAAATACCCCCATCCTGTCTCCTGTTTCTGCTGTTAACATATTCAGATTTCCGGAAATTACATTTCACCGCCTTGCGGATCGGAGATATACCTCCGTACTTCTCCTTCCTGCCGCCCTGCGGAATTTCATTTCTGAAAATCTGTACCTTTCTGAGTGAATCATCATACTTTTCTATATATAACCTCTATCATATATAAATGACAACAAAAGAAAAAGGGTCTGCCTTATCCGGAAATGCGGGGAATATCGGAAATACCTTGCAAATACCTTTTATTTCCTGTAATTAGTAAATTCGGACAGGCAATGTAAACAGATGGAAATTTTTTTGCAGGGCATTCATGAATTACAGTCATAACATATTTCTGAGCATGGCAGTTATTGTCATACTTTCACTTTTTCTCTTTATTATATACGGGGATAACGGTCTGGCAGAGCTGAAAATGATGAAAAAAAGCCGGGA
This sequence comes from Desulfobacteraceae bacterium, assembly GCA_011390755.1. Lineage (GTDB taxonomy): Bacteria > Desulfobacterota > Desulfobacteria > Desulfobacterales > Desulfococcaceae > JAABRU01. The sequence continues at coordinate 7,782 of JAABRU010000234.1, read as the reverse complement.
CAGTATGGTCTGGAAAAATCAAATCATGATTCAGAAAAACCTTTCCCTCTGCCGCAGCATCGAACGCCTCAAAAGCGATGCCGCATATATTGAAAATACGGCCCGGCGGGAACTGGGCATGGTAGGAAAAAATGAAATCATCTATAAACTGACCGCATCGGAAAAAGGAAAGGCAGAACCTTGAACAAACACAAAAAAATTCTCTGCATCGGGGCCGGATATGTGGGCGGCCCGACCATGGCGATGATTGCCTGCAAATGCCCGCAGTACACAGTAACAGTGGTGGATATTAATCCGGAGCGGATTGCCGGGTGGAATTCGGATAGCCTTCCCATATACGAACCCGGTCTGCATGATGTTGTAAAATGTGCACGGGGCAGAAATCTGTTTTTCAGCACAGAAATCGAAAAGGGGATTCAGGAAGCGGATATTATTTTTGTCAGTGTCAACACACCCACCAAAAGTTTTGGTGCGGGCGCGGGGATGGCAGCGGATCTGCAGTACTGGGAAAAAACAGCCAGGCAGATCCGGGACTGTTCGCAATCTCCCAAAATTATTGTGGAAAAAAGCACTTTGCCCGTAAAAACAGCCCTGGCCATGAAACGGATTCTGACGGCCGGTGATAAAAAAAAACAGTTTGAAGTGCTTTCCAATCCCGAATTTCTTGCCGAAGGAACGGCCATACAGGATCTGGAAAATCCGGACAGGGTACTTATCGGATCCGATGAAACCCCCGCGGGTATGAAAGCCCGTAAAGAACTGGTCAAAATTTATGCCAACTGGGTCCCGGAAGAGAAAATTATCACCACCAATCTCTGGAGCAGTGAGCTGTCCAAACTGGTTTCCAATGCCTTTCTGGCCCAGAAAATATCTTCCATCAATGCCATATCCGCACTCTGCGAAAAAACCGATGCGGATGTAACAGAAGTTGCACGGGCTGTGGGAATGGACAGCCGGCTGGGCAGCCGTTTCCTCAATGCCAGTGTGGGCTTCGGCGGCTCCTGTTTTAAAAAGGATATTCTGAATCTGGTGTATCTCTGCCGTTATTACGGTCTGGAACCGGTTGCGGATTACTGGGAAGGTGTGATCCGGATCAATGATTTTCAGAAAGAACGTTTTGTGCTGAATATGCTCAATACCATGTTCAATACACTGGCCGGAAAAAAAATATGTCTGCTGGGTTTTGCCTTTAAAGCCGACACCGGGGACACCAGAGAGAGTCCGGGGATTTTTATTTCCCGGAAGCTGGCAGAGGAAAAAGCCCGCCTTATCATCAGCGATCCCCAGGCCCTGGAAAATGCAAAACATGATCTGAAAGACTGCGCCGGGGATATTCATTATGAAAAAGATCCCTATGCTGCTGCGGAAGGCTGCGATGCCGTTGCGGTGATTACGGAATGGAAAATATATTCCGAGCTGGATTATGAGCGGATTTTTTCTTCCATGATCAAACCGGCATTTGTTTTTGACGGCAGAAATATTCTGGATCACAGCAGGCTGTTTGACATCGGATTTAATGTTTTCCCCATCGGAAAACCGCCGCTGACCCATTTTGAGGAATATGTATAAAAAAACAGGAATAAAATAATGCAATTTATTGATCTGACTGCCCAGCAGCAGCGTATTCGGAGTGAAATTGAAGAGCGTATCCGGAATATTCTGGATCATGGAAAATATATCATGGGCCCGGAAATTCCGGAACTGGAAAAAAAACTCGCGGCCTATACGGGTGTCCGCCATGTTCTCGGATGCGCTTCGGGTACAGACGCGCTGCTCATGGCACTCATGGCATACGGTATCGGCCCGGGCGATGCGGTATTTACCACCCCCTTTACTTTTATTGCCACAGCCGAAGTCATTCGTCTGCTGGGAGCGGTTCCGGTGTTTGCGGATATTGATCCGCTGACCTTCAATATCGATCCGGAAAAACTGGAAGCAGCGGTAAAAGCCCTGCGCGGGGAAAAATCTGATCCCTGTCCCCTTCCGGGGAAAACAGAGGAACTTCCGGCTGCCAAAGGGATTATTGCTGTGGATTTGTTCGGTCTGCCTGCCGAGTACCGGTCTGTCCGCAGTATTGCCCAAAAATACGGCCTGTTTCTCATTGAAGATGCGGCCCAGTCCTTTGGGGCGGAATATCACGGAACAAAGGCCGGGGCGCTGGCTGACATTGCCTGTACTTCTTTTTTTCCGGCCAAACCGCTGGGCTGTTACGGAGACGGGGGGGCCCTGTTTACCGACAGCGATGAGCTGGCAGAAAAGATGCGTTCCATCCGGGTGCATGGCTCCGGCCCCCATAAATATGACAATATCCGCATCGGTATCAACGGACGCCTGGATTCCATACAGGCTGCGGTGCTGCTGTCCAAACTTTCCATATTTCCGGAAGAGGTAAAACTGCGGCATCAGGCGGCACAGCGATACAGCAGTCTTTTGGCCGGTATACCAAATCTGCGGCTTCCCTCTGTTACCGGGGGGATGAAAAGCATCTGGGCGCAGTACTCCCTCCTGGCAGAAAATGAAAATCACCGGACAGAAATACAGAAAAAACTGCAGGAGGCCCAAATTCCCACGGCCATCTATTACCCCATTCCCCTGCATCTGCAAAGTGCTTTTGCGGATCTGGGGTACCGGGAAGGGGATTTTCCCATCAGTGAGGAGATTTCCCGGCGCATATTCAGTATTCCCATGCATCCCTATCTGACAAAAGAATCCCAGGAAAAAATTGCGGAAATACTGCGGACGGGATAAAATGCTTCCGGGTGCCGGAAAGCAGTTTTTAAATTTTTACGTCAACAGTATTATTTGCAAAAGGGGGGATAATGATTTGAGTGTAATCAAAATGATGCAGAAAGTCATCCGGCGGATTTCCCGGCCTCCGGTTTTCGTGAAACCGGAATCCGGTCGTCCGCACTGTTTTGCTTACACTCCAATAATTTCCGTCACTTGTCACAGAATTTAACAGTCCTGCCTTTCAAAGGGAGATGTAAACAGAATATATGACTGTCAAGTACCTGATTGCGAGGTTATAAACATGAAAATTCCCGAAACCATGAACATTGATTATATTGATCAGCAGTATCAGTTATGGAAAAAAAATCCCGAATCTCTTTCCAAAGACTGGCAGTTTTTTTTCCAGGGATTTGAAATGGCGGAACGGATTGGCCCTGCATCGGCCTCTCCGGACACCGCAACTTCGGATGAAGCGGCTGTTTCCTCCGAAGCCATCTCATCTGAAGCCATCTCACCTGAAGCCATCTCAAATGATGCCTGCACTTTGGACAAGGCTTTGCAGCAGTCCCGTGTGGAGGCCCTGAAATACCGGTACCGGGATATGGGGCATCTGCTGGCCTGTCTGGACCCGCTGGCCTCCTGCCCGCTCAGCCATCCCCTGCTTGATCTTCCGGCTTTCCGGCTGCATCCCGAAGACCTGGATACAGAATTCTATACCCGGCGGTTCGGAAGCACGCAGAGCGTTCCCCTGAAAGACATTATCCGGGAACTGAAGGAAACCTACTGCCGTTCTGTGGGGGTGGAATACATGCACCTGCAGGACCCGGCGGAAAAACGCTGGCTGCAGGATCGGATGGAAGCGGTGAAAAATCAGCCGGAATATGACAAAGAGGAAAAAGTCCGCATTCTCAATAAACTCTATCAGGCGGCCCTGTTTGAAAATTATCTGCATAAAAAATACATGGGCCAGACCCGTTTTTCCCTGGAAGGGGGGGACTCCCTGATTCCCATGATGGATACCATTTTGCTTCAGGCTTCGGAGCAGGGGGGACAGGAAATCATCCTGGGCATGGCCCACCGGGGACGGCTGAATGTGCTGAGCAATGTTTTGTACAAGCATTATGAGGAAATCTTCCGGGAATTCATCAACAGTTATGAGCCTGACAGCCTGGTCGGCGCGGGCGATGTGAAATACCACAACGGCTATCTCACGGATATTCAGCTGGCCAACAGCAAATCCATGCGGGTATTCATGGTCAACAATCCCAGTCATCTGGAAGCAGTTGATCCGGTGGCCGAAGGCATAGCCTATGCCCGGCAGGACATGCTGAAAAATGGAAACCGCAGCGCGGTGCTGCCCCTGCTGATTCACGGGGACTCGGCCTTTGCCGGGCAGGGAGTGGTTATGGAAACCCTGAACCTTTCCCAACTGGAGGGCTATAAAACCGAAGGAACCGTCCACATTATCATCAATAATCAGATCGGTTATACCACCCTGCCGGAAAATGCCCGTTCCACCCGTTATTCCACAGACATAGCCAAAATGCTCATGGTTCCCGTCTTCCATGTCCATGGGGAAAATCCCGAAGCCGTAATCCATGTGGCAAAACTGGCTGTGGACTACCGCATGAAATTCGGCAAGGATGTGGTGATTGATCTGATCTGCTACCGGCGTTTCGGGCATAATGAAGGGGATGAACCCTATTTCACCCAGCCCAAAATGTATGACCGCATTAAGGAACGTCCCCCGGTATATAAAATTTACGGGCAGAAACTGCTGGAAAACGGGGATATTGACGAAGCCGGAATGGAAAAAATTGAAAAGGGAATGAATATCTGTCTGGAAGATGCTTTTCAGGCCGCACAGGATAATCCCCGCATTTTTCCCAAACCTTTGTTCTATGAGGAATGGAAAAATTACCACGGGGATTTTTCCCATGAACCGGTTCCCACCGGTGCGGATGAGGCAAAACTGCAGGAACTGGCCCGGCAGCTGAATACCTTTCCCGAAGGATTTACGCCCCATTCCAAACTGAAACGTCTGCTTTCTGCCCGGCTGGAGGCCGTGGAAAAGGGACAGGGCATAGACTGGGCCAATGCCGAAGCCCTGGCCTTTGCCTCCCTGCTGGATGAAGGGTATTTCATCCGCCTGAGCGGACAGGACTGCGGCAGGGGAACTTTCAGCCAGCGCCACAGTGTGCTCACGGACAGCAAAAGCGGGGAAAGTCTCATTCCTCTGCAAAAGATCGGGCAGAAAGGGGCAGCGTTCACCGTGCTCAACAGCTCCCTGTCCGAAGTCGGGGTGCTGGGTTTTGATTACGGTTATTCTCTGGTCAGACCGGACGGCCTGACCCTGTGGGAAGCCCAGTTCGGGGATTTTGCCAACAATGCCCAGGGGGTGATTGATCTTTTCATCGCCAGCGGAGAAAGCAAATGGCAGCGGCGCAGCGGACTGGTCATGCTCCTGCCCCACGGCTGGGAAGGGCTGGGCCCGGAACATTCCAGCGCACGGTTGGAACGTTTTCTCCAGCTCTGCGCACATGAGAATATGCAGGTCTGCAATCTGACAACACCGGCACAGTATTTCCACCTGCTCCGCCGCCAGGTGAAGGCCCGATGGCGAAAACCCCTGATTCTCATGACCCCCAAAAGCCTTCTCCGCCTTCCCAAAGCCGTATCGGACCTTTCGGAACTGGCCAGCGGCGCATTTGCGGAAGTCATGGATGATCCGGCCCGTATTGAAAAAGTCCGGCGGGTGATTTTCTGCAGCGGCAAAATTTATTACCAGATACTGGAACGGCGGGAGACCCTGAAAGCCTATGATATGGCCATTGTCCGGGTGGAGCAGTTTTATCCTTTCCCCCAGGAAAAACTGGAAAAAATTGTCCAAAAGTACAAGAGTGCCGAACAGTGGTTCTGGGTGCAGGAAGGGCCGGAAAATATGGAGGGCTGGAATTTTATGGAAGCCAGACTGCGGAAAATCACCGGCAAGGAGATCACCTACGTGGGCAGAAAGGCATCTGCCAGCCCGGCCACGGGATTTGCCAATATCTACAAACAGGAACAGGGTTCCATACCCGACCGGGCCATCGGACAGATTTCCGGGGTGCAGGCCGGATAATGATAAAAAAGAAAAGAATAAGCGATATGAAAAAAATCATTCTGGTACTACTGCTAATTTTCTCCCTGTTCCTTTGCGGATGCGGTGGGGGAAAGGCCAAAGAAATCTATGATACCGCGCAGCTGGAAGAATTGCAGAACAATCCGGAACATGCCCGCCGCCTGTATGCGGAGATTATGGAAAAATATCCGGACAGTGAATTTGCCAGAAAGGCGGGCGAACGTCTGAAGGCATTGGATAAATAGAAGGGGTTTCCGGTCCGGGATTTGCCGCCCGGACGCAAAACTCCCGGTTTTGTTTATTCTTTCGGTAAATCCCAGGCAATGGGCGGGGGTTTGCGTGCAATGCTTTCCCCTTCCCGCTCTTCCCCGTTATTCTCACCGGATGTCTCTGCCATATCCATTGTAATTTCCATTGTATCCAGAACTTTCTGCGCGCAGGCTGCACAACTCGTTACGGGGCTCTGCCCCGTACACAGCATACACTAGGGTGCGTTAGCGAAGCCTACGTACCGTAAGCTCCAAATTCCGGTGCGTTACGGTTGGCGCCTAACGCACCCTGCCTGCTCCGAACACCTGACACCTTCCATCCTGACACCTTTTTATTACACCTTCCATCCTGACACCTTTTTATTACACTTCCGGGGGTTGGTCTGAATAAGGGGTGTCAGGTGTCAGGTGTCAGAGTGTTCGGAAACCCTCTCCGCACTTCTCCGAACACCTGACACCTTCCATCCTGACACCTTTTTATGACACCTTCCATCCTGACACCTTTTTATGACACCTTCCATCCTGACACCTTTTTATTACACTTCCGGGGGTTGGTCTGAATAAGGGGTGTCAGGTGTCAGGTGTCAGAGTGTTCGGAAACCCTCTCCGCACTGCTCCGAACACCTGACACCTTCCATCCTGACACCTTTTTATTACACTTCCGGGGGTTGGTCTGAATAAGGGGTGTCAGGGGTCAGGTGTCAGAGTGTTCGGAAACCCTCTCCGCACTTCTCCGAACACCTGACACCTTCCATCCTGACACCTTTTTATTACACTTCCGGGGGTTGGTCTGCCCCTATCTGTCTGAATCAGGATTTTCAGGATGAACGGATGAACAGGATTATCATAACATCCTGAAAATCCTTTAATCCTGAGAATCCTGATTCTGACAATTGAATGACATTACACTTCCGGGGGTTGGTCTGAATAAGGGGTGTCAGGTGTCAGGTGTCAGGTGTCAGGTGTCAGGTGTCAGGTGTCAGGTGTCAGAGTGTTCGGAAACCCTCTCCGCACTTCTCCGAACACCTGACACCTTCCATCCTGACACCTTTTTATTACACTTCCGGGGGTTGGTCTGAACACTGACTGAAACCCGTTTCAACCCCTTGACGGGGTACCATGACATTACACTTCCGGGGGTTGGTCTGAACACCAAAAGGGTTCAAGATTCCAGTTGACTCAACCGTACCATGACATTACACTTCCGGGGGTTGGTCTGAACGGTGGATGAGGGCTCCTTAATGGAGCCCATCGGAGTACCATGACATTACACTTCCGGGGGTTGGTCTGAACCGGCAATCCTGTTGTTGGGGCGACCGTCAGGAGGTACCATGACATTACACTTCCGGGGGTTGGTCTGAACGCTGAAAAACGGCAAAACGGACCCGAATTGGCCAGTACCATGACATTACACTTCCGGGGGTTGGTCTGAACAGTCACTGATACAGAACTGGTTCCCGGCCAGAGTACCATGACATTACACTTCCGGGGGTTGGTCTGAACACACATACTGGTTCGGTATGTTGTACTGAACCTGTGCAGGCAAAATCTTATGATTGAACAAAAAATACAATATTATCATGCTGTTGAATCTTTAAAAGTTTCCAAATTTACAAATCTTTAACATATTGAAATTACAACATATCCAAAAATAATCATTTG
>JAABRU010000369.1 GCA_011390755.1 Desulfobacteraceae bacterium | reverse complement strand
TATCCGCCGTGCTTTTGCAAATGATTCAGAAAATTATCCGATCCGTTTCAGAATCAGTGCATTAACAGACGGACGCAGGGTCTTTTCAATTATCACAGGACACAATCAAAAAATCCCGAGTCGGAAAATCAAACCGCAGATTCAAACAGATGAACCGGATTCAGTGGGCTGCCAAATATATTTCTGTATACTCAGAAAAGCTGCAGAGGAGTGCCGGACTGAAAGTTTGCAAACTTCCAGACTTTCACTCCGGACTCCCCTGTCCGGACTTTTTAAAAGGGTAAAAAATTTATTTGACATTCCATTTACAATGGTTCGGTAATTTTCTCTGATTTGCAGAGCATGAAAATATAACTATCTGAAATCATTAAATCTTAATATTTTTTTGCGTTTTACAGCCTGCTGAAATTATTCAGTCCGAATTTTTTTTACCGAACTGTTGATTTAGGGAAAAGACAATATTCCGCGGCGATTTTTTCATGCCCTTTACAGCAGTCACTGTATTTGGTATATTGACCGGTAATTGTAATCATCCCGGTTTTGCACAGCCGACCTGCCAGAGGTTTCTCGAAACAGTCTGTAAAGCAAAAAAAGCCCTTTTCCTCCGGGAAGTGTTTTCACCTGTATTATTCATAAACCTGAACAAGTCTCCGAATCAAAACGCTTTGGCTGAAAGCCGGGGGTAAAGCCGGTATTCAGCATTTGCCTTATTTTCGGGCGACTGCCGGAATTTATGAATAACGCAGGTAGGGCTTCAAAAGAAATAAGCCGCCCAAAGCAGGTCGGGCAGGCGAAGCGTAACCCGGCATTCAGTATGGAAAACGGGGAATTTATATTTTTGGGAAATCCCCAAATAAACAGTATTGACTTTATATCACCTTGCTTTAAAAAGGAATCTGTATTAAGAATGGCACAGGAAAAAAGAAGATTTGAACGCACAGAGTTTACCGGGGAAAACAGTATTCCCGGTATTTTTATTATGGAAGACTGCCCCGAAGAAATGCATAAAGCCGCCATTATGGATCTCAGTCTGGGAGGATTGGGAATTCTTTTCTATCAGGACATGTCTGAATGCCTGAAAAAAGGGGATGTGATCCGTCTGTCAGAAATCAGAGGGATCTCTTCACTGGCATTTATGAAAGATATAAAAATGAAGGTCAGGTGGATCTCCGTACAGAGTTCCGACCGTTTCGCTGCCGGCTGTGAATTTCAGGAACTTCCGGAAGATATAAAGGAAAAACTGAAAACAGCGATGGCATCCTGGAAAATCCGGCTGATACATATTCCTGCCGACTGACAGTTACTGACGGATTCTTCAGTGTGTTCCGGGGTCAGCACACCGCCAAATCCCATTGCCGTCAGGTTAGGCGATTTCCGAATATAAATGTACCGTCTCGACTGAAAGTCTGTGAGCGGACTGTCATTTGCCGGACACTGCCAGACTTTCACCTAAATTGAGCGATTTAATCTTGCAAATATTATAATATTTTTATTATAACAGGCAATTAAACCTAAATTGAGCGGTTCTCAGACCTGAAAATAATTTCCGGCCGGAAATATCAGGGTCTCAGCAGTTTCCGGTTCTTCACCCTCCGGGCGAAAAGCGTAAAACAGGCAAAGTTCCGCTTACCGGACATTCGGTCGGTTTATCTGAAAAAAACCGCTCAATTTAGATTAAACACGATAACCCAAGTTGCCACCTATAAACGCAACCTGCTGATTTTTCGTTCCGGTAACTTTTGAGTAACTGTGCCTGATTTTTGCCTGCCGCCCTGACAGGTGGCAACCTGGGTTATACTATCCTTCTGGCAGTTCCTCAAAATGCAAGCGGATTTCTCCGTCTGCCGTATTTTCGTCCCCAAGAATTCTGAGACTGCGGGGGCTGTATTTTCCGCGGATGATTCCGGTATTCCGGTTTTTCAGCCCCCGCATTTCGGATATGCGCCGGGGATGCACCCTCAGACAGATTTCTTTGTTTTTCAAATCCGTATTGTCTGAAGAAAGCGAAGAAATGAGGTGCAGGGCTTTTTCCAGATATATCTGTGAACGGACCAGAAAACCGAAGGCCGGATGCCAGGGACCGGCAAGAACGGCCGCATCTGTGCTGAGGTCTTCCGAAGCCTGCAGCCCCATGCGGATGACCGGAATCTGTCTTTCACGGAAAATGCAGTACAGTTCTTTGCTCCGCTCCACGGCTTTTGCCAAAGACAGAGGGCTGTATTTTCCTTCCCGGTACCATTTTGCCAGCAGGCTGTTTTTCAAAACCACTGTGGGATAAATCCGGACAAAATCCGGGGAAAGAGCCGCTATCCTCCGCCCGCTTTCTCTGCTGCTGTCCGGGCTTTCTCCCGGCAGCCCCGGCATCATCTGCAATCCGATTTCATAAGCTTCGGCCCGGAGCATACGGACGGAGATCGGAAGA
>JAABRU010000084.1 GCA_011390755.1 Desulfobacteraceae bacterium | reverse complement strand
TCGGAAATAAGGTTTTCACCGCAAAGACGCAGGGGACGCAGGGAAAAAACCTTTGCATCTCTGCGTCCCCTGCGTCTTTGCGGTAAATTTTTCTGTCATTTTTTTATTTCCGGCAAAGTCTGCTGTAACACGGTTTTGAAAACCGTGCGTGCCGCAGAATGCGGTTCACCCGTTTTTACCCATCAGTTTAACTTTGACAGAGCACTAGTTTATATCAGCCACGAATGACACGAATCCGCACAAACCGTAATTCGTGTAATTCGTGGCTGTAATATTAAATCTTCTGAGCAATGGTAAAGGTTAAATATTTGATATTAAATATATTTTAGAAGTCATAAATATATTTTGTCCTGTACAGTGATCAGAAAAATAAAAATGTGTGGTATCTGATCTGCCCCTTCTCTGTGCATTGCATTCTGCAAGGCTGAATTCCCCCCTGTCTTTCATTTTTCAATGCCGCCTCTTTTTGATTTAAGTATAACTGTCTGAAATTACAATTTTCAAATAATGGCACAGTTGTTGCTGTAGTTTGCTATAGTTTATTAAAGTTTATCGGGAAGAACAACTTTGAAAACGGAGAACTGTTCCATGAGCCTGAAAAAGAAAATACTGACCGGATACGGTGTCGCGTTTGCCCTCATGGGGCTGGTGTTTGCCTGGGCCGTGATGAATCTGGTTTCCCTGGGCCGGGCTACGGATGCCATTCTGCGGGAGAATTACCGGAGTATTCTGGCCGCGGAAAATATGGTGAACGCGCTGGAACGGCAGGACAGCGGTATTCTGCTTCTGTTTCTGGGAGACAGTGAAACCGGCATTGCCCAGTTCCGGGAAAACGAGGCCGTATTTCTGGAATGGCTGGCCCGTGCCAAGGACAATGTGACCATTGAGGGGGAAGAGGAACTGGTACGCTCCATTGAGACATCCTATGCCGGGTTCCGGAAGCAGTTTTCCGCTTTGACCGATGCCGGGGATAAGCGTCCGCCCTTTTCCCTGAGCACCTATCGGGAATCGGTTCACCCTCTTTTTATCAAAGTCCGGGAGGTCTGCGTAAAACTGCGTCATCTCAATGAGGAAACCATGTATGCCGCGAGTCTGCGTGCAGGCCGGGTCGCGCACCGGGCCATCTGGTCCACCGTGCTGGTGGCTGCGGCCGCATTGGCAGTGGCACTGATTTTCAGCATCCTCCTTGCAGAACGCATGGTGCGGCCCATCCGGAGTTTTATGAAGGCAGCGCGCAAGATATCCGCAGGGGATTACGGGGTACGGATTCCGGTGGAAACCGGTGATGAACTGGGAAACATGGCATCCGAATTCAATGAAATGGCCGCAAAACTGGGGCATTATCATGAAATGAATATTGAGCAGATCATTTCGGAAAAAAACAAGGGGGAGGCCGTTCTTTCCAGCATTGAGGACGGTCTGCTGGTCTTTGATACGGATCTGAGGGCCACCGGCATCAACCCGGCCGCGCGGCGGATCCTGGATCTGCATTTTGCGGAAACAGACAGGCCGGACTGTGCGGATATTCTGCCTGCCCCCTGCGTCTGTGACCTGATCCGGAAAACGGTCGAAAAGGGAAAACAGCCCGATATACCCGATGAACAGCGGATTATCTCCTGTCCGAAGGGAGAAAATACCCGGCATTACCTGTTTTCCGTTACAGTGATCCGCGGAACGGATCGCAGCCTGTCCGGCGTTGTGCTGCTGCTCCGGGATGTCACCCGCCTGAAGGAGGTGGAACGTCTTAAAACGGAATTTGTCATGGCCGCCTCCCATGAACTCCGCACCCCCCTGACCAGCCTGGGGATGAGTGTGGACCTGCTTATGGAACATGCAGCTCCCGCACTTGCGGAAAAAGACCGGGAACTGCTGCAGGCCGCGCATGAGGAAGTTCTGCGCATGAAAGCCCTGGTCAATGATCTGCTGGATCTGTCCAAAATCGAGGCAGGGAGAATTGAACTGGAATTTGAAAAGGTTCCGGTGCAGACCCTGTTTGACCATGCCCACTCGGTTTTCAGAAAGCAGATGGAGATGAATCAGGTCCGCTTTATTTCCGAACCGGGCGCAAATCTCCCCCCTGTCCGCGCGGATGCCAACAAAATTACCTGGGTGCTGAGCAACCTGATTTCCAATGCCCTGCGTTATACGGGCAAAGACGGGGAAATCCGGCTTTCCGCACACGGAACCGGGCAGTATATCCATCTGTCCGTGCGGGATAAGGGGCCGGGGATTCCGCCGGAATACCAGTCAAAGATTTTTCAGAAGTTTGTACAGGTGAAAGGGCAGGTCACCGGCGGAACCGGACTGGGGCTTGCCATCTGCAAAGAAATTGTGCGCGCCCACGGCGGCACCATCTGGGTGGAATCATCACCGGACCGGGGCAGCACCTTTACCTTTACCCTGCCGGTGGCCCGATAGTGTTCTGTCAGCATGAAAATGACGGATGATCTGATTTCTGCGAGGGCGTATTGCATACGCCCCTGCGGTTTCAGCAGATGTTCCGGATAACCGTCATTTTAAGTTTGACAATAGAAATAGGAGGAAACATGGGAAAAAAAGCATTTCTGATTGTGGATGATGAAAAAAACATCCGCCTGACCCTGTCCCAATCCCTTGAACCTATGGGGATAGAGGTAAAAACCGCTGTCAACGGTGAGGAAGCCCTGCAAATGCTTCATGAAAAACAGTTCGGACTGGTATTTCTGGATCTGAAAATGCCGGGAATGGACGGTCTGGATGTTCTGCGCCGGATCCGGGAGGAATGGCCCGGTATCCGGGTGATTATCATCACGGCCCACGGAAATGTGGAAACCGCGGTGGAAGCCATGAAGCTCGGTGCTGCGGATTTTATTCAGAAACCCTTCAGCCCGGCTGAAATCCGGGAACTGAGCACACGGGTGATGGAACGTGAATTCATTGATGAACAAGGGGCAGCAGATTACCGATCCCTGATTGAACTGGGCAAACGGCATATCTCGGACCGGAAATTTGACATGGCAGGAGAGACAGTCCGCAAATCCATTGCCGCGGATCCGGCACAGCCCGAAGCATACAACCTGCTGGCCGCACTTTCCGAAATCCGCGGGGACGAACTGGCAGCGCAGAAATTCTACCGGGCGGCCCTGGACATTGATCCCACATTTGAACCGGCCCGATCCAATCTGGACCGTCTCACATCCTGGAACAAATTCGGCAGGATTGATCTGGGAAACGGAAATTAATACAGATGAAAAACAGTCTTTACATCGTGATTATCGGATGCGGACGTCTGGGCTCGCACCTGGCCGCCCGGCTGAGCCGTGCGGGGCATTCCCTGGTGGTGATTGACAGGGAGGAAGACACTTTCAGTGATCTGTCCCCGGATTTCAGCGGATTCCGTATCACAGGGGATGCCACGCAGATTTCCGTGCTGAAATCTGCCAAACTGAAACAGGCCGACATCCTGTTTGCCGTCACCCACGAAGACAATGTCAACCTGATGGCGGCACAGATCGCGCGCAGGATTTTCAATGTCCCCTGTGTCATGGCACGGGTATTTGATCCCAAAAGAGAGGAGGTCTATGCCAGGATGGGAATCGGAACCGTCTGCCCCACATCCGTGGCCGCAGAGATATTTCTCCGGGCAGCGGACAGTGCTCCCGCCCCTCAGGAGGAAATACAGTCATGAAAATTCTTATTATCGGCGGCGGCAAAACCCTTTATTTTCTCAGCCGGAATTTCACGGCCAAAGGCTATGAGCTTGTGATTGTCAACCGGGACCGGGAAGAATGCGTTCAGCTCGCCCGGCAGCTTTCGGCCACAGTGGTCTGCGGTGACGGCAGTGATGCCGGAATTCTCCGGGATGCGGGGGCCATGGGGGCGGAGGCTGTTCTTGCGGTCACTCCCAGGGATCAGGACAATCTGGTCATCTGCCAGCTGGCCTCGCTTCAGTTCGGCGTACCCAGAGTTCTGGCCCTGGCCAATGATCCGGAGAATGCGGAAATTTTTGACAAACTGGGCGTTTCCGCGTTTTCCACAACACATATCATCAGCAGTCTGATTGAACAGCGGGCCGCTTTGGAGCAGATCACCAATCTGCTTCCGGTGGGAGAAGGCCGGGTGAATGTGACAGAGATTCTTCTCGGCCCGGATTCCCCGGTTGCGGGAAAATTTCTCAAGGACATCACCCTTCCGGAAAATGCCCTGGTCGCGGTTGTCATCCGAAACGACCGCCCCATTGTTCCCCGCGGAGCCAGTCAGCTGCTGGCAGATGACCGGCTTGTCCTGATTACCCTGCCGGAAAACCACGGCCCTGTGCTGAAAATTTTCACCGGTGAAGAGAAATAGGAGACCGTATTGTGAGGGAAAAAGAATATCTCCGGCAGCAGTATGCTGCCATTTTTTCTTCTGTCGGATTCATCCTGCTTCTTTCCGCGGGCGTGATGATCCTGCCACTGATGCTCCTTCTGTTTTATCCGGAAGAAATGGGGAATGCACACGCTTTCGCTCTTCCCGCAGCCTGCCTCGGACTCACCGGACTTGTGCTGTGGAAAGCCTTTCGTCCCTCTGTCAGCGTCCCCCTTTCGGTCCGGGAGGGAGGTATCATTGTGTTCATCAGCTGGATACTGGTCATTCTCTTTTCCGCATGGCCGTTTGTACCGGTTCTGGGACTTTCCTTTTCCAGGGCCTTTTTTGAATCTGTGAGCGGATGGACCACCACCGGACTCTCCGTCGCGGATGTGACCCGTGCCGGGCATCTGATCCTGTTCTGGCGCAGCCTGATGCAGTTTGCCGGGGGCGCGGGTCTGGCCATTATCATGATGTCGGCCATTGCCGGACCTGCGGGCGCAGGCATATCGGGCGCAGAAGGCAGAAGCGATCAGTTGCTTCCCCATGTGCGCCGCTCTGCCCGGCTGGTGCTGATGATTTATTTCTGCTATGCGGTTGCGGGAACCCTGGCCTACCGGCTCGCGGGCATGTCTTTTTTTGATGCGGTCAATCATTCCTTTGCCGCTTTATCCACAGGCGGTTTCTCCACCCGCGCGGAGAGTATCGCTTACTGGAATTCCCCTGCTGTGGAAGCCGTAACCCTGCCGCTCATGCTGCTGGGCAACCTGAGTTTTGTCACGGCCTGGTTTCTGTGGCGCGGGAATTTCCGGACAGTTGCGCGCAACGGGGAAATCCGGCTTCTGAGTGTGCTGATTCCCGCATCCGCCATAGCCGTGTTTTTTTTCACCTGCCGGACCCTTTATACCGGACTTGGCAAATCTGCCCGTGCCGCTGTTTTTGAAACAGTATCCGCGCTGACCACAACCGGTTTTACCAGTGTGACATACGGAAACTGGAACGCATTCGGCATATTCACACTCACGGTGCTGATGCTCATCGGCGGCGGAACCTGCTCGACCGCCGGGGGCATAAAGCAGTTCCGCGTCTGGCTGCTGTGGAAACTGCTGGTGCGGGAAATCAGACGTGCCCTCCTGCCCCGGACAGCAATTGTGGAATGTCCCATCTGGGAGGGCGGGCGCCGCGTGTTTCTGGATGACACACGGGTGCGTGAGGTCACGGTTTTTGTTTCTGTGTTCTTCGCAATTTATGTGCCGGGTGTCATGCTGCTCTGTGCCTGCGGATACAGTCTGCCGGATTCTCTTTTTGAATTTGCTTCGGCCATGGGAACGGCAGGACTTTCCGTAGGCGTAACCTCTGCCGGAATGCCGGATACGGCCCTGTACGCGGAAATACTTGCCATGTTTTTGGGAAGACTGGAGTTTATCGTGGTAATCGTTACGGTTTTCCGCCTGGGCCGGGACAGCAGGCTGATGATGAGATGGACACTGAAAGGAGAGTGAGATGAGTCATATGAAAAAGAATACAGAAGAAAATCTTCCTGCGCAGGACATCCGCTTCCTGCTGTGCGATCCCGGAAACAGTGATGATTTTTCCATCCCCGGCATGGAAAGGCTTTCCGGTCCGATCCGCTGCCTGGACAGGGCAGTTGCGGGAAATCCCGCTTTCATTGCAGTCTGTTTCCGGCCGGTGCGGAAGCGGGAAAGTGAAAATCTGGTGGAATTATGCGCGGCTCTCCGGCGCAACCCCCATACCCGAAAAATTCCCCTGATTGCGCTGCTCCCCTGCAGACACCGGGAACTGCTGGAATCCCTGGAAAACGCGGGGGTGGAGTATGTGCGCCATAGGGAACAGCGCCTGACAGATCCGGAACAGATGCACAGTATGATGGAAGAGATGGGACCCGAAGACAGCATCGGATATCATCTTGCAGAACTTTGTCCCCACCTGCGCTACCGGCCCATGGAGCCGGATCAGGAAATCATCCTGTGCGCGGCCTATCTGGAGCGCATGGTTCTGGGCGGCTCCCGGCTCCATGATATCTGCGAAAGCCCTACCCATAGCGGGTGTGAATACTTTCTGAAACCGAGGCCTGCATCATGAGTCTCCGCCTCCGCCTTCTCAAAGCCCATCCCGCGATACTGATACTGGGCAGTTTTCTCCTGCTCATCGCTTTGGGCACACTTTTGCTGAAACTTCCCTTTTCCGTAAAAGACCAGGCCATTTCCTGGACGGATGCCCTGTTTACCGCAACATCCGCGGTATGTGTCACCGGTCTGGTTGTCGTGGATACAGGGACCTATTTCAGCCGCTTCGGTCAATGTGTGATTCTGATGCTGATTCAGATCGGGGGACTGGGACTGATGACCGTTTCCGTAGCCCTGTTTCAGTGGATCGGCAAAAGTGTTTCCTTCCGTCAGCGCATGGTCATGCAGGATCTCTTTGCCCATACCCCGCGGGAGGATATTTTCGGCCTTGTCAGGAGCATTGTCCTTTTGACACTGGGAGCGGAACTGATGGGAGCCGTTCTGCTGACAGTTCACTGGTATCCGGAACGCCCTTTTCTTTCTGCGGTTTATACCGCAGTATTTCACTCGGTTTCTGCCTTCTGCAATGCGGGTTTTGCCCTGTATTCCGACAGCATGATGCGCTACAGCGGAGATATTCTGCTTAATCTCACCGTCTGCGGCCTGATTATTCTGGGTGGTATCGGTTTTCCCGTACTCTATGATGTACAGTCCCGGTTCCGGAAACAGCGGAGCAGAAAACGCGCACGGCTGTCAGTGCAGACAAAAACCGTTATCCTGACAACAGTTATCCTCATTATTTTCGGAGCAGTCCTGTTTGCTTTTCTGGAGCAGAACAGCCTGAAAGAACTGCCGTCCCTCACCCACCGCATTCTGGTTCCCCTGTTTCAGTCCGTAACCTGCCGGACCGCCGGATTCAACACAGTGGATATCGCATCTTTACAGGAAGCCACTCTTGCCATGATGATTTTCCTCATGTTTTTCGGTGCATCCCCCGGTTCCTGCGGCGGCGGTGTCAAGACGACAACCCTGGCCCTGCTGAGCGCATTCACCCTGAGCCGGGTGCGGAGAATGCGCCGTGTCAATATTTTCAGAAAAAGCATCCCCGTGGAAACTGTGAGCCGGAGTCTTTCACTGGTTCTTGTTTCCATCGGGATCATTGCTCTGGTGCTGTTCATGCTTCTGCTCGGCAAATCATCCGAAAATCCGGGACAGACCGGGCAGCAGATTTCCTTTCTTTCCTGTTTTTTTGAAACCGTATCGGCATTCGGAACCGTGGGACTTTCCATGGGGATCACCGGAAATCTGGGAATATGGAGCAAATACTGGATTATTCTGATGATGATTGTCGGCCGTGTGGGAGTACTCACCTTTTCCTATATTGTCGTGGGAACCGGTGTAAGCAACGGGATTGAGTATTCGGAAGAGAATCTGATGATCGGATAGGCTGCCGATACAAAAAGGAGACGGAGATGAAACATTTTGCAGTAATCGGATTGGGAAAATTCGGTTTTCACACGGCCAGGGCTTTATACGAAGACGGAAACGAGGTGATGGCCATTGATGCGGACAAAAGCCGGGTACAGACCATTGATCCGCATTCCACCGAGGCCGTGGTTCTGGATGCCACCAACAGGGATGCCCTGAAATCCCTGGGGCTGGAGGATATGGACGGGGTGGTGGTTTCCACGGGAACCAAAATCAGCACCAGCATTATGATCTGTCTGTATCTGAAAGAAATCGGTGTGCGTAAAATCCTTGCCAAGGCCATGGATGAGGATCACGGAAAAATACTGAAACTGGTGGGAGCCACAGAGATTATTCATCCGGAACGCGATATGGCCCAGCGCGTGGCACGCGGCCTGTCCCGTCCCAATATCCTGGATTTCATTCCCCTTGCCGATGATTATGACCTGCTGCAGGTCGGTCCCCCGCGGGAATTCATCGGCAAAAACCTCAAGGATCTGAACCTGCGGGCCAGATACAATGTGCATATCATCGCCATCAAAGAACTGGTTCCGGAAAACTTCCTCCTGGTTCCGCCCGCCAATTTTGTCATCAAAGACAGCGACATCCTGATTATGCTGGGTAAAACCGAGGATATTAAAGGAATCCGGGCATTGAAATAATTTGAATGTAAGCAAAACAGTGCCAATGACCGGATTCCGTTTTTCAGGTTTCACAAAAACCGGAATCCGGGAAATCTGCCGGATGATTTTCTGCACCATTTGGGTCACACGCAAAAAATTTTTCCGGCAGATAAACATCATTCGGGCGGTGGGTCAAATCAGTTGTTTTTTTCTGCAGGGGCGTCTTGCATACGCCCCGAAGCCACCCATGCCGGGCGTATGCAATACGCCCGGCATGAGTGGTTTAACCCGTCAGTTTAACTTTGACAAAGCACTATCAGTAGAGCGAAACGTATCCGGAGGAGTGCAAAAATTGTATTTTTGCATATGTCAACCGGGAACTGCAACCTTGCAAAAATATAATTTCCGCACTCCGGGGCAGCCGTAAAACCGTATCCGGAGGAGTGCAAAAATTGTATTTTTGCATATGTCAACCGGGAACTGCAACCTTGCAAAAATATAATTTCCGCACTCCGGGGCAGCCGTAAAACCGTATCCGGGGGAAATTTTTCGATCTACTGACTATCCGTCATTCGGAACTAAATAAAAAAAGTCCCGGAATCGGAACTCCGGGACTTTTTACTGACCTGGTGTCCGTAAGGAAATAAACCGGACAATTTTTTAAGTTTCGGAAACCGCTGTAAAACGGTTTGAAAAAATTTGATGTTCAGGTTATTTTGTTAGGCGATTTCCAAATATGAATGCAGCGCTTCTGCAGGAGTCATAAACGGAAAGTCTGTAAGCGGACTGCCGTCTGTCAGGCACTGCCGGACTTTCAGTCTGGCACTCCTCCGGTATATTTTTTTCAGGAAATCACCTTACAACTCCCTACCCAATGTCATTGACGTAAGCAGAATATTCCCCTCCCCCGGCGGGAGGGGTCAGGGGAGGGGGCAGCAGGGGACTGTAATGAAAGCCCCTTTTCACCCTCCCCCTGCCCCTCCCTCAGGGAGGGGAGTCTTACGTCAATGACATTGACTCCCTACCTCATTTTATCATCAGTCAAACAGGGGGAATTCCCTGTACACAAATGTATCAAAAACATTTGCCATACTGAAAAAATGATCGTCAAATACCGGTTTTCCTTCCGCATCCATCCCGATAAAGCCGGATTCACCCAAAGGAAGCATGCTTTCGATACGCACCGGGCCGTCTGGGCCCATTTCCACACAGTGCGCGTAGGTGGAACGGGAGGCGAAGGGCATGGTATGCACCGGGCCGATCATATCATGCTCATACACAGTTTCGCCCCGTTTATCCCTGCCCCAGGGGCGGCTTCCCATTGCTGCCAGTGCCCTGTCCAATGCAATGACAATAATCTCCGAAGCCGTCTGGGGTGCATTTTCATCGGATATGTTCCGGAACCAGTTATAATTGTTGATAATGCCGGAATTTTCCCCGCTGAAAGCGTGCAGCATGACATTGAAAAGAACAGAAGGCGGCTGCTTTTCAAACGTTTCCTGCCCCAGCTCATCCAGAAAAGTCAGGCGGAGTGTTTCCAGTATCCAGACATCCGAAAGCATCCAGGCATCAGCACGATCTTTTCCGGCTGCCCACTGAGCGGGGCCGCCGTCCACAAAATGCCCGTCCCATCCTTCCATAAGCGCAAGCGCGGCTTCCCGTTCTGCGGTGGGGTTATTCTGCACGGCCGCGGAGAAAATTTCGGAAACAAAGGCCCAGGGATTTCCACCGGCTCCGGTGGCGTTTTCAGTATCCAGTCCGAAAGAATCTGTTGCGGCAATATTCAAAGCCAGATCCCTGATATCCTCAAATCCCACTTTTTCATGGGCGACAAAATATTCTTCCAGCACATGACTTCTGTGCGCAGGACCGAAGAAATAAAAAAGATTGTTGTAGGAGTTGTCATATGCCGCGCTGCTTTTGTTGTTCCAGCCCGTATAATATCCTTTGGAAGTGTTCCTGTCGGAAGACCGGGGCCGGACAACTGCCGCATCCCATTCCGCAACCGGCACATCGGGCAGAAATCCCTGGGGGAAACGGTATTCCCCTTCCGGACGTACCGGATCACGGCCCGACATCCAGTAGGCAATGTTTCCCTCCCTGTCCGCATAGCAGAAATGCTGACTCACAGCGATGCCATCAACCGCGGCACCGAACTCATCCATGCTTTGGGCCTTCGCCATTTTCAGATATGCACCGATGGTTTGGAATTCATAGCCCCGGTGTGAATATTTCCAGCTGATAATGGGGGTATCGGCCGCACCGGAAACAGCCGGATAGGGCATGGGATGGATAACCGGGCCGTGAACACTTTCAAAAACCGGCAGGGAAATATCATCACTTCCGGCCACTCTGATGGTTTCCACCCTGTCCATGCGGACATCCGAAGGATTTTCAATATAATAATCCGTGGTATGGGCATGACCGACCTGCATGGACCAGGTATGATGCGGTGTCCGGCCGATCACAATGCCCGGAAGACCGGCAATTCCCATACCCGAAATATGCAGTCCCCCGGCCCGGATGGAGCCTTCCAGGATAATGGAAGGTGTATAAAAACCCATCTGGGGACCGGAATAGAGAATGGGATTCCCCGTATCCGTGCGGCTTCCGTCCACCACCCAGGCATAACTGCCCATACGGACATCCGCATTGATTTTTTTCAGACTGAGGGCAATCATTTTTTCCATTTCCCGGATCTGTTCCGATGCCTTTTGCAAATCTGCCACAGCCTTTTTTCTGTTTTCCGCGGGAAGCCCGGATCGGGCTGTCAGCACTTCGGTTTCATGGATATAGGTCTGGGCACGGGGATCATTGACCCATCTCAGATCATTGAACATGGCCATGCCCTGTGCTGTTCCGTATTTTGCCGTCAGCTCACCGGCCAGTGCCGCATTCTCAATCTGTCCGCTTGCTTTTACAGGCCCGCCTTCGGGGTCAAAATTTCTCAGCATTGTGGCAGCCCATGCCAGCACATCATAAACCGTCCAGTCTTCGGGGGAAAAACCGGCCGCCTTAAACTCAAAAGGCAGCAGGGCATTATCCGCACGCACTTCGGCAATTCTGCGGTTAAAACCGGCCACATACCCCTCAATCATGCTGCGGGTCTCCGCATCCAGCTCTGCAAATCCCTTTTCCAGTTCTGCCTGTGTATAACCGGTAATGCGCATATAGACATCGGATTGCAGAAAATCCGGGCCAAGCACTTCGGCCAGACGGCCTGCGGCTCTGCGCCGGAAGGTTTCGGCCTGCCAGAGCCGGTCTGCGGCAACCGCGTAGCCCTGGGCCTCAAAAATATTATAGACAGTGGCATCCTCTGTGCCGGTGATAAACCATACCCCTTTGTCGTCTCTTTTTGTTTCAACTGTGGTTCGCGGTTCATCGCTGTCGCCGGAACATCCGCAGATCAGGAAAAGCATCAGCAGGAAAAAGGGAACAGGACGGACAAAATTTTTTCTCAGCCGGAACATAATTTTTTTCTCCTTTCGTTTCAATGTCACTGACGTAAGCAGAATATTCCCCTCCCCGGCGGGATGGGTCAGGGGAGGGGGCAGCAGGGGACTGTAATGAAAGCCCCTTTTCACCCTCCCCCCTGCCCCTCCCTCAGGGAGGGGGTCTTACGTTAATGACATTGCCTTTTGTTTTTTGAATAAAAATCAGTAAGCGAATCTTTCTTCATTAATATATTTTCTGATTTTTATCAAACTGAAATGTGATGAATCGCAAAAAAATCAAAAATCCCGTAATTCCGGCAAAAACCGGAGTCCTTTTCTGTAAAATGCAGCAGATCGGAAAATTTTCCCCGGATACGGTTTTACAACTGTCCCGGAACCTTTTCCGATCTGCTGCATTTTTGAGATGAACTGATGATTTGTACTGTTCCGGCTGTGCTTCTGCCATTTCCATATTCCTGTTTGCATTCTTACAAAAATATGCTACATACGGTTTTTCTGTCATTACTATTCATTTTTTTATGGGTGAGTAATAAATATATTTAATCCCTGCGGAAAAGGAGGGGATCATGAAAAAATATGAAAATGAGGAAGAAATTCCGAAAATTCCCCTGCCTTTGACAAAAACTTCGGATCTGAGAGGGAAGCAGTCTGTCCGGGCCACATTCAAATTGTCGGAAAATGCAATCAATACCATCACCACCGTGGCCATTCATCTGGGAATCAAACAGAAATCTCTTTTTGATCATCTGATTGAAGATATTGCATCCCTGGAACAGATTGCCAGGGAAATCAGAAGTCATGAATTTATGCAGCAGTCCCGTGTGCAGAAAACCTATGTACTGAGCCGCAGGACCCTGTCCTCTTTGGAAAAAGCATGTGAAAACTTTAATGCCCCGCGCGATGCCCTGGTGGAATATTCCATCCGCAGACTCATTCCCGTTATTGCCGGAGAAAGGGAAAAACACCGGAAACGGAAAATCATCTTCGCGCAGCTTGGAAAACTGATGCAGCAGAAAGAAGAACTGCTGCAGGAGGCAAGGCGCAGTCTGGGGAAAGAGGATCCCATGCTTCTTGAGCTGGAACGGTTTTTTGCAGGAGGACGGAGCATATTTCATAGAATACAGCATTTTGTGGAAAAAGGAGAAATCATTGAATCTTTTGATTTTGAGTAATAAGGAGCCCCTATGTTTCCCACAATTCTGATCGTTGATGACGAACCTTCCATTCTGCAGTCTCTGAGCGGACTGCTGAGCGATGAGGGATTTGAAGTGCTGACCGCTTCCAACGGTTATGAAGGGCTGAAAAAGATTGAAGCCGAAGCCCCGGATATTGTGCTGCTGGATATATGGATGCCCGGAATTGACGGTATTGAAACCCTGAAAGAAATCAAAAAAGGCAATCCCTCCCTGCAGGTGATTATTATTACGGGACATGGCAATGTGGAAACAGCTGTGCGGGCAACCAAACTCGGGGCCTTTGATCTCATTGAAAAACCCCTTTCCATAGACAAAGTGATTGTGGATATTAACAAGGCGCTCAATTTCCGCAGACTGGAAGAGGAAAACCGTTATCTGCGGAAAAAAACCCTTGAAAAAAATTCCATTAACGGCAGCAGTCCGGTGATTACAGAACTGAAAAAGCAGATTGCCGTGGTGGCTCCGACGGATTCGTGGATATTTGTTCACGGAGAAAACGGAACCGGCAAAGAGCTGGTGGCGCGGACCATTCATCTGCTGAGTCCGAGGGCAGAGGAACCTTTTATTGATATCAACTGCGCTGCCGTGCCGGAAGATCGCCTGGAAAGTGAACTTTTCGGTCATGAAAAAGACGCGTTTGCGGGCGCGGAAAAAAGAAAAAAAGGCGGTTTTGAAATTGCCCACAGCGGAACCATTTTTCTGGATGAAATTTCAGATATGCCTCTCAGTACCCAGGCCCGCCTGCTGCGGGTATTGCAGGAGCAGAAATTTCAGCGCACGGGCGGAGGGAGGACCCTACAGGTCAGTGTGCGGGTAATTGCCGCTGCAAACCGGGATCCGGAAACCGAAATCCGGGAAGGACGCCTGCGGGAAGATCTCTATCACCGCCTCAATGAGATTCCCATCGCAGTTCCCCCGCTGCGGGAAAGAAAAGAAGATATTCCCGTACTCTTACAGATTTTTCTGAATGAAAAGGCCCGTATCAGTGCCCTTCCTCCGAAAGAGATAAATCCCGATGCCCTTGCAGTGCTCTGTGCATATTCCTGGCCCGGAAATGTCCGGGAACTGAAAAATCTGGCGGGACGACTGGTCATGATGTCGGAAAAAAATATTATTGATGTCTCTGACTTACCGGCTCCCTATAATCCCGCCCAGGGAAAAACAGTCAAAAATGCGGATGAATTTTTTTCAGAAAACAATCTGGCCGCGGCCATCAGATATTTTGAAGAAAGTTTTCTCCGGCATAAATATCTGCAGTTCGGCAGAGATGCCGAAAGAACTGCCCGGGCGGTCGGCCTGGATGAAACGGAACTCAGGGCAAAAATCCGGGAAATGGGAGAAAGCATTTGAGAATTATTGCCGGACAGTGCAAAGGCAGAAAGCTGATTTCCCTGCCGGGAATGCATACCCGCCCCACATCGGGCCGGGTGCGGGAAAGTATTTTTTCCATCCTTTCTTCCGAAGTACCCAACCGTCATGTGCTGGATCTCTTTGCCGGAACCGGGGCAATGGGACTGGAAGCCCTGAGCCGGGGCGCAGTTTCCGCCTGTTTTACAGACAATACGCAAAAAAACCTTTCCCTCATCCGGGAAAACATCCGCAGATGCAGGCAGGAAAAACACTGCCGCCTGTTCTGCCGGGATATTCTGAAAAACCTGTATTTCCTGCAGGCGCAGAAAGAACTTTTTGATCTGGTGTTTATTGATCCGCCCTATCAGCAGCAGATGGCCGGAAAAGTTTTGGAAAATCTGATGCACAGTCATGCACTCGCTCCGGATGCAACGATTGTGCTGGAACACAGCCGGACAGAAAAAATACCCGAAAATATTCCGGATATGAAAATGAAAGATCAGCGGCGCTACGGGAAAAGCCTTGTGTCATTTTTTACCTATAAGGGTTCAGAAGACAGTTCGGAGAATTCTCCGGGCTGAGCATATTTTAAAAATTTATAAACATACAACATCACCGCAGGGAATGATTTCAATGGAACGTACTGCCATCTATCCGGGATCATTTGATCCGGTTACCAACGGACATCTGGATATTATCCAGCGGGCCGCGGGTCTTTTTGACAAAATTATTGTTGCGATTTTATGCAATCCGACCAAAAAAAGCCTTTTCAGCGTGGAAGAACGGGTGGAAATGCTGGAAGATAATATTAAAGAATTCTCCAATGTGGAAGTGGATTCGGCCCGGGGACTGCTGGTGGATTATGCCAAAAAAAGAAATGCCTGCGCAATTCTGCGGGGAATGCGGGCCGTATCGGATTTTGAGTATGAATTCCAGATGGCCCTGATGAACCGCAAACTGAACCGGGAGATTCAGACGGTTTTTCTTATGACCGGCCTTCGCTGGATATTTACCAGTTCTTCCATTATCAAAGAAGCAGCCCGTTTCGGCGGCGATATAGATGATATGGTCCCGCCCCTGGTCAGTGAAAAACTCAAGAAAAAAATGAACCTGCATTCTTCCTGACAACTGTCGCAGATGAATAAAATGCAATCCCCGGTTTCCGGCAAAAGGACAGATTCCTGATATGGACTTGTGGCAGCTCAATATTTTCTGCAAAGTTGTGGAAACCCGCAGTTTTTCCCTGGCCGGAAAAAGTGTCCGTCTTTCCCAGCCCACTGTCAGCAGTCATATCAAAGCTCTGGAGGATCATTTCGGATGCCGTCTCATTGATCGGCTTGCCAAAGAGGTGCTGCCCACCCCGGCCGGAAAACTGCTCTGCGAATATGCCCGGAAACTCCTGCTGCTGCGGGATGAAACCGAAGCGGCAATGGCAGCGTTTCAGGGCAGCATCCGCGGACGACTGCGCATCGGCGGGAGTAATATTCCGGGAGTGTATATTCTGCCCGAAATTGTGGGAAATTTTATCCGCGCCAATCCTGAAGTCAGAATTGCCCTGAATATCGGAGATACGGACAGCATTATTGCAGATATTCTTTCCGGCAAATCCGAAATGGGCATTGTCGGGGCACGGAGCACTGAAAAAAAAATTGAACAGGAAAAACTGCTTTCAGACCGGATGTTTCTGATGGTTCCCGCGGATCATCCCTGGGCAGAACACGGGGAAATTGATGCGGAAATGCTGGCAGGGGAACCTTTTATTATCCGGGAGCCCGGTTCCGGCACACTGAAATCCGTGCGCAGCAGCCTGGGAAAGGCCGGGTATGCCATTGAAAATTTGCATATTATTGCAGAAATAGGCAGCACCGGAGCTGTAATTCAGGGTATCCGGAACCGTCTGGGAATTTCCATTCTCTCCGCCATTGCTGTGGCAGAAGAAATCCGTAATCATATTATCCGCCCCCTGAAAATCCGGGGCATAAATCTGGAACGGAATTTCTACCTGAGCAAATGCAGAAACCGGACACTTTCCCCTTTGTCCGAACACTTTATCCGCTTTCTGAAAAAAAACCTGTGAATTGCTGAAAACCTGCGGTTCCGTTTTTTCCGGTGCAGATTTATTTTTTCTTTTTCTTCGCTTTTGTTTTTTCAGCAGACGGCGGGGATTCCGTTTCTTCCGGAGGACGGCGGATAATTTTCGCATTCATCACCGCACCCGGCTCAATCACCAGATCTCCGCAGCGTACCTCCCCTTCACAGCGACCACTGCTTAATACGGAAAGCTGTCCGCTGACTTCGGCATTTCCTTTAAAAATGCCGCCTACGGTCAGATGCAGGGCTGCTGTTTCTGCTTCCACCCGCCCCTGCTCACCGATAACAATGGTCCCGCCTTTGAGAATTCCTTTTACAGTTCCGTTAATAACGGCTTTTCCGCTGAAAGAAAGGCTGCCTTCAAACAGCATTCCCATATCCAGAATTGAAAAATTTTCTTTCTGTTTTGCCATATTTTATCCCGATATTCCTGACAAATTCCGTTTATCTGTCATCTTACAAATTGCAATTCAATGTCACTGACGTAAGGCGGAAAGAATCTGCCCGGAGTCTTGAACTGAAAGTTTGGGACTCTGAAATAATTTACAAAAATACTGCCGGACTTTCCGTCTGGCACTCCGTAATTTTCTAAAATCAATGACATTGAATTGCAATTGCGGTCAAAATGAACCCGTGGGCCATACATTTTCCGGCAGTGGGTCAAATCCGCTGATCTGTCATCAGGAAACAGAATCCTCCGACTATCTCCGAAAGATGCAATGTATCAAATATATGTCATTCATGCAAAGGAATATTGGGTGCCGGGTCAAATCCTCTGATTTCCTTCCGCAGGGGCCTGCTGCACAGGCCCCGGAACCGGTCTCTGACGGACATATGCAATACGCCCCTGCAGTCAGATATTTGATTTATCAACCTTTCTGACCCGCTACCGAATACGGATGCCCCTGCAGAAAGCCAGAAACTCTGTCCGTCCGGCAAAAGCCGGAGTTCATAAACAGCTGAGATTCATGGATTCCGGTTTCCATTGTCCGCCATCACCTTTTCTCCCGTCAATTCTTCCAGCGGAAGAACGGAAAATCCCTTTGCGCGCAGACCGTAAAGCAGGCGGTCAATTTCCCTGAGCCAGTCATCCGTTTTTTTCTCCGGAAAGGGTCGCACGTCATGAAGCAGAAGAATGTCATCCGGCCGGATTTTGCGGAGGATTCTTTCTGCCAGTTTCCGGATACACCGGTTGCCTGCGTCCGGTCCCCGGCAGCTGAAATTCAGGGCATACATTCCTTTTTTTTTCAATATATCCCGCAGACGGGGATTCGTGATGCCGACCGGAGGCCGGAAAGCATAAGTGCGGATGCCGAAATGCGCCAGTACCTGCTGTGTCTTTTCGATCTCCTCTTCCAGATATTCCCCGCTTTTCAGCATCAGCAGATTGTCATGACTGTATGAATGATTGCCCAGGGAATGCCCCCGATCAAGGATTTCCCGAATCAGTTCCGGATGGGACGCTGCTTTCTTCCCGTTTATGAAAAATGCAGCCCGGACACCATGCCGGGAAAGCAGAGCCAGCAAATCCGGTGTGGAAAAAGGATCCGGGCCGTCATCAAAGGTCAGGGACACGGCCTTTTTTCCGCTCTTCCCCCGACTGATGACCGGCAGAAAAAAAGAAAATGAAGGGAAAAAAGGAGCGGACAGACAGAGAAGAACAAACACAGTCAGGGGAATGACTGCCAGGCGAATATCCGCAAAAGCCAAAAGAAAAGCCAGGGCAAAGGCCCGGATACCGCTTTTTTCAGATACAGAAAAACCTTTTTTCCTGCTGTTTCCCATAACCCCCCATAAGCCGTGACTCACAGCGAAACATGAAAATCTCTCCCCGGACCTGTTACGGGGCTCCGCCCCGTAACACCGGAGGTGAGGCTCCGCCTCATACTGTGTACGGGGCGGAGCCCCGGAAAAATGCGTTACGGGGCAGAGTCCCGTAACGGGTTGTGCAGGACTTTCATATAAACCTTCAGACTGCCCTCCCTTTGTTCAATAACAATCTTTTCCTTGCAAAACAAAATATTTTACACTAAAAAAATGCTTATGTCTTCTATAAATCAGGCAGTGATTCCCTTTCATGCAAACAGCATGAGTCATAACTCACAGCGAAGCATAAAGCTGCGCGGAGTGCGAAAATGAAGCAGGTGGAGTGCGTTAGTCGCCAGCCCTAACGCACCGGAATCTGGAGCTTAGGGTGCGTTACGCTTCGCTAACGCACCCTACGGTAAAGGACTTCAACTCGTTTCCGGACAGCGTCCCAATGGCATTAAGAACCTATCCGGAAACCTCCGAAACCGATTTTTGGAACCGTTGAAAACAAGGGATTCAGAATACCGAAAGACAGGTTTTCGGATAGGATCTAAGTTAAGCAGAAAATTCCCCTCCCCCGGTGGGATGGGTTAGGGGATTGGGAAGATAAAAACTTGTAATTATTTGTTTTATCCACCCTCCCCTGCCCCTCCCTCAGGGGAGGGGAGTCTCAACTTACCGAAAGTCGGGAGTATCCGATTTTCTCAAAGGGTATGTTAATTATGCCAATGAAGCGTCAGAAACTTCGGATGAAGTAAAAACAGGGTATTATAAAATCAGACTTCCGGAACTGACTTCATAAGCGGCTGATTTTACAGCACCGAATTTAACCCTTCATTCGCATTAATTACAGCATTCAACATTCAACATTTTTATATAAAGGAAAACACCATGCAATACGGCGCCATGAATTCACCACTGAATCCGGTTGTAAGTGAAATTGAACTCTTTTCGGAAATGGGATTTGATTACCTGGAACTGACAATGGATGCCCCCCGTGCCCATTATACAGTCATCCGGGAACAGAAAAATGAAATTCTGCAGTCTCTGGATCGTCACGGGATGGGGCTGATCTGCCATCTCCCCACCTTTGCCTATACTGCGGACCTGACCGAAAGCATCCGCCGGGTATCCCTGCAGGAAGTACTGGAATCGGTGGATACAGCCGCAGAAATGGGAATTGGCAAGGCTGTATTACATGCGGGAATGATTTCGGGCCTCGGGGTGATTGCAAAAGATATGGCCAAAGCATATGCACTGGAAAGCCTGCATCAGATTGTACGCAGCGCAGAAGAAAAAAATATTTTTCTCTGTATTGAAAATATGCCCCCCAATGCGGGTGCATTTGAGAAACCGGAAGAACTGGAGGAAATAATGAAACTCTGCCCGAATCACGGAATGACTTTTGATGCAGGACATGCCCACATCAAAAGCAAAAACCGCGTGACCGAATTTATGCAGCGTCTGGGAAATCACTTTTCCCATCTGCATCTGAGCGACAACAAGGGAAAGAAAGACGACCACCTGCCCATCGGAAAAGGTACAATTAATTTTCCTGAAATCATTCGGGAACTGAAACGTATCGGATACGATAACACCGTGACGTTTGAAATATTTACCGAAGACCGCCGGGAAATCATGCGGAGCCGGGAAACATTTATTTCCATGCTGCCGGAAATATGACAATGGTCACAAACTTTCCCTTGCGGCCACTTCGGGATCAATGCGCCAGGTAACAAGGGGGGACAGCATATACAGGAAAAGATAAATAAAAGCCACATGCCCCAGCCAGGGAGTAAAAACAATGGAAAAAAGCAGAATGGTATTGAAACGGGCAAAACTGCGGCTGCGACTCATGAATCTTCCCAGATGGATATAATGTACAGGATACAGATTCATGAAAACAGATGCCACAATCATCAGGATGAAACAGAACATTCCCCAGAAGGCAATCCATTCGGGGGCTTCCTGCAGGGCATTGTCAAACATGATCAGAGGGGCGGTCACCATCAGGGCCGCGGCAGGTGTGGGCATTCCTTTGAAAAACCCGGGGATGGGATTCTTATCCATTGTAAAATAAATCAACCGGGCAATTCCCATGAGTGCATACAAAAGAGCCACCGGCCCCACGGCCAGTTTCTGAATGAAAGGTTCCTGCACCTTGCTGAAGGTAATATAAAAAATCCATGCGGGAACAATGCAGAAACTCACACCGTCGGCCAGATCATCCAGCAGATTTCCCAGATTGATCTGCCGGGAGGAAGCGGCCGCGCCGGGCAGAGGCTCCGTCAGTCCCAGTTTCCGGGCCACGGAACCGTCCAGTTTGTCAAATATGGCCGCACCGATAAGCAGCAGATAGGCTTCCCGCACCCTTCCCTGGTAAGCGAAAAACACGGCAATCAGTCCCATCATGGCATTCATCACTGTCAGGGCATTGGGAAAAAAGGACAGTATCCGGCGGCGGAGGATCTCGTCATCCAGGCAGAGTTCATTCAGGCAGAGGGTTCCGTATTTGCGGCAGTAAGCGGCAATGGAACCGAAACTGACACTGAGGAAAATAATTTCGATAAAAAACAGGCCCCGGATGGGCAGATTTCCCAGCCATGAAATCCAGTCATAGAGCGGGGAGGGGGGGCCTTCCGGC
Source organism: Desulfobacteraceae bacterium (assembly GCA_011390755.1). Taxonomy (GTDB): domain Bacteria; phylum Desulfobacterota; class Desulfobacteria; order Desulfobacterales; family Desulfococcaceae; genus JAABRU01. The sequence goes on along the minus strand of JAABRU010000084.1, from coordinate 8,780 downwards.
ACATAAAATGCGTGGGCATATAAAAGCGCGCCCACCGGTGCGGCAATCACAGTGCGCAGTCGGGTATATTCACTGGCCTCAGGTTCATGACCCTGGCGGATGGCAAAATTGCGCATAAAACCCGCAAAATTATCCCGTATCAGAACACTGATGCACATGAGCATGACAAAAATGGCATGGAGCAGTTCAATCCGGGCATAACCGGAAGAAACAAAGAGCAGTTTCCACATCATCCCTGCGGCAATCAGGGGAAAAATGATGGAGTAAACAATCTTGTCCATAATCCGGTCCGCAAGCTGGGCCAGAGTGGGATGCGGACGGAAACGGGCGGCAAACCATCCGTCCACCAGATCAAATGTCATGGAAATAAATAAAAAACTTACTCCCATTGTATATAAAACCGGGCTGCGGTTCCACATGACACCGATGGCGCAGAGCATTCCGCCAAAGGCGAGGAAAGGACGACTGTAAATTAAAACTGCGGTCGCTTTTTTGGATATGGTGTATTTACGGGACATAAACCTCCTGTTCATATGTTATAAGTCGGTGCCCGGAAATAAATTTCCGGGCGATTATGTGTCGTCCCTGCGGGACTTTATGCTGCCGGATGAAACTTTCATATAAACCGCCATGAGTTATCACTCACAGCGAAACATGAAAGCTGCGCGGAGTGCGAAAATTAAGGCCGGAGGCCGGTTTTTCGCAGACACTTTCATATAAACGGCCATGATTTACATTCACAACGAAGCATGAAAGTTTCAACCCGGACTCGTTACGGGGCAGAGCCCCGTAACGAGTTGTAAAGGACTTTCATATAAACCACCATGTGAAATAACTCACAGCGAAGCATGAAAAAATTCAATTGCTACAGACTGTCATCATTCATCATTTTCATATAAACGGCCATGACCGCAGGGTCACAGCGAAGCATGAAAGTCACCGGTAATATGCAAAAACCGCTTCGCTTATTTTTTGCACTCCGGAGACTTTCATATAAATGCATATATGAAAAAGAATGAGCGATGTCAAGAACACTCAGGTCTCATTAAAAATCCGCATACTCATATCCACACTCCGGGCCGAATGGGTCAGTGCCCCGCATGAAATGATATCCGCACCGCTTCCGGCCAGAAGAGGCATGTCCTCTTTGCCCACCCCCCCGGAAACTTCCACCAGGGCACGCCCGGCAATGAATTTCACGGCTTCCCGGATGCGGGGAATGTCCATATTGTCCAGCATAATGACATCCGCTCCTGCGGCAAGGGCCTCTTCCGCCTCTGCCATATTTGTCACTTCCACCTCGATTTTCAGCAGATGGGAACATTTTTTCCGCACACTTTCCACGGCTTTGCGAATACTGCCGCTGACGGCAATGTGATTGTCCTTAATCAGCACCCCGTCATAAAGTCCCATACGGTGATTGGCAGCCCCGCCGGTCCGGACGGCATATTTTTCCAATACCCGCCATCCGGGCGCTGTTTTCCGGGTATCGGTCAGCAGCACCGGACTGTCTCCCAGTATCCGGACAAAAGAACGCACATGGGTGGCAATACCGGACAGACGCTGCAGAAAATTCAGTGCGGTTCTTTCCCCTTTGAGCAGCGCCCGCAGCTTTCCTTCCATTTCGGCAATCACCGTTCCTTTTTCCGCTTCCCCGCCGTCTGTCCGGGAAGATTCCCAGCGGATATCCGGGTCAAAAGAGAGGAAAACACGGTGTGCAATATCCAGCCCGGCAATCACCAGATTTTCTTTTGCGACAATTTCCCCTTTTCCCCTGCGATCCGGCCCCACAATGCTGTCTGAGGTAATATCCCCTGTGCCGATATCTTCCGCCAGTGCCAACCGGATCAGTTTTTCCGTAAAGTCATCATGCATTGAATACCGTCCTTATTTCTGATGCCTCTGTAAAAAGTCAGCCCCCCGTCACTCCGGATTTTTGCCGGAACAGCTTTTTTCAAGCGCATTCCGCCTGTTTTTGCGGCATAGTGAAAATGAAACCGTTTTTTCAAAAATTTTTCACATAACCCACCATGAGTTATAACTCATAACGAAACATGAAAGCTGCGCGGAGTGCGAAAATGAAGGCCGAAGCCGGTTTTTCGCAGGTACTTTCATATAAACCGACATGAGTTATCACTCACAACGAAGCATGAAAATCTCTCCCCGGACTCGTTACGGGGCAGAGCCCCGTAACGAGTTGTAAAAGACTTTCATATAAACCGCCATGAACTGTGACTCACAGCGAAGCATGAAAGTTTCAACTTCGTTCCCGGACTCCGGCAGTGTGTGAGGCAGAGCCTCACCCCATGCGTTCCCGGGCGGAGCCCGGGAACGGGTCAGGCTGCACGGAGTGCGAAAATGAAGGCCGAAGCCGGTTTTTCGCAGACACTTTCATATAAACGAAGAATCGGATGCAATCCGTTCAGATTACCGGAACGCAAAGCTGACAGCGTTTTTTTTGTTTCTGTCTGTCTGTTTTCTCTCTTCCGAAGAGAAAATTCAGTAAGATGAATATCAGAGAATTCCTGCGGATGCAAATTGATATTTTCAATTTCCGCAGGTAAAAAAAGATTTACATTATGCCTTCTGTGTTATAATAAGCTGTATGTTTGCAGAAAATACACACGGTTTCACGCTTTCCATTCTCCACAGGGATAAAAGCGGATGTGCATTTTCTGCCGGTTTTTTTCGGAATAAACAGGTCACAGCATATGAACAGCCGGGGGATTTCCACGGTATCTGCCGCCTGTGACGGTTTCCGGAACCCTGTATTTATCTCTTTTTAATTTTTATTATCATCAGGAGGTTATGGATGAAAACTTTGGTAAAAGGTATTGCACTGCTGACCGCGGCAATGATGACAATGGCCGGAGCCGCATGGGGAGCCGATATTGCGCTTTCCGAAAAATCAACACTGGAACAGATTCTGAAAAGAGGTGAGCTCCGGGTCGGATTTGAGGCCGGTTATATGCCCTTTGAAATGACAGACAAAAAAGGCAATTTTGTGGGCTTTGATATTGATGTGGCCAAAGAAATGGCCAAGTCCATGGGGGTGAAATTTGTGCCGGTCAATACAGCATGGGACGGCATTATTCCCTCCCTGATCACCGGAAAATTCGACATTATTATGAGCGGCATGACCGTTACCCAGGAAAGAAACCTGAAGGTCAATTTTGCCGATCCTTATATTATTGTCGGTCAGACCATTCTGATTAACAAAAAACATGAAGGCACAATCACATCTTACAAAGACCTCAATGATCCCAAATATACTGTCACATCCAAACTGGGCACAACCGGTGAACAGGCCACCAAACGTCATATTCCCAAATGTACCTACAAATCCTTTGAAACCGAAACCGAGGCTGTTCTGGAAGTGATCAACGGCAAAGCCGATGCCTATGTGTATGATCAGCCCAACTGCGTGGTCATTATGGCAGAACAGGGAAAAGACAAACTGGTTTTCCTTGACAAACCTTTCACCTATGAACCTTTGGCCTGGGCCATTCAGAAAGGCGATCCGGATTTTCTCAACTGGCTGAATAACTTCCTGCGCCAGCTGCAGAATGACGGCCGTTATGATCGTATTTATAATAAATGGATCAAATCGGTGGACTGGTATCAGAATGTAAAATAGCATGAATTTCCGGGGAGCGGACAGAGACTGTCACCCCTTTTCTTTCCGCTCCTTTTTCCCCTTGTCCCTAACCCCCAATCCTTTTTAATACGCAAAGGAAAACAATGGAATCAAAAAATCTGCAGGTCTTACGGAAAAAACAGATGAAACAGTATGTCTGGACAGGTGTTTTTTTTCTGGGCATGGCAACCCTGTTTATCGGTCTTTATGCAGCCACGGCACAGATTGATTATACATGGCGGTGGTACAGAATACCCCAGTATTTTTTTTATCACGATGATATTGAAATCAAATCCGACATAGAAGGCGATGTACTGTCCATCACATCCCAGGGGGAAAAAACAGAAATTCTTATCAAAGGGCCGGACGGAAACAAAACCTTTATCATACCGGCCGCAGAAGTGCCTGTCAGCGAAGGGGATATGATTTTTGCCGGGGATGTTCTGGGAAGTTACAAAAAGTGGAAAGTCGGTATCCTTCTTCTGGGGCTGTGGATGACCCTGAAAGTCAGTTTCATCGCCATCATATTCGGTGTTCTCATCGGTCTTTTTGCCGGTCTGGCCCGCATATCCTCCAATCCCGCATTGAAATGGTCTGCCATCACCTATATTGAACTGATTCGCGGTTCTCCCCTTCTCGTACAGATTTTTATCTGGTATTTTGTCATGGGCACACTCATTAACAACCTGCTGCGCAAATTCGGAAGTGCTTTTGAAATCCCCCCGCTCTGGTTTGGGGTGGCTGCCCTGGCTTTTTTTACCGGAGCCTATGTGGCGGAGATGGTAAGGGCGGGCATTCAGTCCATTCACAGAGGACAGAATGAAGCGGCCCGCTCCCTGGGTATGAACTATGTGCAGACCATGATTCATGTGATTCTTCCCCAGGCCATGATGAGAATTCTGCCGCCCCTGGCCGGTCAGTTTATCAGTCTGATCAAAGATTCCTCCCTGCTGGGTCTTATCGCCATCCGGGAACTGACCAAAGCCACACGGGAAGTTGTCACCACCAGTCTGCAGCCTTTTGAACTCTGGTTTGTCTGCGCGCTGCTCTATCTGCTGCTGACTTTCGGACTGTCCATGTTTGTCCAATATCTTGAAAGGAGGACTCTGGCCTCGTGAATGATCTGAATATAAAAGAAAAAATGCCTGATCAGGTAAAAAACACTGTAGCGGAAAAAGAACTTGCACCCGATGAAGAGGTCATGGCCGGTAAAGAGGTCATGCCTGATAAAGAGGTTATGATAGACGTTCAGAATATCTGCAAAACCTTTCTGGTTCCCCATGAGGTGCATGCTCTGGTCAGTGTATCCAATCAAATCCGTACCGGTGAAGTGGTTGTGGTTATCGGACCTTCCGGTTCCGGTAAAAGTACCTTCATCCGCTGCCTGAATCATCTGGAAGTGCCGGACAGCGGTCATATTTTTATAGAAGGTACGGATATTCTGGATCCCAGGACCGACATCAATAAAGTCCGTACCGAGGTGGGAATGGTCTTTCAGTCCTTTAATCTTTTTCCCCATAAAAGTGTGCAGGAAAATGTAACACTGGCCCAGCGGGTTGTCCGGAAACGATCCAAAGAAGAGGCTTTTGAAGTAACCATGAAACTGCTGGACAAGGTGGGAATAAGAGACAAGGCCGGTGTGTATCCGGATCAGCTGTCCGGAGGGCAGCAGCAGCGGGTGGCCATTGCCCGCGCGCTGGCAATGAATCCGAAAGTGATGCTCTTTGATGAACCGACTTCGGCTTTGGACCCGGAAATGATCGGGGAAGTGCTGGATGTAATGAAAACCCTGGCAAAAGAGGGTATGACCATGGTTGTTGTTACCCATGAAATGGGTTTTGCCAAAGAAGTGGCGGACCGGGTGATTTTTATGGATCACGGAGCCGTGGTGGAAGAGGGAACGCCCGAACATTTTTTTACAGCCCCCTCCCATGATCGTACCAAACTTTTCCTGAGCCAGATACTCTGAGTCCGCTCACTATTCCTTTTCGGTTCAGAACATCAGGCCAAAGACATGAGGTAAGACCGCAGATTGCTTTGGCGGTTTTTCAGGCCGAATTTGCTTCGCAGATTTCTGCGGTGAAAATGCACCGTGGTGTCTGCAATATGCAGAATTTCCGCAATCTCTTTACTGGAACGGCCTTCCCGCACCAGTGCCGCCACCTGCATTTCCTGGGGAGTGAGAAAAATACCGGCTGCGGAAAGGTGATGAAGAAAGGGGGAGATGATGTCGTTGAGATGGTTTTCAATGATTTCCGTATAGGTTTTCTGTTCTGCTTTCAGATTGGCATTTTTGAGTTTTTCCACATAGGGAAGCACCATCTCCTTTACATTGCGCAGCATCTTCTGCTCCAGTTCCTTTTTGTCATCCTCCCGCTGTCTGAGCAGCACCTTCAGGGCCACATTGCTTTCTTCCAGTTTCTGCGTCTGCTCCTGTAATTCCTGCTCCCTTTCTTTCAGGGTTTCTTCCGCAAGTTTGAGCGGGGTAATGTTTTCATGACTGACCACGGCCATGACTTTTTTTTCAAAATGCATACCCACAGCCCGCATATAATACCAGTGCTTTCCATGGGGCGAATGGCATGGATAGTCATAGAGAAATTCCCGGATTTCCCCGGCCAGTACTGCCCGGATTCCCCTTGCCGCCTGCCGGGCATCTTCGGCCTCCTTTCCCTCTGCCCCATCACAGATATTCAGATAATTCAGACCGATGGCATCGGCTTTTTCTTCCATGCCGTTCAGGCAGGCATATCTTCGCCAGGCCAGGTTGCTTTCCACAATATTGCCTTTTTCATCCAGAATGGCAATATGGGCAGAAAGAGAATCCAGAACGGTCCGGGCCAGGAGATCGGAAAAACTGACGGCATTGATCAGGGGAAAATCGGTCATTTTACATATCCTCTCTGAAGCAGTTTGCAGATAATTCGGTAAAAAGAATAACATTTCATTTTCTGATCCGCAAGGAAAAGGAAAAAAGAATCAGTGCTTCGTCTTGACTTCGGAGCAGGGATATGAAAAAAGCAGACAGCGGTTTTCCCGGTACACGGCCCATCCTTTTTTTCCGATCCGCTGACATCGCAGAAGACACACGGCAGTGCGTCTCTGTCCGGAGCAACGGATTTTCATCCTGTATCATTTTCTGAGGAGATGCAAACATGTCTGAAGTCCTGTTTATTTTTACCGCCGGTCTGGGCGGTGTTTTTGTAAGCATGGCCCTGCTTTATGCTTCCATGCGTTTTACGGCTCTGATACTGGAAAAAACAAACAGTGCAAAGGCGAAAGGAGAAAGCAGATAATGGACAGTATGCTGTCTGTTTTCAAAACAAGCGGTATTTTTTCTGTTACACCCGGAATGCTCATCATGTGGGCCATCGGCCTTACTTTGATCGGACTGGCAATTAAAAAAGAATATGAACCGTTGCTGCTGCTGCCCATTGGTTTCGGTATTCTCCTTGCCAATCTGCCCATGACGGATCTCATGAAACCGGAAGAAGGACTTCTCTGGCGTTTTTACCATTTCGGCATTCAGTGGGAGATTGTGCCGCCCCTGATTTTTTTGGGATTGGGGGCTTTGACGGATTTCGGTCCGCTGCTGGCCCGGCCTTCCCTGATTTTTCTGGGAGCCGGTGCCCAGGCCGGGGTGTATTTTACTTTTTTTACAGCCTGGCTCATGGGCTTTGATTTGAAAGAGGCCGCTTCCATCGGCATTATTGGCGGCGCGGACGGCCCTACGACCATCTTTCTTTGTTCAAAACTGGCCCCGCATCTGCTGGGCAGCTGCGCAGTGGCGGCATATTCATATATGGCGCTGGTTCCCATTATCCAGCCACCCATTATGAAAATGCTGACCACAAAGGAAGAACGGATGATCCGCATGAAAAAATCCCGTAAGGTCAGCCCGCAGGAAAAACTCCTTTTCCCCATTGTATCTGTTATTATTATTATTCTCATCGTTCCGGCTTCCGCTCCCCTCATGGCCATGTTTATGCTGGGGAATCTTTTTCGGGAAGCAAAGGTTGTGGAAAGACTGACCCATACTGCCCAGAATGAACTGATGAATATTGTTACGATTTTTCTGGGATTGCCGGTGGGAGCCACCATGAATGCGGAAAATTTTCTGCAGCCCGGGGTTATTTTCATTTTCTGTCTGGGCCTCTTTGCTTTTATGCTCAGCACCGCCACAGGACTGCTGCTGGCAAAACTCATGAATCTTTTTCTGAAAAAAGAAAACCGCATCAATCCGCTACTGGGGGCTGCAGGTGTTTCGGCTGTGCCCATGGCCGCGCGGGTGGTTCACAAAGTCGGTTCGGAAGCGGACAAAAAAAACTATCTGCTCATGTATGCCATGGGGCCCAATGTGGCCGGGGTAATCGGAACGGTGATTGCCGCGGGGATATTTCTGACCCTGATCGCAGACTGAAAGAGAACCGGGGAATCATAGTGTTTGGATAATTATCCGGGCTGTACGGAAGCCTTCGGCGGGAATGCCCCGTAACATTCCGGATAAATTAGATATATTTTATTATAAGATTAATATATTTTATTATAAAATCAATATTTTTTATTACAGGGAAGCAGCATCATGTCTGACGGAAAAGTCATCGGATATCTGGCGTATGTAACAAAAATACAGCTGATCTGCGACGGTGATTCCTGCATCACAGCCGGTTCCCGTGAGAAAATGAAAGAATATATCCGCAGGACGACCCCGCAGTTACTGAATAATGTAACAATAACAAAGGCCCGCTTCGGAGACATTAAACGGGGGCTGAACCCCGGCGCCGCCTACAGTTTCGACGAAGAGGCGTACAACCGTTTTTATCCTTTGGCGAAAAAAAACGGCATACAGGTCGGACCGGAGGACTTTTCCGGAGAACCGCCGGACGGTTCCCGTTCCGGTCTTCATTTTGTTCAGGTCCGGAAAATGAGCATATCCCGCAACTGAAAAGGAGGATTCCCGTGCCTTCGTACATTTCCATGCTCAGTCTGTACAGTCAGAAGGTGATATACGATCTGCTCTTTCAGGCCGTGGCACAGACCCTGCTGTGCTTCGGAAGGGACCCGAAGCACCCGGGCGCCGAACCCGGATTTTACGGCATCCTGCACACATGGTCGCAGACTCTGGGACCCCATATTCACATAC
>JAABRU010000083.1 GCA_011390755.1 Desulfobacteraceae bacterium | reverse complement strand
CACCTCCGGCGTTACGGGGCGGAGCCCCGGAACGAGTCCGGGAAAGATTTTCATGCTTCGTTGTGACCCTGCGGTCATGGCCGTTTATATGAAAGTCTCCGGAGTGCAAAAAATAAGCGAAGCGGTTTTTTGCATATTACCGGTGACTTTCATGCTTCGTTGTGACCGTCAGTCATGGCCGTTTATATGAAAGTGTCTGCGAAAAACCGGCCTCGGCCTTCATTTTCGCACTCCGCGCAGCTTTCATGCCGTAACCCACCGAACAGGAGATATTACGGTGCATTACGGCTAGCGCCTAACACACCCTGCCTGCCCGGTCAGCAAAGTGTAAATGAGAAAAATAATTTATTATAAAAAATAAGGAGTAAAAATGAACGAAAGATTTTTTTTCACATCCGAATCTGTTACCGAAGGACACCCGGACAAAGTGGCCGATGCCATTTCCGATTCCATTCTGGATGCCATTATCGGCCAGGACAAAAAATGCCGCGTGGCCTGTGAAACCCTTGTGACCACGGGAATGGCCATTATTGCCGGGGAAATTACCACGGACTGTTATGTGGATATGCCCCATGTTGTAAGGGAAACCATTCGGGATATCGGTTACAACTCTTCCCAAATGGGATTTGACTGGCAGACCTGCGCGGTGCTGACCAGTATAGATCAGCAGTCCCCGGATATTGCCCAGGGTGTCAATGAGGGTGACGGTCTGTACAAAGAACAGGGAGCAGGAGATCAGGGACTCATGTTCGGTTTTGCCACGGATGAAACCCCGGAACTGATGCCCATGCCCATTATCTATGCCCACAAACTGACCAAACGTCTGGCCACAGTGCGGAAAAACGGGGCGTTGAATTTTCTGCGACCGGACGGAAAATCCCAGGTAACCATTGAATATGAAAACGGAAAAGCCAAACGGGTGGACACCATTGTGCTTTCCACCCAGCATTCTCCGGATGTCAGTTATGACAATCTCAAAGAAGCCGTAATTGAAGAAGTGATCCGGAAAGTCATTCCCCCCAGTATGATTGACGGCGATACCCGTTATTTTATCAACCCCACCGGGCGCTTTGTCACAGGCGGCCCTATGGGCGACTGCGGACTCACGGGGCGCAAGATTATTGTGGACACCTACGGCGGACAGGGCAGCCACGGCGGCGGATGTTTCTCCGGAAAGGATCCTTCCAAAGTGGACCGCAGCGCTTCCTATATGGGACGTTATATTGCCAAAAATATTGTGGCTGCCGGGCTGTCCAAAAAATGCGAAGTGCAGATTGCCTATGCCATCGGTGTGGCCGAACCGGTTTCCGTAATGGTGCAAACCATGGGAACCGGGCTTGTTCCCAAAGAACGCATCAAAGAAATCGTGAGAGAGGTTTTTGATCTGCGGCCCAGGGCCATTATTGAAAACCTGGATCTGCTGCGCCCCATTTACCGCAAAACATCGGCATACGGTCATTTTGGCCGCCATGATCCGGATTTTACCTGGGAACACACCGACAAAGCCGACATCCTGAGAGAAAAAGCCGGGTTGTAGCAATCTGCCAGGGGTTGAATGACGGGTTGCATTCCCCCCTGCAGACAATGCTGCTGACTTAAAAGTCGGATGAGTGTCAGACTTACAGTTTGACATGCTGAAATTATTTAGAAAAAGACGTGCTGAACTCTAAGGGGATTTCCTGAAAAAAATGTACCGGAGGAGTGCCAGACTGAAAGTCCGGCAGTGTCTGACAGACGGCTGCCCGGTTACAGTCTTTCCGTCTGTGACTCCTGCTGAAGCGCTGCATTCATATTTGGAAATCGCCTAAGTTCAGCACTCCGGTTTTTCCGAAGACAGCTGTATTGCCTCCTGCAGAGACGTACCGCATACACCCCTGCAGATGAAATTTCAGGGTGCTGCATACTTTATTTTATGACAATCCGCATCCCGGCAATAATTTGCCGGACTATTCAAAAACCGCAGCGGTCAAAATCCGCCGTTTTCCGGTGGATTTTGGTCGTTCCCCCCTGCTGTCCTCTGCACCGCTTTTGTTTTTAAACATTTGTATATACAGCAAATAAAAACAAAACCCCGCATCTGGTATGTATCTTGCTTTCAATGATAAGGAAGTCAATCATTTATCCATTTTTTTTAATTTTAAGCAGAGGAGAAAAAACATGAAACGTAATTTTTTTCAGGTACTGGCAGTAAGTTGTGCTTTTCTGATGGTAAGTCTGATTTGTGCGGGTAATTCTTTTGCCCTGAAAAAAAGAATCATTTTCGGCGGCGGACCCGCCGGCGGAACCTTTCAGGTGGTAGCCAACGCCATTCAGGTATACAAACCGGTCAAAGAAATTCCGGAATTCAGCGTCCGGGCACAGTCTTCCGGCGGTTCTGTGGAAAACCTCCGCAAAGTTGACACCAATAAAATGCAGTTCGGTGTTGTGTATTCCGGTCATGTTTATCAGGGACTCAACGGTCTGATGAAAAATGATCCCAATAAATATGAAAATGTAAAAGCCGTGGCCTGGCTGTACGGTGCACCGGCCCAGCTGATTGTACGCGCGGACTCCGGAATCACCAGTGTAAAACAGCTGGAAGGCAAAAAAGTGGGTGTGGGCAATGCCGGTTCGGGTGCATTTGCCAACTGTGAACTTTTCTTTGCCCATATGGGAATATGGGACAAAATTGAAAGAAATGCCATGGGATACAATGATGCTGCTGCGGCCTTCGGTAACAATCAGCTGGATGCTTTCTGGCTGTTTACCGCCTTCCCCAGCGGCGCGGTTATCATGGCCGCGCAGACCAATGATATTGCCATGGTGGATTTGAACGCAGATGCCGAAGCCTCCGGTTTCTATAAAAAATATCCCTATTTTTCCAAACTGTATGTTCCGGCCGGAACATATAAAGGTGTTGAAAAAGACGTACCCACCTTTCAGGATTCCACCCTTTGGGTAGCCAATGCCAGTGTTTCCGATGATGTGGTTTACAAACTGCTTTCGGTTATTTTTACCGAAGAAGGTCTGAAACATATGGTCAGCCAGAAAAAGACCTTTAAGAATATGAGCATTGAAAACGGTGTGAACGGTATTGTTACCCCCATGCATCCGGGTGCTGAAAAATTCTGGAAAGAAAAAGGCGTGCTGAAGTAATATGCGGTAATGGGTGATGGGCAGCAGGCGGCAGTGACCACCGGGCGGCCCATACCCCATAAGTCTCCTGTCCCTGTTGCCGATTCCCCTGCAGGCTTTCAGATAAGATTTTCAGAAAAGGCCCCGGGGAGAATATCTTATCCTGCTGCTGCACATCTCCGGGCTCCTAACATATCTGAAAGTATTTATCCGAAAAACTGTATATTACAAAAGAGGTTTATTATGTATAATAATTTAAATAGATTTGAACAGATTGTTTTTGACCTGCTGTCTGTTTTTCTGGTGCTGTATTACACTTATTCAGCGGTCATCGAGCCGGCTTCCACCCAGTTTCACCGCGGTATTTATGTTATCATTACCTATGTCCTGATTTTTCTGCTCTACCAGTCCAAAACCAAAAGCGAAACCCTGAACAAAATCCTGCGTGTCACAGATTATTTACTCATTATCAGCTCTGTCGTTACGGTCGGTTACTGGATATACAATTTTGAAGCCATTAACTACCGCACCGGCATTGAAACGACTCTGGATACCTGGATTGCCATGATCGGTGTGCTCATCGGTATTGAGCTGGCCCGCCGTGTGGTGGGTACGGTTTTTGTTGTCATCGGTGTGCTGATGCTGCTTTACGGCGTTTACGGCCGTTTTATGCCGGAACTCTTTGCCCATGCGGGCGATACCTTTCCTGCCCTGTGCAACAGTATTTTTTACAGAAGTGACGGAGTTTTCGGCATTATGGCCAATGTGCTGGCCACCTATGTCGTCCTTTTTGTTCTTTTCGGTGCCTTCCTGGAAAAATGCGGTGCCCAGAAATTTTTCATGGATTTTCCCATGGCCGCAGTGGGTCACAGAATCGGGGGGCCCGGCAAAGTATCTGTCATTGCCAGCGGTCTTTTCGGCTCCATTTCCGGCAGTGCCATTGCCAATACGGTTTCCACCGGTGCATTTACCATTCCCCTGATGAAAAAAGCCGGTTTCAAACCCCATATTGCAGGCGGCATTGAACCAGCGGCTTCCATCGGCGGTATGTTCATGCCCCCCATTATGGGCGCGGGCGGATTTATTATGGCGGAACTGACCGGTGTTCCCTATTCCCGTATCATGCTGGTCGCCATCTTCCCCGCACTCATGTATTTTTTCAGTGTATTTGTCATGGTGCATTATGAAGCCAAGATGAATAATGTGGTTGGAGAAAAATCCGAAGAAAGCGCGTGGGAAATTTTTAAAAATGAATGGGTATATATTCTGCCCCTGGTTGTGATTACCATTTTCATGCTCACCGGATACTCCCCCGGATATTCCGCCATCCTCGGCCTGGCAAGCTGTATCCTCATCAGCTTCAAACTTAAGGAAACCCGTATTGATCTGACCGTTGCCATTGTGATGATCGCCATCCTTGTCGGTTCTGTTTCCATGATTATCACCAATAAAGTCGCAGGTGCCGAAAGTGCAAGAGCCGTGGGAAAAGTTATGTCCGGCAAAAATATGATTTTCATCGGTCTGCTGGCCTCCGGTATTGTCTACTGGCTGCGCCGGGAAGAAAAAAGCCAGATAAAAAAAGAACTGGCGCGTTTTGTTGAATCATCCCGGGACGGAACCATTGCCAGTCTGAAAATCGGGGCCACGGTGGGTGTTATCGGTATCATCATCGGTGTGCTGACGTTCAGCGGACTGGTACTGACCTTTGCGGATATTGTGATTGAACTGGCCGGCGGTTCTCTGATAATGACCATTTTCCTCATTGCCCTGGCCTCCCTGGTGCTGGGGATGGGGGTTCCGGTGACGGCCGCCTATCTGATTACGGCAGTGGTTGCGGTGCCGGCCCTGACGCATCTGGGCGTAAACGAAATTGCCGCCCATATGATCGTGTACTGGCTGTCCCAGGATTCCAATATCACACCCCCGGTATGTATTGCGGCTTTTGCAGGGGCCACCATTGCCAAGGCCAATATGTGGCGCACGGCTTTTTCCGCTTTTAAATTTGCAAAATTCCTTTATCTTGGGCCTTTCCTTTTCGGCTATGTGCCGGCCTTTTCTCTGGACGGTTCCACAGCCGATATTACAAAGGCTTTCATCCTGATTATTATCGGTACCTATATTTATGCCTATCTGCTGAGCGGCATCTGGATTCAGAACCTGAGAAAAATGTTCGGGAAAAAATCTGCCGCAGCAGTATAAAAACATTTCTGCGGATGAATGCCGCCATCCCGGTACACATCCATAAAAAAACTCCCTGCATCCTGTGCAGGGAGCTTTTTTATGGAAATCAGAGCCGCAGGATTAGACTCAATGCCGTTTCCTTAAGCAGCAAATGACCCCTCCCCCGGCGGGAGGGGTCATTTGCAGTCAGCCGGATTTTTCACCCTACCCCCTGCCCCTCCAGTCTTAAGGAAACGGCATTGGGATTAGACCTGCCCAACTGCAAGTCTGGCGCTCCGGACTGAAATAATTCGGGGGATGTCAGGGATTTTCTGCTTTCAGGAGGATTCGGGGGGGAAAAATGACTGAAAATGATACCATTCCTGCGGGTGTTCCCGCACAGCTTTTTCCAGCAGATCCGCATAATGCTGTGCCGAGCGGATCACCGCCTGTTTTCTTTCTGCCCGTGAAACTGCCCGGACATAAAGGGGGGGCTGAAGGGAAAAACGGTAAGCAGCCGGTCCGGTGCGGAATGCAAAAAAAATAAAGACCGGAGCACCTGACAAAAGAGCCAGCAGATGCGGCACTTCGGGCAGACGGGTTTCATGTCCCAGAAATCTTACAGGCACAGTGCGCTGTGATTCATGCCGGATCATATCCCCGGTCAGGGAAACCATTCCTCCGTTGCGCAGGAAACGGATAGCTTCCAGCAGTTCAAAAGAAGCGTCTGCATCCTCTGTCAGCGCGATAATGCGGACACCGCTGCGGTCAAGACTTTTTTTTTGGATTTTTTCAATCTCTTCTTTGTCTTTTATTCCCATATACAGCAGCAGCGGCATATTTTTCTGCCGCAGCAGATGCGCGGCCACCTCCCAGTTTCCCATATGGGACATGAGAATAATACCGCCTGTTTTTTCTGCCAAAGCTCTTTCCAGATATTCCCGGCCTTCGGATGTATAAGAAAGTTTTCCGCGGCGTTCCAGAATAAGGCGATCCAGAAAAACCGTTGTAAAATGCTGATACTGCCGCCATGCACAGCAGATGTGAAAAAAAGAGCCGCGGGCCGGATAGAGTTTCCGGTAAAAACGGACGCTCACCGCAACCCGGGCCGGAAACAGCAGAAAAAATCCCGCGGCCACGGTTCCGGCATAAATATGAAAAATCCACATCCCCAGTCTGCCGGAAAGATATCCGATACACCGGTATAAAAGCCCTGTCATAATTTTTCCTTATTCATGCAGCAGCGGGGAATCCAAAGGAATCAGCACCTTTTCCACAGATACGGCATTCGGAATCTGCTTTTGGTCCAGCATCATTTTTTCCGTCTGTTTCCAGGCCGCGGTATCAATGCTTCCGATGGGGAAATCCGGCCCCGGTTTTATAAGGGAACGGGTAATTTCCAACTGCTGACGGCGGATATCCGGGGAGGTGTCTTTGTCGAATTTTGCCAGGGTTTCCAGCGTTTTTTCCGCATTTTCCGGAGCAAGGGCCTCTTCCCAGCCTTTGAGGAGGGCTTTTCTGAATTTCCGGACGGTATCCGCGTTTTCCGCCATCATCCGCTCGGAAGTGACAACAGAATTGGCGACAAATTTCACACCGAAAGCCGCGGGGTCAAAAAAGCGGACATCCTCCCCGTTTTCTCCGAGTTTTTTGGCAATGATCGGTCCCTGCGCGTTGCGGTACACGGGCCAGATATCCGCCTGCCCCCGGTAAAAAGGGGTAAAATCATAACGCACACTGAAAAATTTTACTTCGCTTTCTTTCAACCGGCCTTTGGCCAGCAGGGTGCGCATGATGGTCTCATCATTTCCGCCGTAGGTAATGCCGAGCACTCTCCCTTTGAGATCAGACAGTTTTTCAATGGAATCTTTGTCGGCCCGGTACACCCATTGCAGGGGATTGATTTGAAAAAGCTGGACCAGCACCACTACCGGGGCACCTTTGGACAGGGCACGGATGACCTGATCCGCCGAGGCCACACCGAACTGCGCATGTCCCAGTTCCAGCTCCCGGATGGCATCCCGTTCCGGTCCCCCTTCCTTTACTTTTACATCCAGTCCCTCTTTCTGAAAAAATCCCCGGTCATCCGCGTAAATATCCCCGGCCACACTGGTATTGAACAGCCACTTCAGGCGGTAGTTCAGTGTTTCCCCTGCATGAATGTCGGAAACAGTGATAACAGAAATCAGCATGAACGAAATCAGACAATGACACAGCATTTTTATCTTCCTCCCATTTACAATTAATGACCTTCCCATTTCCTCCGCAGCACTTTCCCGCTCCATTCCAGCAGCCCCTGATACACAGACAGGGTAATGCCGATGAGAAACAGGGCCGCCAGCACTTTTGACAAATCGCTCTGATACAGGGCGATACGGATACTGTAGCCGATTCCGGCATTGGCGGCAATAAACTCGGCAACAATGGTGCCGGCCATGGCCAGGGTCGCACTGCCGGAAATCACCGCGGTCAGCTTTCCCAGATTTTCAAATGCCCGGATTTTGACTTCCAGCTGCCAGCGCATCCTGCCGGTTATCCGGTAAAAATGTTCAATATCCCGGATTGGTTCGGACATGATACCCACAACAGAAAGCAGCAGGGGGAAATAGCAGATCATGGCGGCAATGAGCAGACGGGTGAGAAATCCGTCCCCCAGCAGGATGAAAATAATGGGAGCTATGGCCACAATGGGGTATGCCTGAATATTATAGGCCGCCACCTTGACAAAAGAACCGAACCAGCTGGCCTGCCGCCCGACAATGCCGATGAACAGGGCCAGGCAGATGGAAATCAGCTGGCCCACCACGGCAACGGAAAGGGTGTTCACGGCATCAATGAAATACCTTTTGTATTCATAACGGAAAACCCCTGCGATTTCCCCAATGCCCGGAATCACATAGTCGGAAAGACCGAGGCTGTATTTTACCGCAAGCAGGAAAAAAAGACCGAAACAGTAAATAATAAAAAACTGATATATCCGCCTAAACAGCATTCATGATCTCCAGCATAATCCGTTCCGACGCTTTCGGATCCGGATTTTCCCCTTTTTTCATATCCCGGCCTTTTACATGACGGGTGCGGGAATGTTTCCCCATTCCCTGAAATACCAGAATGTCTTTGCAGAAACGGGAAACTTCCATGATATTGTGGGAAATATAAAGGAAAAAGGTCTCAGGGAAAAGCGTCTTGATATGCAGGATAATTTTTTCCCGGCGCATTTCATCCACATTGGCCAGACTTTCATCCAGAATCAGAAAGGGGAAATCCTGCAAAAGGTAGCGGATGAGGTTGACACGGTTTTTCTGCCCCAGGGACAGTTGGGAAAAACGGAGCCCCAGACATTTTTCCATACCGAAAATGTCAATAAGTTCCTCCCGGATTCCGGCAGAACCCTCCGGTGTGATTTTGCTGATATGTTTTCCCACCGGGGACCATCCGGGCAGGCGTTCCAGATTATAACTGTAACCCACCCGATCAATGCCCCTGCTGATGATTTCACCCGAAGCAGGGGAAATACTGCCCCACAGAATTCCAGCGAATGTACTTTTCCCCACTCCCGAAGGGCCGAAAAGGGCATGAAAACCCGCTTCTGCCCAGCAGAAAGATATATTTCGGAAGACAGGTGCATCGCTTCCGGGATAAGAATATGAGATATTACGGCATTCAAGTTGCATAATCCGGAATTATTGACATAATCCGGATATAAATGTCAATATGAATCCATAATTTTAAGGGAAACAAAGCAATCGTATTTAAGAAAATATTTTTGGGGTTTCCTGTAGTTTCCTGTAGGTTGGGGTGAGGAACGAAGCCCAACAGATTCAGTATGTTGAGGTTTACTTCGTTCACCCCGGCCTAAAAAAATCAGAAGATTTTTCCGGCAACAGCAAGTGTAACATTCCGGGTTTTGCGCTTGGGAACCATCAGTTTCCCCATGCCGGAAGCCAGAATGGCCGCGGCTTCGCATACACTCTGCGCCCCGATGTGCTTTTCCACCGCTGCCGAAGGATTTTCAATTGTTGTCACGGTGTTCAGTTCTTCTCCTGAAAAAAATACAAGGGGCAGGCGCAGTTCCGCTGCCAGTGCCAGCAGTCCCTCCTCATCTTTTTTCAGGTCAACGCTGGCCAGGGTATAAACACTGTTGCGGGACAGGCCGGATCTTGCCAGTGTTTCCAGCAGGAGCATTTTCATTTCCTCCCTATCTGTTCCCCGGTTGCAGCCCATGCCGGCAGCCAGGGACGGGGGGCGCAGAATCAGTACACGGGGCGGCAGTGCCTGCAGGTGTTCATCCGCATAGACACCCGGAATATCCGGCGGAAATTCTTTTTCAAAGGGATACAGACAGTCTGCCGGGATTTTGTCTTTCAGCAGTCCGCGGGGATCATGCAGAAATATTTTTTCCCCTTTCAGCAGGGCCATGCTGATATGCCGGATGGCCTGGGGATTTTCAATTAACAGACCGGCTTCTTTGGCGATGAGATCAATGGCCGGAACATGGTTTATATCCGTGGCCGTGCTGATGACCGGGTTTGCACCGGTGATCAGCGCAGCTTTTTCCGCCAGCTCATTGGCACCGCCCATATGACCGGAAAGCAGGCTGATGGCATGGATTCCCCGTTCATCCATGACCACCACGGCAGGATCAAGGGTTTTATGCCGGATCAGGGGGGCAATCATGCGCACAACAATACCCGCGGACATGATAAAAATATGGGCGGAATACTGATGAAAACAGCGGGAAAGACTGTGGGACAGACGATCAAAATATGTTGCGGAAATGCCGACGTCCCAAAAAGTGTTTTTTTTCCCCTTCTCTTTCTCATCCCCCTTCTTCTTCAACGACGCGGAAAGAAAAAGATCAGTGTCCGGCAAAGAACGGCAAAGCACTGCCGCCAGTGCGGCGCCTTGGGGGGTGAGTGCCCAGACAGCGTTTTTGGAATCTTTTGCTTCGGTATTGAAATCCCCGGGGGGCATATTTTCTCCTCTCGTTTTCATTCATCCGCAAAACGGATGCGGTAATATATATCCAATGCCGTTTCCTTAAGCAGAAAATCCCCCCTCCCCCGGCGGGAGGGGAGTCTTAAGGAAACGGCATTGAATATATATCTTTCAGTGCCGGTTCCGCAGAAAGGGAAGGAATCCGGAAAGCCTCTTTTTCCTCAAATCCTGTATTTTCTTTTCATTTTCAGAATTCTTTGTACAGATTTTTCACCGGCTTTCCGCAGTTGCGGATTTTCACGGATATGCCGCAGTATCTCCCCATGGGCAATGCCGATATTCGGCCCTTTGTGGCAGATGAGGATTATATCCGTATCCGCCAGCAGAATCTCTTCCACCGCTGTAACAATATCATAATGTTTCCCGATTGCCCCCATATCCAGATCATCGGTCATGATTAGTCCCTCATATCCCATTTCTTCCCGCAGCAGTTTTTTGGCAATACGGGAAGAAAGGGAGGCGGGACGGCGGGAATCCAGTTTCGGGTAAAGAATATGGGAAAGCATCATGCCCGCTGCCTCCTGCTTTATGGCGGCCCGGAAAGGAAGAAGTTCGTACTGCTCAAGTTCCTCCCGGCTTCGGTCCATAAGGGGCAGGTCCTCATGGGAATCCAGTACCGTGCGTCCGATACCGGGAAAATGTTTGGCAACGGCCATGATCCCCTGCTCCTGAAGCATTCGGATAATACAGCATCCCAATGCGGCAACCTGTCCGGGATCTGCACCGAAAGAACGGGCGGACATAATGCTTTTCATCCCTGCCGGGGCCAGATCCAGTACCGGGGCCAGATTCATATTGATGCCCGTCACGGCCAGTTCCCACGCGGACACCCTGGCAAAATGTTCGGCATCCTGCAGGGTGCGGACAGGGGGGCGGCCCGGAAATTCGGTAAAGGGCCATTTCAGGCGGGCCACCGCGCCCCCTTCCTGATCAATGGCAATAAAAAGGGGCGGCAGACCGCAGCGGGCCGCATATGCCTGCGCGCAGGTGCAAAGCCGGGCAAGCTGTTTCGGGGATGCAATATTCCGGGCAAAAAGAATCAGTCCGCCCACCTGTAATGTCCCGATGGCAAATTTCAGTTCCGCATTCAGTTCCCTGCCGTTGAATCCGATCATCATCCGCTGGCCCGCGAGCCTGTCTTCTGTCTCTGTCATAGATTTCCTTATATTCTTTCATAGGGATTTTCAAAACCATTTCTGAATCAGTCTAACTGCCCTGCCTCCTGAAAGTAAATACTTTTTTGCTTTCCCCCGGAAAAAGGAAAAAGGCAGGCAAAATAAAATGATTGTATCCCCCTGTTTTTTGTGCTATAAGTTAATGAATTGATATGAAATCCATGCAATAACATTTCACAGTCTGCCGGAAAAACAGACATTCATCTGTATTATCAGAAGATTTCACGGTTTACCGGGGAGAGAAAAAATATGAGACTTATCACACGAACAGATTTTGACGGTCTGGCCTGTGCTGTTTTTCTGGAAGAGGTCGGCCTGGTGGACAGTTATAAATTTTTGCATCCCAAAGTGATTCAGGACGGGCTTTTGAAAATCGGTCCCGATGATATCATTGCCAATATGCCCTATGCGCCCGGATGCGGTTACTGGTTTGACCACCACACCAGCGAACTGAGCCGCCTGGATGTGAAAGAAATCGAGTTTAAAGGAGACTGCCGGTCCGCGCCCAGCGCGGCCCAGGTCATATGGGATTATTTCGGCGGGGAAAAAAAATTCGGCAAAAAATATCTGCCCATGCTGGAAGCCGTCAACAAATACGATTCCGCCACACTGACACGGGAAGAAATTCTGTATCCTTCCGGATGGATACTCATCGGTCTTCTGCTGGATCCCCGCACCGGTCTGGGGCGTTTTGATGATTTCCGTCTCGGGCAAATCAGTTTTACACTGCATATGATCCGCTACAGCCGCCGACTGACTTCCGGAGAAATACTCAAACTGCCGGATGTCAAAGAACGACTGGAACGCTTCTGCGAGCAGCAGATATATTTTGAGGAAATGATCCGGAACTGCTCGGAAATCAGAAAAAATGTGCTGGTGATCAACCTGCTGGAAGAAGAATATATTTACGCGGGCAACCGTTTTCTTCCCAGCGCGCTTTTTCCGGAACAGAATATTGAAATCCGCATCATGTGGGGCCCCGGAAAAAAGAACGTTGTTTTTGCCTGCGGTCACAGCATTGTAAACCGGAGCAGCCGGACGAATGTGGGGCAGCTGATGCTCTCCTACGGCGGCGGCGGTCATCTGCGTGTGGGGTCCTGCCAGATACCGGCAGAAAACCGGGAAAAAGTTCTGGAAGAACTGGTGGAAAAAATGCAGCACGACGGATAAGGGATGAGGTATTGTAAATGGAAAAGAAAACAGAAAACTATCAGGAACTGCTCAGTCTGAACCAGACACTGACGGCATCAGTCATCCAGATGCACGCGGTGGTCCATCTGCTCATCGAAAAAGGTGTAATCAGCAAAGATGAGTTTTATCACCGGATCAAAAGTATTCGGGAAAGTTATGAAGAAGTCATCGGCACCCGTCTGCCTTTTTTTGACAGCCGCGCGCTGCTGCTGCGACTGGGAGAATACATCCTGAAAGTCAAAGAGGAAGAAGCCGCGGCCGCAATGAATCTGGAAGAAAACAGTCTCCTGCCTGCCGAAGGTGAAGCCGATGATTTTTTAAAAACACTGATTCCCATTGTATCCGGAAATGTGCTGCCCGGCGATATCAGTATTGTGGAGGGCAGAATTGTGCTCAATGATCCGGAATCCGCCAACCGGATATGCTCTTCCTGCATTGCCCAGAATACGGCCATTATCTCCTCCCTGGGGGTCAGAAATGTCTGTGAGCTGCCCGAACAGCTGTTACGGAACAAACTTTACGGAAACAAAGCCCTGGAAGGAATCAATCCCCGCTGCTGGCTCCATGTTGTCTCGGAAAAAATGCTGGATGCCGTGGAAAAAGAGATGATCCGCTGGGAAGATGTTCCCCGCTCCCTGTCCAAAACCGCGGAAAATGTGGATTTGGCCATCAGCGACAATATTTCTTCCGAAGGTATTTTCAGCATTATTGACTGCGCCGTGCTGGAAGCCCAGACGACCGGTCAGGATAATGAAGGGGATACGGGTTTTGACTATGAGGATATTGACTGGCAGCATTGAGGCCCTTTTCAGAAATAATACCAATCCCGGCAAATAGACTGCCATAAAAAAGCCCCAAAAACCTTCCATAACGATAGTAACGATGGCAGATTTTTAACTGGGATTGCTATAATGTTCCGCTTGTCCCCCGGCACCGCACTTTTGGCCATGGGGAAAACATTTCCGGACAGTGGGGATTCATCCTCCTGCCCGAAGGGAGATGAGACGGTTGTCAGGGGATTTGACCCACTGTCTGTAATCCGCCGGCTTTATGCCTTCCCGAAACCGCTTATCCCGAATCCCTGATATTCTGAAACCCGGAGATATTTTTATGAATTTCATTGCAGTGCTGATCCTTTTTACCCTGCTGACCGCTTATCTGCTGGAACTTACTGCCGATATACTCAATATCCGAAGACTGGGGAAAGAAATGCCCCCGGAATTTTCGGATGTCTATGATCCGCAGCGCTACAGACAGTCCGGGGAATACCTGCGGGTCAATACCTGTTTCGGGCAGATACAGGCAGCTTTTGATCTGATCATCCTGCTGCTTTTCTGGTTCGGCAAAGGTTTTGCCCTGCTGGATCAGTGGCTGCGGTCTTTCGGATGGGGCCCGGTGATGACAGGTGTTGCCTATATGGGCATTCTGCTTTTGTGCAAAAACCTGCTCTCTCTTCCTTTTTCTGTGTACAGCACCTTTGTTATTGAAGAAAAATTCGGTTTTAATAAAACAGACCTGAAAACTTTTGTGACAGACCGCATCAAAGGACTGTTTCTTTTTCTTGTGCTGGGCATTCCGCTGCTGGCAGGCATATTGGCTTTTTTTGAATATAGGGGCAGCACCGCCTGGCTCTGGTGCTGGATCAGTGTCACGCTTTTTATGCTTTTCATGCAGTATATCGCGCCCACCTGGATTATGCCCCTGTTCAATAAATTTGAGCCGCTGGAAGAGGGAAAACGTAAAGAAATGATCATGGATTATGCCCGGAAGGTCAGTTATCCCCTCCAGGCCCTTTTTGTCATGGACGGGTCCCGGCGTTCGGGAAAATCCAACGCGTTTTTCACCGGTTTCGGCAAAAACAAACGCATCGCCCTGTTTGACACTCTTATTGCACAGCATTCGGAAGAGGAACTGCTGGCAATTCTGGCCCATGAAATCGGACATTACAAAAAAAAGCATATCCTGCAGGGCATGATTATCGGTATTGTCCATAGCGGATTTGTTTTTTTTCTCCTTTCTTTTTTTATTTCCTGTCCAATGCTTTTTGATGCTTTTTATATGGAAAAACCTTCTGTTTACGCTGGAATAATTTTTTTCGGAATGCTCTTCAGTCCCCTTGATTTTTTCCTGGGAATCCTGCTGCAGATGCGTTCCCGCAAAAATGAATATGAAGCCGACCGTTTTGCCGTCCAAAGCACCGGAAATCCCCGGGCCATGATCCGCGCGCTGAAAAAACTGGCCGCCCACAATCTTTCCAACCTTTTGCCCCATCCCTTTTATGTATTCCTCCATTATTCCCACCCGCCCGTAGGGGAACGGCTGCGCGCCATTAAAGAACTTTCTGCAAAAGGTTCCGCTCATGCTGACTGCCTGTCATGAATGCGATTTGCTGCAGCATCTGCCGCGTCTGTCCGGAAGGGGCAGTCTGAAATGCCGCCGCTGCGGTGCACTGCTGTATAAACACCGGGAAAACAGCCTGGAAATAACCCTGGCCCTGAGTCTGGCCGCGATGATTCTCTTTGTTCTGGCCAATGCCTTTCCCTTTCTTTCCTTTCAGCTGCAGGGGCAGCTGCGGGAAACAACCCTGATTACCGGTATTCTGGAGCTGTACCGGGAAGGTCTGCCGGGGCTTTCCCTGCTGGTTTTTCTGACCACCATCGCAGTTCCCTTTCTGCAGATTGCCGGAATGCTGTATATACTGCTTCCGCTGAAATTCGGGAAAAAAGCGCCGGAAATGATGCGGGTATTCCGCGGGATACGCAGTCTGCAGCCCTGGAGCATGATGGAAGTCTTTATGATCGGTATTCTGGTTTCCCTTGTCAAGCTGATGAAAATGGCAAAAATTATCCCCGGCATCGCGATATTTGCCTTTCTGATGCTGATTTTTGTGCAGGCAGCCGCGGCTTCGGCCTTAGATCCGCATATTGTGTGGGAAAAATGGGAGAAAAAGCTGTGACATCCGCATTTCCGACAGCAAAAGACGCGGGACTGCTCAGCTGCCACAACTGTCATCTGCTCTGCCGTTTACCTGGGGGAAACCATCCGGGCACTGTCAGGTGTCCCCGCTGCGGGGCCTGTCTGCATTTGCGCAAACCGGCCAGTCTTTCCCGCACCTGCGCCCTGCTGATAGCGGCTTTTATTCTTTATATTCCCGCCAATGTCCTGCCCATTACTACGGTCGTCACTCTGGGAAATGCCCAGTCCGACACCATCATGAG
The DNA here is from genome assembly GCA_011390755.1 of Desulfobacteraceae bacterium. Taxonomy (GTDB): domain Bacteria; phylum Desulfobacterota; class Desulfobacteria; order Desulfobacterales; family Desulfococcaceae; genus JAABRU01. Next base: position 13,944 of record JAABRU010000083.1, on the reverse strand, counting down.
CGGTGTCATCTATTTTGTCCGCAGCGGTATGTGGCCCATTGCCCTGGTGATATTTGTGGCCAGTGTGCTGGTTCCCCTGCTGAAACTGCTGATCCTGACCTATCTGATCATATCGGTGCGGCGCGGTTCGCAGAAAAGACGCAAAGATCGTACAAAACTCTACCGGATTACCGAGGCCGTGGGACGGTGGTCTATGGTGGATATATATGTTGTCACCGTTCTGGTGGCCCTGGTGCATGTCGGCTCCCTGGCCAGCATCCGTGCGGAATCCGGAGCCGTATTTTTCGGGGCCGTCGTGGTAATTACCATGTTTGCCGCCATGAGCTTTGATCCGCGGCTGATATGGGATGAATGAAGAAACCGGAGAATGGCAGGTTTTCAGAATTGTAACCGAAATTACTGTTATTTCAGCAGCAGCAGTTCCCTTTGATACCCTTTGATATATTCCCATTCCTGATTGTGGAAATGCAGGGCCGTTCTGCTGATATCCGGTTGCTGCCGGTAGGCAAAGTAAATATTGTCAAAATGCAGAATATCTATCTGCCGGGTATGATGGGTATCCGCATACAGTTTTATAATATATCTGACCTGGTTTTCATTCAGCATTTTTCTGGGAAACTGCAGGTACCGGGTGGTTGAAACCGGTTCCAGTATGCCGAAGGAGGAAAGGGTTTTTAAAAATGATCTTACAGACCGTTTTACGATTTCGGTATCTCCGAATTCCTCAATCATCTTTCGGGTGATAATGGATGAATTCACTTCCTGCAAGGGATCATACAGTTGCTGCATTTTTTTTGTAAGAAACCGGAAAAGTTCATAATCCAGCAGTAATTTTGAAATCAGAACCGGTTTCATAAATTCCATGTCGTATTTTTTACACAGTTCTATGAGCAGGTTGTTTTCAATAATGTTTTTCTGATTCTGAAAGGAATAGATAAAGGTTCTGAACAGTACGGTCCGGATTTTCCGCACTCCGTCTTTTCCGATTCTTTCCACTGCAATTTCTTTATCAAAAATATTATAATACTCCGAAGGGGATTTGCCCGGTTCTATCATTTTCAGGGTGTTATATATCCAATCAGGCTGTAAGGGTCTGTCAAATCCCGTCATGATTAATCTCCGCAAAAGGAATAATGAGTTCCTCAGGGCTTACTCCCCCGTGTGTAATGGCTGTTTTTCCGGCAGAATCGAACATGGTCCGCTTCTTTGCCAATAGCACAATTTTATCGTTGATGAAAGGGACCGGATATTGGGGATAATCCCTGTAAGACTCCAGCAAAGATGTATTATCAACAATACACGCTCTTCGGGCAAATGTATCCGGCAGCCATTTGTCAATTTTTTCCCCGTTTCCCTCGGCTACTGTGCAACCGTGATCCGAGCAGATAAATATCCGGTAATTCTCATCTAAAAGCAAATGAAATGTATCTGCCGGTTTCATTTGCTTCAGATAATTTTTTACTGAATCAAAATACAGGGTTTTTGATTTGGTTTTCGGCGGAAACTGAGTTGAATGCCCCAGATCATCAAAAAAACTGAACAGCATTGTTACTGCGGTGATTCCCAACAATTCATCAGAAGAAATCAGGTCTTTTTCCCGGAAATGCTTATGATCGTGATTCGGAAAATTCTTTCTGAATTCTTTGAGTTCGTTTACCGATTTGTTTTTATACATGATTTCATGGGAACCGCTGAACAGGGCCGTTCTGGAAATTGACGTTGTGGTGGGAATCAGGGCATAGACAAATCTTTCGTCATATTTGAAATGAAAGGCTTTTAAATGATCTTTTAAGAGTTCCCATTCTGCAATCCCCATTCCGTCAAAACAGATCAGTGCAAATTTTTCGGGATTTCTGTTTTTCAGGTAGGATAGGATCCGATCTACTGATTTCACATCACCGGGACCGGTGAACCATATATTTCTGAGTTTTCCCGATAAAATATATTCCAGCACATACTGATCTGTCCGGGTTTCCCTGTCTTTGGGCAGTTCCTGTTTCAGACAGTATGATATGTAAACCAGTTTTCCCCACAGCACACCCAAATCAATAATTTTCTGATAGTCCGGAGGGACTGACAGAATTTCATCTGTCTGCTGTAACAGTGATTGTATTTCAAGCTGCTGTCTGTATTTTTCGGATTCCTGTAATACATCCGTGATATTATGCTTTGTAATTGTCTGATGGATGTTACGGGATGACAGATAATTGCACAGAGTGATGATTTCTTCTGTATGTAATTGAGGAAGCAGATTCGGGGCAATATGGAAAGGCAGGTCATTATAAGAGAAAGAATAAATATCTGCCCTGTCATGCAGATATGCGGGGAGGTCTGTAGAGGTGCAAATGAGCAGTTTTACAGCATCATCATTGAGTTGTCTGATTACTTCCGGAAGATTTTCAGCATGTCCGCAGACAATATTCTTTGTTTTTAAAAAAGACTGAAACTCCGATGAAAGCAGTATGCCCGTATTATCAACGATGATTTTTTTGGACGGGTCCGAAAGGTTGAAACGGATGAACAGAGAATTGCACCAATACATAAATTTTGCTCTTTTTTTCCGCAGATTACGCAGATTCCGCAGATTATGATGTAATATATCTGCGTAATCTGCGTAATCTGCGTAATCTGCGTAATCTGCGTAATCTGCGTAATCTGCGTAATCTGCGTAATCTGCGTAATCTGCGTAATCTGCGTAATCTGCGTAATCTGCGTAATCTGCGTAATCTGCGGATCTTATATTTAACTGATTCCCTCAACATTGATTTCTGCAACTTCCGCAAATTCGCTGAGTTCTGCATTGTTTTCCAGTATTTTCTTATCCAGACGGTTTGCCACAGTCAGAATATCCGCAAAGCGTTTCTGTTTGTAGCAGGTTTCAAAGCCGAATGACAGGGCTTCTTTTCTTACGGTTTTGATTTTCTTTTTTCCTGTCTGTGCTTCCAGCAGAAGACTTTCAAATTCTTTCCATAAGACCTTTTCCCGTTTTTCAGATATATTCGTTTTTTCGGGTTCTGTTTCCGGACGGCGGAATTTTCCCTTTTCAGAAACAAAGTTGTCTTCCAGAAGCTGCCGCAGTTCCGGTACAATATCATCTGAAATATTGGACAGTTTGGTAAAGGCAGAGTGAATATCGGAAAGCGTTTTGGGTTCATTCAGAAACTGGTGCAGCCAGATGATTGCGGATTTTTCATCGGATATGAACATGGTGTGCTGTCCGTGTTTGATTTCATCAATGCCTTCCAGTTTCATTTTTTTTCGGAATTCATTGTATATTTCCGTCTGCCCGCTGTTGAACCAGTAGCCGTCTGTTTCTTCAAAGTTTTCTTTGAGCATGGAATAAAAGGTTTTTGAATCATAACGGACTTCGTAACCGTGCTGTACATAATAGGCCAGCATTTTTGAATAGAGCATTTTTTCCGTGCGTTCTACAGCAGGGCGGATGGGCAGATTTTCCAGAAACTGCCGGATAAATTCAATTTCCTGATTTTCACCGGATGATTTCAGAAAGCGTTCGGAAAAAGAGGTTCTGGGTTTGTAGGCGGAGATGATGAGATCGTTTTTTACTGCGCCTGCGGCTGTTACCTGTTTGAAACTGCCCTGTTTTTTATCCAAAACCGTAACATGGGCTATGATAAATCCGGCTCTGCTCATTGCTTCCTGAATGGCATTCCATACGGATGATTTGGAATTGTGGAAAACTACGGTAATCCAACGCCTGGGTTTGAGAACCCGGTAATATTCTTTAAAAGCAGACAGCATTAACTGATAATATTCGGTTAAGGATTTGTTCTGGGTTTTGTTGATGATGGCTTCGGATCTGTTGTTGGTGAAAACTTTTAACCATGACTCCCAGATAAAGTTGAGTTCGGAGTACATGAGATTGTCGCCGAAGGGGGGATCGGTGAATACATAATCAACTGAATTAGTGAATAATTTTTCAAGCATAGTAACTGATTGGGTTGAAATAATACAATTACCCATATGATTTCTTTTTAACAAATCAAACACTTTTAAGAGTCTTTTAATTTTACCTGATAATATATATGGTAAAGAAACTTCACTCATTTGAGAACCAATGTAAAGTGTTCCGGAGAGGTAACGATTTGCCTGAGAATAATGTGTTGAAGAGTATCTGTTTAGTATTGCCATACCTAAAATTGCCTGTTCAAAAGCAAATGCCACGAGAGGACGGATACGGGTATTTAAAGTCCATAAAAGTTGGTACACTTTACTGATTATCCACAAATTCCTTTTTGTATAAAAATGATGAACATGGGTAATACCAAAATGAATTCCGGATCTCCAGGTATCTCCCCATTTTTCACCCATATCCATCATTTTGTTTATCGGAAACCAGTAAGGAATATCAGAGTTATTAATTTTATCAATTAATTCAAAATCATCTTTATCCGGTATTTTCTCAAACCGTTTTTTGTTCCATGTATAATTGATTAAAACCGGAACCTGCTTTACCTGTGTCACGTCCTGCCGGATGGCTTTGTCATAAAATGTCCGGGTTGCCCGTTTGCAATCCGTCTTTTGTATTTCAGCAGAGCAATGGGGACAGGGATATTTTTTAAACACGTTCCCTTTCTCCTTATCCACAGCCGCATCATAAAAAACATATTCTTCATTGCAATAGGGGCAGATAAACACATCACTCCACACGGTATAATTGATTTTCCCTTTTTTCACCTGCGTTTCATTTCTGATTTTCTTCAAACCTTCGGGAATATCCTTATCTACCTTCAAATGTTCAGTTTCATACATCCACCCGCATTCCTGCTCCACTTCTTCCAAAATCCGCTTTGCTTCTTTTTCAAATGCCTTCACATCCACCGGATTATTGTAATTATAGGCAATAAATGTTGCGATGGGGGAAAGATCACATAAAACCGCTTTCCGGTTCAGCAACTGCGCTGCCACCCCTGTCATACCGGTTCCGCAGAACCCGTCCAGAACAATATCCCCTTCCTTTGTATAATGCTCAATAAATTTCATAATTGCTTTATGGGGCACTTTGGTATGGTAGGAATGGGCATTATATATCGGATCGTTTTTCCCCTCGCTTACATCACCGACATAGGGTTCCCGGTGATAATCATCGGTTTTTTCATCATAGGGTTTTCCGTATTCTGCAATAAAATCATTGATATAGGGATTGGGACAGGCCGTATAATACGGAGGATCCGAAAGGGATAAAATATCTTTATCCTCACCGATGGGATACCCTTCGATTTTTTTCATTTCATCCAGATATTCTTCAAGGGGTTTTACGGGTTTCATTGTATGGTCTCTTTCTGTATTATAATTTTATGATAATCCCTGATCCCGGCAATAAATTGCCGGGCTATTCTCTGCCGTCCCTCCGGGACTTATTTTATGATAATCCCTGATCCCGGCAATAAATTGCCGGGCTATTTTCTGCCGTCCCTCCGGGACTTTTATTATCTGCCGTTCCTGACGGAACAACAATACATTGATTTCTGAAAATCTGTCCCGTAGGGACAGAAAGAAAATAGCCCGGCAGTTTACTGCCGGGAATCAAAAAAGAATATATCCCGGAGTCCCGTAGGGACGGAAGAAGTCCTTCTGTTTTCTCTGCCGTCCCTCCGGGACTTTTATATTTTGCCATAATCCCGATCCCGGCAATAAATTGCCGGGCTATTTTCTGCCGTCCCTCCGGGACTTATTTTATGATAATCCCGATATTACACAAACTTGATACGGATATCGTTTTCTTTGCTGTTTATCCCCTGTTTTTTAATACGGGTTTCCAGATTGATAAATGCTTTCCGTAACTGTTCCAGGGTCAGCAGTTCATTGTCTCTGAACAATTCCCTGATCTCTTTGTCTTTCTGCAATTCCACAATGGCAAAATTCTTAAATAACTGATTGATACAGTCAATCAGATCCCGGCCTGTCTTTTCCGGCAGTACCTGCGTATCTGCAATTTTCTGAACCGCATTTTTCTGTTTTTCCGGGCAGTCAATCAGTGCCAGATTTTTGATATTATTCTTTATCTCTGTAACAACCGTCCGGGAATATTCATCATAAATTCTTTCCAGTTCTTCCTCCACAGAAGCAGTTTCTTTTTGAACACAGGGATAAGAATCAGCGATTTTCATAAAACTGCAATAAGTACAGAAAGGGGTTTTGTATATCTGTGCCACATCCGCCTGAACACACCGTAATGCAAGCAGTTTTTTCCACCGTTCCCTGCATTGGGAAAACTGATTGTCCACAATGCAGTTGATCTGAATGATTGAAAGAATTTCTTGAGAAATATCAAGGGATTCCGCATGTTCCAGAACCTTCCAGTCCACTTTTCTCCCCACATTTTTTTCATGGGCCGGATAATAAAAATCTTTTACATACAGGTCTTTAAAAGACTGGATTTTCCCTTCAACAGGCAGACGTTCCGAGGTCTCAAGAAATCTGGAAATATCCTTTACAATATCAAGGGTATCATTGAGGAATGTATTCAGTCTCCCCTCTGTTGCGGGATCGCTGACATAAACAGGATGACGGTGCAGAATTTCCAATGCCTGATACATGTATTCGATTCCGTCATACACCGTATTCAGATAAAAATCCATTGCTTCCCGGATGTTGTTCTGTGCGGAAATACTGTGCTGAATATCTGCCAGTCTGCTGTTGAAATGCTCCAGAGCAGAGAATTTTGCATGGTTGGAAATACCCAGATCCGACCATTGAATTGTCTGCGAGGCATCCAGCAGATTTTCCATAGCCGTCAGATCCGTAAATGCTTTGGGTTTTGCTTTTGCCTTTTCCATCAGGCTCCGGGTCTGCTGTGCCTCTTTGATAATCTGATGAATTTTCTCCCGGTATTCCTTAAAAGCCTCATTACGGGTCTTTTCTTTTAAAATTTTTGCACCGTTCAGCCCCAGGGTGTTCAGCAGTCTGTGGGCAAAATCATAGGAAAGATCATCGGATACAGCAGCATAGGCAATGACATCAAACTGGGCAAGACTCTTGAATTCTTCTTTGATATTCCCGATATCAATGCTTTTTCCCCCTTTTGCTTTCAGGGAAATTTTGCCGATAACCGTTAAAAGAATAAGAATCAGATAAATCAGTTCCGCTTCAATCCCATAGGGACTTTTGAGCAGTTCCGCTACGATCTCTTTCTGAATATCCGTCACCCTGTCTTTGTTGGAAGAAATGATATTCAGAATATGCACGGCCAGTCTGCTTCCGGAAATATCCGGGTCATTTTGGGAATTGAGCAGGTTCAGATTTCTTAAAAACTGCTGATGGGCAAGTGTCAGTTTTGTAAAATCCCCTTTGGTGAGATCCGAAGCAATATCCGACAGATTTTTCACAATATTTTTTGAAGTCAGAATCTGGCTGTATCTGGGATGCTCCGGATACATTTCATTGAATTTTTTGTCAAAAACAGCAATTTTCAGTTCTTCCAGCAGTTCATCCGGATTGTTTTTTTCATTGACAATTTTCTGTACCGGAATACTTTCCCCGTTCATTTTTGCTGTTGATGACAAATAGAACCATCTGGCAATTCTTTCTTTGATACCCGGTTCCTTTCTGCCCTGTATCTGCCTTCCTTTTTCTGTCTCCTCCAGCTTCTTTTTCATTACCGGAACCAGAATTCTGCGGTCTATCAGTTGCCGGATGGCCGCAATCCGTTTCAGTATCTCCGTTTTATATTCATTATCAATGGTGATTTTTATGTCTAACTGCTGCGCGCAGAGAAGCGGCATATCCTCAGACCGGTAGGGGGATATCAGGGCAATCAGATAATCCCTTTCCGGAAGATGTGAGAATTCCCTTCCTTTTCGGACAAATACGATATATCCTTTTCGGAAGGATTTAACACTTGCCCAGTTGCATTCATCTTCAAAAACATCCGGAAGATTCTGAAACGGTGTAATATCCGGAAGATTTTCCCTGATCTGATGAAAAAATTCCGTTTCCATCTGATGTTCCGTAACGGAATTGACAGCAGTTTCTATCCTCTCTTCCGGGTCCTGACCGTCCACAGCAGGGTCCAGTCTGAAATAATCATTTCCCGTGGCAGCATCTTTTTCAATTTTCAGATAAAAACCGTCTGTGGCTTTCCGTATTTTCTGAATTACGGAAGATACATAATCCACAGCAGTAAATACTTTGGATTGGGGGATCATCAGCAGTTTTTCCGCAAGTTCCTTTGCCGTTGCCCCGTTTCTTCCATTGCTCCAGAGGTTATAGACGGCAAGTCCTTCCACCAGTCGTACCGCATCTTTCTGAAATTTGGAATCTAAGGAAACACTGATTTTCTGACGGATCAGGCTGACCACACGGGCAAGGGAATACACTTCTTCCATATTGCGGAGATTGGGATTGCTTTCCAGTAATTCAAATATCTTATGAAATGTAAAAAAATAGGGAAAGGGTTCATTCAGATAATATTTCAGTTCCTTCTGTGCAAACTGGATGACTCCCCGTTTTTCAAAATACGGCAGTTCCTGGAACAGATTCAGCAGAAAAGGGGTAAAGGGGAAAAGACGGACATAGTCCTCAAGGTGATTGGACACATCCGCTATTTTCTCTGTAAAGGGTCTGATTTTTCTTTCGATTTCTGCTTTCTGATTTCCGGATTTCGGCACAATTCTTTCGGAAATCACCTTTGCCACCGATTCTTTGTGGATGATAATATTCTGGAAACGTTCACTGACACGGGATTCCTGCGCCGCAATGGTTTTAAATCTGGGACTGGAATAAATATCCTCCTGCATGGCCGTGACAACCATCAGATCCTGATCCTGACAGATCTGCCCGATAATCCGTAAAAACTGGAAATCCCTGTCAATCAGATGCTGCTCTTTCTGGGCGAGAAAATCGGAAACCTCATCCATGATGACCATTAATCCGACAGTGGGATCATGTTTTTTCACGGCTTCGATAATCCGGATGATATTGTCTTTATGGTTAATATCATCTTTTGAAAACTGCGGCATTATCAGATCATATTTCAGTGCAAACTGTTTGGAAATTTCCCGGTAAAACCACACGGACATTTCCGTATCACCGGGCATGAGTTCAAACTGAATCGTACAGAATTTCCGGGTAATTGTTCTGGCAGATTCCCTGATCTTATCATTTTTTATCAGTTCTCTCAGTTCCGCTTCGGCAATGACGGACACAAGAAATGCAATCAGATGGGATTTACCGCTGCCGTAATTACCGATAATTTTGACTGCCTTATGATTCGGTTTTTCAATATTATTAAAAAAATCTATGATCTGCCTTTCCAAAGATTCGGAAATGATAAAACTGGAAACCAGTTCTTTCCGGCTGTCTTTTTCCCGGAGATCCGCATCAATATCCACAACATCTTTGATCTCGGTATAATCAAACAGATGACCGATTGCATCCGGATGCAGATTTTTTTTATCGGTTATTACAGTCTTTGCTTTTTGGGCAGGAACATAATTTTCTTCAATTTCCTTTATCCCGGTCAGTAATACATCATGAACATACTGATCATAATATTCTTCGGTTCCGACTTTTCCGTAATACAGACGACTGCCGAACTGTTTCTCATTTTCAAGAAAAATAATGCAGTTCTTATTTCTTGAATTATATTTGAAAGCACCGAGGGGGGATATTTTCAGAAATGATTTATGATAAAGAATGCCGGAATTCAAAAGGATGAGATTGTCGGGTTTGCTGTGAAACCATTCTTTAATTTTCTGCCCGATATCATAGGAAGGTTCCCCGTCCTCATCCAAGTCTGAGGCAAAAGGGATAAGTTCCTGTTCCACATCCACAGAAGTCCATCCCTGCTCCTTAAGATAGGTGATAATATTTTCTCTTCTGACCGGATCATTGCCGATGATGCCCCATAATTTGAAACGCTGACCGGAAACCAGATTCAGATAGGTGTCAATGTGATTTGATTCCATAGCAGTTCCTTATACTTTTTATTTATTTTCAGAGAAAAAATTCTATATCACCAACTTCGGAGTGTGTAAATTTTTTTAATAAAAAAACCCTGCCTGATTTTTTCAGGCAGGGTTAAAAATAAAGAATTATCTGATTATTTAGAGGATTTATGCTTTGTCGGGTCGTTCAGAATATATCTTTGCCCCTTTTCCGGAGTGGGAGGAAAGGGTTCATTTCTCACAACTGTTCTTTCTTTTCCCGTATTACCTCCACGGGGACCTACAATACCATACTGACCGGACCGGGGTGCTTTCTGCCCCGGTTTGTAATTTGAATCAGAGTAATCTGGTCCGCTGAAAAATAAAAGAAGGGTATCTGCAAATACCCTTCTTTTATCGTTTAATCTGTCCGGGATATTCATATCCTGTCAATTTTATAAATTTTTTTACTTCTTTTCCCGGTTGGGGATGTTCATTGCACCGATCCCAATCTTCAATGACTGCCTGTAACTTGCTATCCCATTCGAGCAGTCCTTTTTCCAACCAGTCATTTATAATACCCAGAGGAGTCGTAATCTGCGCGTCAAACTGCTGTTCTGCAAAATCACACAGATCATCATCTGTTGAATTCAATGTAAAACGGTGAGTGACTGCATAGGCAATAATCCTTTGATCCACCTTACTCAGATTGAAAAAATGCCCTGTCCTTTCATTCATTGTGCCGGTATCATTCAGATTACTGATAAGGGATAAATGCATCTCAAAATCATTTTTCTCAAGTTCCGAAACCGGCATTGCTTTTATCTGACTGGTAAAATCCACCCTCCAGGGATATTTTGTCCTGAATTTCTGCGTCTGAAAGAATTCCTTCCGTACTTCCGGAACAGTCACGCATTCATACCGTTTATCAGTAAACATATCCGGGGCAATCCGAATCAGCATCAGAACAGAGCAGGTATCACACAGAACGTACATCAGCCAGGAACTTTCCTCATTTTTATAAGTTCATCTCTCACCAACTGAATATCCAAATAACTCTCAATATCAAGCAGTTCACCAAGTTTTCTATCTGAAATTGTTTCTAACCGGTCTATTAGCATGTTGAAAAATAATGGACTTAATATGCTAATATTCTGGACAAAAAATCTTGGATCATCTTCTTTAAAAAGAACTTTCCCCACAGTAGGGAATCTCTTTTTTAAATTTGTATCAGCACCACCGATTTTTAAATCAAAATCAGGATAAAAAGATTTAATCCGTTTGACCAGACCATACAATGAATGTCTGTATTTATTTGCAAATTTTTTCAGTGTAATTATCTGTATTGCTGCACCCGCCCCTTTTATATTCTTATAAACCCAATTTACATATTCATCCGGAAACTGAGTATGATTTGCCACATCATCACAGAAATCTTCTTCCTCAGAGTCAAAAACATCGGAAATATGAACTTCATCCCGGATAGCATGAACTGCTTCGTGAATGAGGGGAAAAATAAGATCCAGCACATTTATCGAATTGTTTACAAAAACAACTCTGTGACCGTGTATTTTTGTAAAAAAGGCATATGCTTTCAGTTTTTCGGGAAAATATCGGAAAATAACTTTAATCCCAAGATTTGCCAGGAGTCTGAACGTATGCTCATAGTTAAGGGGATCTTCAGACCCGGTTATTCCCGACCTTTTTCTCAGATTATATGCAATTTCTTTAACTACATTTTCATCCCGACTGCGAATCCGTGCCACCGGTAATACAGCAGGATTCTGATCATTTTTAAAAAAAATTGCATATTCTCTGGCAAGAGCATATGCATCTTTCTGTAATTCCGGAGTCACTTTTGTTTTTCGTCGTGTGCGGTGTGCAGGAACAGAAATCGAACTGTCAGACTCATCCGAAAAAAAATAGTCCGGAGAGATTTGAAATATTTTGCAAAGAGAAAGCAGATGAGTACCTTTCGGAACCTGTCCCTTAATCCACCCATTAACCGTCTGCCGGGAAACACCGGTTAATTCAGAGAGTCTGACCAGACTCATTTTTTTTTCTTTGCTCAGCTCTTTGATTTTTTCTCCCTTCCATTCCATCCTGTCACCTTTCGTTATCCAATTAGGATGATCTCGGAAAAAGTCGGAAAATCAGGTTTTGATACACATTAATATACTGATTTTAATAACATTGATTTCCAAAAATCTGACTTTTTACGGGTTCATCAATTTTAACCCACATTTCGCTTGTTTTTATAACACTTTGAAAATTAAATTGAATTCTTCAAAACTTTTTGCATATCCAAAGAGTCGGACTCAATAAATTCAAATTGTTGGATCGCAAAGAGCGAAATGTGGGTTTTAACATTTGGACTTTATATATTTTAAGATAATGCTGTGCCTTAAACATGTCAATATTTATTTACAAAAAAATACATAAATAATATATATTGACCTAAAAAAGTAAATTAATATTGTCAAATGCATAAAATATGATGGAGAGTCAAATAAGAATTTTCAAATATTTGTATTTGCAATTCTGCCTAATAAAACAGAGTCTGTTTTGTTCGTGCCCGTTCCTAACCTGCATTATTCATACATTCCGGCAGTCGCCCGAAAATAAGGCAAATGCTGAATAGCGGGTTTTCAGCCGAAACCTTATGATTCGGAGATTTGTTCAGGTTTATGAATAATACAGGTTAAAGGATCGTAACGGAATAATCTGAACATCAAATCTTTTCAGACCGCTCTGCAACAGTTTCGTGAACTGAAAAACGGTTCAATTTATTTCGTTAGGGATACAAAAGGGACAATTCGGGAACCGCAAATGATTCGGAGGGACGCAGTTTCAGAATATCTTCGGGTTCGGGAAGTCCTGATAGCACATATCTATTCCAATCCCAATTCACTCATCACATCATCAAAAGATCGTCCTCTCTCTCCTTTGGCTGTATGCTCTGCCTGCCGGGTAAGCAGAATCATTATATCATCCCGGATTTCAGAATCTGAATCCGGATCTTTCAGCAGGGCTCTCAGCTCCTGCTGTATGGTCCTTTTTACAACGGATTCAATCATCAGTCGGAATTCTTCCTGACTCATCCGGGCAACAGTACCGGTCATTTTTATTCCTCACAATACAATATCTTGAAATTATAGTAATTTTTTATTATTTTCACCTGACATGATATTCTGTCTGCTCACGCACCTGCTTTAATCCGGAAGAACAGAAAACCGTCCATTTGCCAATATTCTCCTTTCTCCGGGGAGCAGAATGTTGTTACTGCGGAATATAACGGAGTCTGTTTGATTTGAAAAGTACTCAGGCATAACATATTCACAGTATTTTTTTCAAGATTTCTTATCTCCCATTATTCGGTCAATAATTTAACATTTTGATTTTAAATGGCTTATTATTATACCATCTTTGAGAATCTGTCTTTCATATTTAATAAAATCAAATAATTAAATGGTTATTGACCGAATAATGGGTTATCTGTAGAAAAAACCGGAAATTATTTTATTCTTATCCCCGTTCTGATTTTTTGTCAAACAACTTCCGTCCCTGATTTCTGCCCGTTCCCGTGCTCCCGCGTGGGAATGCATCCGGGGACTCTCTGCTCGTTGATCGTCGGAGTGTCAGTGCCCTTATAAGTTAAGGGGGAAACGGCAGATCCGGAGTGCCAGACTGTAAGTTTGGCACTCCTCCGCCCCTTTGCCCCTTCCATGTCCTCTCCTGATTTTCTTTTGTTTTCTGCGGAAAAGCAATCAGTTGACTTTTGAAAACGGTATTATTATAATGAAATATAAAATCAATGCCGTTTCCTTAAGACCCCCCTCCCTCAGGGAGGGGCAGGGGGAGGGTGAAAAATCCGGCTGACTGCAAACCGCTGTTTCCCCTCCCCTGACCCCTCCCGCCGGGGGAGGGGGATTTTCTGCTTAAGGAAACGGCATTTGAATATAAAATACATATGAATCTTCAGAAAGCCGCTCTTTATGAAATCAGACAAGGAACTTTACAGAATCTTCGCCTCCCGTCCGGATTACCTGTTTCAGAG
>JAABRU010000082.1 GCA_011390755.1 Desulfobacteraceae bacterium | reverse complement strand
ACAACATATCCAAAAATAATCATTTGGATAAATATAGACATAATATATTATTGTTTCAGGTAGTTAAAATGATTAAACCGCAAAATAGCTGCGCAAGTTCAGTACAGTTATACATCCGGCGGACGGATTATTACGGTGACAAGGGGAAGCGGAACAGAGCAGACCACAGATATTTATGAATATAATGCAATGGGGCAGATACTCAATGTAACCCAGAACGGCAGTGTGACCTCAGCATTATATGATGCTGCCGGGCGCATGGTAAAACTGACAGACCCCCAGGGTCTGGAAAACACGTTTACCTATGACGGTCTGGGCAGAATGACTTCCAGAACCGATATTCAGGGAACGGTTCAATGGCAGTATGATGATGCCAACGGTATTGTCACCCGTAGCGAATCCGGCGCAACGCAGACATATACCTATGACATACTGGGGCAGTTGGTGAAGGTTCAGACCGGTGACGGCAATACCTTTACCTATGCCTATGATGCACAGGGCAGAATGACCGCTGAAAACTGGAGCGGAACCGGCGGAACAGGAAGCCGGACATATGCCTATGATACCTATGGTGATGTTACCGCCATTACAGGGCCGTTTGGCAAGACCATTACTTATAACCGGGGCGATCTGGGCAGGATTGACAGCAAGGTCTTTGCCGGTAATACAATTGGTTATACCTATGACGGACTGTATCAGCTTAAACAGATGAGCAGCCCAGCAGGCACTTTCAAATTTTTCTATGATAATTTTACCGGCGCATTGGTGAATACAGTATATCCCAATACCGGAAATACCCATTATGGCCGGAACATGCTGGGAGAACTCACAGCAATGGAATACCAGCAGCCCGGCGGCGGCGACCCCATGATTTCATATAACATTACCCTGGATACCCTGGGGCGGCGCACATCTGTTGCAGCAGATCAGCCTGTTGCACCGACCTTTATTCCCGAAGAACTTCAATTTGCCTATTCGGACAATCCCATCGGGCAGTTGCTGACTCTCAACGGTCAGAACGTAAACCATGACGCAAGAGGCAATCTGACTGCCCTGCCCGAACCTGTAAGCGGCGCATTCACCTATGATGCCCTGAACCGTTTAACCGGCGCAGGAAGCACACAGCACAGTTACGACACGTCCAGAAACCGCATTGAAACCACGCGGGACAGTGTGAAGACCCGGTATCTGCTGGATGTAAACAGCCCCCTGCCGGATGTGCTTGCCACAATGGATGAAAGCAATAATGTGCAGGAACTCTTTATTCACGGCCCCGGCGGGCTTCTGGCAAGTGTGAAAGACGGCGTAACCAGCTTTGTGCATCAGGATTTCAACCATAATGTGGTTGCCCTCACAGACAGCACAACAGGAGATGTAAAAGCTGCATTTGCATACACTCCCCAGGGAAAATGGGCAGGCAGCAGCGGGGATGACTCCTTCCCCTTCAGATTTGCAGGCGGCGTGGGAGCCATGACCGATCCAGAAGGACTGATCTACATGCGGGCAAGATACTACCACCCCGGCATCCGCCAGTTCACCTCACCGGATTTGATTGCCGGTTCAATGGGAAAGCCGCAGTCTTTGGGGAGGTATGCGTATGTTGAAGGGATGGCGCTTGGTGGGGTTGATCCGAGTGGCTTAAAAATTCAACCATTCACAATGAGTAATCTCAGATATAAACAAAAAGCTTACATAGCTTTTGCTAATGAAGTTGAAAAGTTAATAAATCATTGGACTATTTCAAATCCTTATTCAAAGGAAATGACTGATACTAGCTATGGGGATACAATGCCAGCTTATGAAATCATGCGAATAGCGAGGGAAAAAGGCGACATTGAAACAGCAAGAGAAATATCTTTCAAAATATATGATACGGCTATAAATTATTTATCCGAAGATGCAGCCAAAAAGAAACTTGATTATAAAGACCCAAGAACTTGGAACATAGCCTTATGGGGAGGCAGGGGAATGGAAATGCGGGAACAAATATTCTTGGAATGGTGGCTCAGCGGCAGCTTTTTTGAGGCAGTACCCGTATCAGAACTCCGTAAGTATCAAAGCAATTTACCAAAAAAGCTACAAGTACAATACAGTAAAGTTGTACCTGCTAAGAAATACAAGGTAGAGGGGTTTGAGATTATACAAGGTATGCATGATGCATATCCCGATAGTCCGTCTGAGGTTATTGATACAGGCACTTATGGGGCTAAAACGTTTTATAATTCCCTAACAGGTAACTATACAAATTCTATGAATAATTGATAGGTATAAACTATTTTGTCAATTATTTATTAGGAAAATCTTTCAATGTATCTATCATAGAGCATTACAAAGTATAACGGAGGTACCAAGTGAAAAAAATATACATTAGCCATGTTCTTTTGTTCACTCTTTTTTCATTATTGACAATTCCCGTGGCCGCAGCCGCCACCTTTACCTATAACCTGACCCGCGACAACGCCAGCCGTGTAACCAATGTTACCGTTGACGCTGAAAATTCCGTAACCTATGAATACCGCCCCAACGGGCAGCTTGCAGGCATTTCTGTTCTGGGAACCGGGTTTGACCCGGATTCTTCTCCTGTTGCTGTTCTTTCCGGCACAGGCATAAATTTCGGCACCCAGGAAGTCGGCACAACACCTGCAACACAAAACCTTGTGCTGTCCAATGCCGGAGGCCAGCCCTTAACCATTGCCAGCATTAACATAAGCGGTGATTTTGAACAAAGCGGTACATGCGCCGCAGCACTCAACCCCGGTGAAAACTGCAATATAAATATTTCCTTTATTCCCACAACAAAAGGAGATAAAAGCGGAACACTCACCATCGCCACCAATGCGGAAGACAGCCCCCATTCCGTATCACTCGTAGGTACCGCAACCCTCGGTTTTACGGTCTTACCGGCCTTTCAGTATGTAGAATCCACAGAAACCGGAACCCTGACATTTGAACTTGTCCGCACCGGAGCAACCGCCATCAACTGGACAGCAACAACAGATGAACCCTGGCTGACCATTGACAGCAGCAGCACATCAGGAACAGATGACGGCACAATTACTGTAAGCTTTACTTCCGGCAGTAAGAGAACAGGAACCATTACAATTCAGTCCGATGACCCGGCATATGGATATCAGACCATTGAAGTCAGACAGGGGTATATATCAGATTACACTAAAATTATTGCAGATGACGGTGAGTTGAATGAATGTTTTGGGGTTGATGTATCTGTATCGGGAGAATACGCCATAGTCGGAGCACTGAATGGGGACGGTGTCGTTGATGCAACCGGTGCTGCATATGTTTATCATTATGACGGTCAGAACTGGTCCCAGCAGGCTAAACTGACAGCAAATGATGGAGCAAATAATGACTGGTTCGGCAAGTCAGTTGCCATTTCAGGAAACTATGCTGTCGTAGGTGCTCAGTATAATGGTGAATTGGGACACAATGCAGGTGCCGCTTATATATATTACTTTAACGGGACAGATTGGAATTTCTTAAAAAAACTAACGGCTTCGGACGGAGAAGCATGGGATAGATTTGGCAGTAAAGTATCAATATCAGGAAATTTTGCTATAGTCGGTGTTAGCGGGGACTCCAATGAAAAAGGAACTTATGCAGGTTCAGCATATATTTTCCATTATGATGGAACAGATTGGGTCGAATTCCAAAAGCTGACTGCTGATGACGGAAAAAAAGATGACAGATTTGGTGCTGATGTTGCGATATCCGGCAATCTTGCAATTGTCGGTCAGCAGGAAGTCCTGCTGGATATCCAGGCATATGGTTCTTCATCAGCTTATATATTCCGTTTTAACGGTAATGAATGGGTTCAGGAAAAGAAACTGACAGCCGCTGATGGCTTTGCCGGGGATTATTTCGGTAATTCTGTAGCAATATCTGAAGATTATGCTTTGGTGGGATCAGCTTATGATGATGATAAAGGAATTGAATCCGGTTCGGTTTATGCCTATAAATATGACGGAACAGACTGGCAACTATCTGCAAAGCTGAATGCGGAAGATGCTTCGCAAAAGAATTTTTTCGGTATCTCGGTAGCACTTGCCGGAAATTATGCTGCCATAGGTTCGTCGCTTGAAAATACGTCTGACTCCACATCTGCATATATTTTTCAGTTTGACGGTACAGCCTGGATTGAGAAAGAAAAACTGACGATTTCAAATAATCTGATTGATGGAAACTTTGGTCAGGATGTTTCAATATCTGAAAATCATGTTATTGCAGGTAATTACAAAGATATTTATAATAAAGGCTCAGCATATATTTTCAGTAATTACAAATATTTTGAACCCATTATGATCTCCGGTTATATTACAGATGCAGGCGGTACCGGAATCAGCGGAGTTACCGTCAGTTTCAGCAACAGTGGAGGCTCTGCCAGCACTAATGAGGACGGATTTTATACCAATACAGTAAATTATGAATGGAGCGGCACGGTCACACCGGCCAAAGACGGGTACACATTTAATCCCCCGAACCTGACCTTCAGCAACCTGACATCTGACAGCACAAATCAGAATTTTACCGGAATACTGAATATGCACAGCATTTCAGGTTATGTAAAAGATTCATCAGGTTCCGGAATCAGCGGAGTAACGCTGACATTCAGCAACGGTGCAGGTACGGTCACTACTGACAATACAGGTTATTACACCCATTCCGTTATTTATGGGTGGAGCGGTACAATCACACCTGCAAAAGACGACTATACCTTCACCCCGCCGGAAAGGGTATATACCGATATTACATCAGACAGATATGACCAGGATTTCATAGGAACTACACAGCAGACAAATACCGGTGACATCAGTGGTGATGACAATATTGATCTGGCCGACGCAATCATGGCTTTACAGATTACCGCCGGAATCAATATACCTGATGTTAATGTCAGTGCTGAAGTGAACAGAGACGGAAAAATTGGAATAGAGGAAGCTGTTTATATTTTAAAGATACTTTCTGCTCCGTAACAGAATTTTTGATGTTAAGGCAAACTGGCAGGCATTTTTGAGAACTGTTCTTGAGCCGAAAAACTATCATTGACTGAATCTGATATGGAAATAAAAAAAGCCCGTTCCCTTTGGAGCGGGCTTTTTTTATTTGACTTTTTCACTGAAAAATTTATGATAAAAAATATATACTTTACACTTGAAACGGGAAAACGGATTCCATTTATGCCGAAAAAAGATATTTACCATGATGCCGTGAAACAGGCTCTTATCAGAGAAGGATGGATTATCACACATGATCCTTTCCATCTCAGATATGGGGGATTTGATTTTTTTATTGATCTGGGAGCAAAAGGACTGTTCGGTGCAAGTAAAAACGACCGGCACATTGCTGTTGAGGTCAAAAGTTTTCTCGGCCCTTCGTCATTGCAGGATTTTCATCTGGCTGTCGGGCAGATTCTCAATTATCAGATTGTCCTCAGACAATCCGAACCTGACCGGAAGTTATTTCTGGCTGTACCCGAATATATATTCGACAGTTTTTTCAGCACTCCTTTCGGTGAACTGGCTGTCAGCAGTCATCGGGTGAACATAATTGTATTCGATGAGGATAAGGAGGTGATTATTCGATGGATAGAACAGCAGACTACCTGAATATTATCAAAAAAATGCTGGAAACATATGCCCAGTCCCCACCCTCATGCGGTCAGATCGAGATGGAAACCGTTTTTGATGACACCCGCAGGCATTATCAGTTAATGGCATTGGGATGGCAGGGAAAACGGCGCGTACACGGCTGCCTGATTCATATTGATCTCAGGGGGGGAAAAGTATGGCTGCAGCATGACAGCACAGATGCGGAAATTGCCAGAACATTGGTGGATATGGGAATACCTGCCGATCATATCGTACTCGGCTTTCATCCGGAGTCTGTCCGTCGCCACAGCGGTTTTGCGGTGAATTGAATTTTCTGAAAGCAACATAGAACAAATCGCACCGGAAATACAGGAGACAACTTATTGGAATCTTTACAGGCATCACATGAAAACAGAAAAATCATCAGACCTCCGGACAGTATTCTCCCGGAAGAGGAAATCTCCGAAGACGGGAAGGCCGTCACTGAGGCCGAATACTGGGAAAAATACTACAATCATCCGGTTTTCAGTTATGAGTGGAACAACGGATATCTGGAGGAAAAGCCCGTGACTGATTATGCAGGTTTTCTGATGTACTGGTGGTTTGCGGAATATACCGGGAAATCATTCCGAAGGATGGGGATATCATCCGTTCCCGCGTGCTTCCCGGCTTTCAGTTCCGGATAAACGACCTGTACCGGCAACCGGCAATGACAGAATTTGCCGGGGACAGTGTTTATAAATCCTATGTCATGCGGGAATATCAGGACGAAAAACAAAAGGCGGAGTCGGAGAAAAAGAGAGCCGAGCGGGAAAAACGCAAAGCGGAATCAGAGAAAAAGAGAGCCGGACAGGAAAAACGCAAAGCGGAATCGGAGAAAAAGAGAGCCGGACAGGAAAAACGCAAAACGGAAAAACTTGCGGAAAAGCTCAGGGCTTTGGGGATTTCCGCTGAGGAGATTGAAAAACTGCGCCGGGAATGAAATACAGTTTTTTCAGATAATTGAGGTGACCCCATTGTCAAGACAAAAAACATGAAATTTTAAGGTGGAAAAAGAGTCAATCTCAATTCCTGTTATTTCTACCTGAACACCTCCTTTCCGCCCACCACTTTTTTTGGGGCGATCAGTCCGGGTAACTTCCGTGCAGCCCCGGGGCATCACGGAAGTTACCCGGACTGATCGCTTATTTGTTAATTTTTGTAATATATCTCTTCCGGCGTATTATAACTCAAAGCCTGATGCAACCTCTCTTTGTTATAAAATTCAAAATAATTCCGAATATTTTTTTCGCCTTCCTTACTGTTTCATAACTGTGAAGATAAACCTCTTCGTATTTGACTGATCGCCGCAGGCGTTCCGTAAAAACATTGTCCAGCGCCCGGTCACGACCATCCATGCTTATTTTTATCTCTCTTTTTGCCAACCTTTCTGTAAATTCTGTGCCCGTAAACTGACTTCCCTGATCAGTATTGAAAATCTCCAGTGATGACATTTCCGGAGCTGTTTCCGGATCTGTCACACAGAATCCGGTATCCAAAGATGCCGATATTTCGTGACTCAGCACATAACGGCTATGCCAGTCCATTACTGCCACCGGATATACAAATCCCTGCTTCATCCGAATACAGGTTATATCTGTTGACCGGACACGGTCCGGGCGGTTAATTGTCAGTCCCCGCAACAGATAAGGATATTTTTTATGTCCTTTGCCCGGCTGACTCGGATTCGGTTTCTGATATACGGCCTCAATACCCATTTTTCTCATCAGACGACTTACCCGTTTTGGGTTCACTTCGTACCCCTGACGTTTCAGCCGGGCTGTCAGTCGCCGACTGCCGTAAAACGGATGCCGGGTATACTCCTCGTCAATCAGACGCATCAGACACTCGTTGCAGGCACTTTCTCCACGGGACCGGTAATAATATCCGGATCGGAAGATTCCCGGCAGATCACATTGTCTGCTGATCGGTATTTCTGTATTCTCCGGTTCGATCAGTCTCCTTTTGTCAGTTACTGAATTGGGCAGATTTTTTTTTTAAGCCGGTACACCGCCATGTCTGAAATACTGAGTATAATGACTGTGATTTCAGGACGATGACCGCTGTGTGGGGACAGGAGTGCTTTTTCAGCGGTTTCCGGACTCATCTTCCGGTACCGAAGCACAGAATGAGACAGTACCGTGAAAACGGCACCGCATTTTTCACACTGAATCCGCCATACCGGAACACCGTTCAGACGGTCCCGGATATAATGGGAATGCCGGGTCAGGAAAAAACCCCCGGTACACCCGTCCCTGTGCTTTAAGTGAAAAACGATGCTCATAATAAAACCTGTGATAAATTCAATAAAAGCCCTGCTGTCTGTAACTAACTGATAATAAGAATTTTCTGTTTCAGAGTTCACTGTCACTGTCCGATTTTCCCGCTTCATTTTCAACATCCTTTATATCAGTCATCATAAATTGGAGGTATTATAAAATATTTTAATGAATCTGAAAACTTGATGCATCGGTAAAAAGTCCAAATTTCAAAAATTGCTGTTAATCAAATCAGTAAATTAATATGTATCAAAACCTGATTTTCCGACTTTTTACGAGATCGTCAAAACTTATATTATTCACCACTAAATCCGGGGGAATCTGCAAATGAGCGGCTGGCAAAAAGTTGTGCTTCAGCACTGCCGCAGTGAATTGTGACTTGCAGTTTTTTTTTTTCACCGGTATATTTGCAAAAGGGAATAGGGAATACAGAGATGCCCGGCAGGACATCTCTGCATCCCGCGGCGGAACGGCAAATTTTTTTAATATAAAATACATAAACTTATGCAGTTGACATTTTTCTGTCCGGAACAATCGGAGCCGGGATCCCAGGAGAGGGATTTTACCGCCCACTCATGCCCCGACTCAGTTTACGGGTTTGAACTGCGTAATGCCTGAGACAAGGATTGCAAATGCAGACAAAACATAAGCGGGTTTCTTCAGGAGTCAGTCAGCTGGACCGCCTGCTGGGAGGTCTGTTCATCGGGGACAATGTGGTATGGTATGATAATGCGGGCAGTCTGGCCCATGCTTTCTGCATGAATTTTATCCGGGATTCTCTGCACCGTGAAAAATCTCTGATTTATGTCAGTTTTGACCGTTCCCCCAAAAATCTGCTGGACAAACTCAACTCCCTGGCCCAAAGTCCTCATCTGACCGTACTGGACTGTTTCACCCACGGCAAAGGGGACAGTTCCGATGTCTTCAGCCGTTTTTATGAAAAAGACGGAGCCCAGTGGCCCTACCGGATTATCAAAGTCAAAGAACCGGACAGACCGGAAAAGGTGGGGGAGGCCGTGTACGGCATCCATAAAAGTATGAAGGGGGATGTGCGTTTTGTTTTTGAAAGTCTGACCGGAATGCAGGATTTATGGGGGGGGGAAGAGCATATTCTGAAATTTTATACCCATTCCTGCCCCCGACTGTATGAACTTAACACGATTGCCTACTGGATTATTGAAAAAGACGCGCATTCCGCCCGGCTGCGCGCCCATATCAACCAGATTGCCCAGGTGGCCATTGAGCTGTCCGTCAAAAGGGGAAAATCGGCACTGAGCATTTTAAAAGCTGAAAAACGTTCGCCGGAAACCCTGAACAAAGCCGCGGTTTACTGGACTGACGGAAACAGTATTACCTTCGACAGCGAAAAAGGGGTTCCCAACCGCATTGATCTGGGGAAACGGCTCAGGGAACTCCGCAGCAAACAGGGGTTTTCCCAGACAGATCTGGCAAAACTGGTGGGGGTCACGCCCAGCACCATTTCCCAGATTGAAAGCAACCTCATCTATCCTTCTCTGACCGCACTGTTCAAGATTGCGGAAACACTTTCCGTGGGGGTGGCCTCTTTTTTTCAGCAAAGTGCGGAAGTGTGCAATCCCCTTGTTTTTTCCAGCGAAAAAGGGGTGAATATCAGTTTTCCGGAGCACCCCAAAGGCAGCATACAGGGACGCCTTCTGACACCGCCGGATTTTGAATCCAGGGCAGAACCCTGTATCATTGAAATTCCCGAAGGACAGTCACTGCATTCTCATTTTTTTATTCACAAAGGCGAGGAAATCGGGTATGTCATTTCCGGCAGACTGCAAACGGAAATCCGGAGAAATGTCTATGAGATAAGTCCGGGCGATCTGCTCTGCCTGACCTCGGAAATTCCGACACAGTGGAATAATCCGGGGCCGGGAACTGCGAAACTGCTCTGGATAAAAATCAGATAAAAATCAGATAATCATCAGGCAAAAACCGGATAAGGACCGGATTTAAGAATCAGATAAAAAGGAGATTTCATGGGTTATCAGGATTCGGATGTTCTTTTATTCTTTTTAATACTCGGTGTCATCATCTTTATTTTCGGCAAAAAAAAGAATCCCGGATCTTCCGTTCCGCCTCCTCCGCCTCCGGCACAGGCCAGGCAGGAGGAAGCGGCCCCTCCGCAGGATGCTTCCCGATCTGCCGGGATGGAACAAAGGGAAATGCCTGCCGGAGAAACACAGCAGTTTGCAGATGCCGGAGCGGTAAAAGGTCTGTTTGTTGTTGTTACCGCGGATGATGCCCAGACCCAGCTGATGGCCATGTCATTGTCCACCCAGGTGAAGCAGAAAGGAAAATCCGTCCGGATTCTCCTTTGTGATGACGCGGGGGATCTGGCTATGAAAGGCAGTAAAGAAGTGGTTCTCAAACCCATTGACAAATCCCCCCAGATGCTGATGAAAAATCTCATGTCCCAGGGGGTTACTGTGGAAGTCTGCCCTTTTTTTCTGGCAAATAAAACATTCGGCTCCCCTGCGGATCTCATAGACGGGGTTGCCATTGCAAAACCGCCCGAGGTTGCGGATGCACTGCTGGAACCGGGGATAAAGCTGTTTACATTTTAAGTCTTTTTCTGAAAAGAATGCAGCAGAGAAGTGTCAAACCGAAAATCCGGCAGTGTCTGGGAGACTGTTTGAATAACTCAGGTTGCCACCTAATAAACCTGACCTGCTGATTTTTCGTTCCGCTAACTTTTGATGAATATGTAAAAAGTCCGAAATACGGGGATTTCAGCAATTTAACATACGGATTTTACTAAGACTGAATTCCGGAAAAATGACTTTTTACCGGTTGATCAACTTTTGAGTATCCTGCAACTCAATGTCATTGACGTAAGCAGAATATTCCCCTCCCCCGGTGGGAGGGGGGGGCTTAAGTCAATGACATTGTCCTGAAACTGCCTGATTTTTGGTTACTGCCCCGATAGTTGGCAACGTGGGTTTGAATATTTTTGAGTGTAAGCAAAACAGTGCGGATGACCGGATTCCGGTACTCATGGTTTCACGAAAACCGGGAGCCGGGAAATCCGCCGGATGACTTTCTGCATCATTTTGGTTACACTCAAATAATTTTTGCACTCCTTTCTCAAAGACTATGTGCACCATTCTCCCCCACCCAGCCGATGAGCACATTTTTTTTTGCAGGCTCTGTTTCTCCTGCTGCTTTCGGATTTGCAATTCTGCGCAGAAATTCTTCGGTATCCGGACAGGACACCCGGTAAAACACCAGGGCAAATCCCCCGGATGTGTTTTCAGAAGCCGGAAGTCTTTCTGCTTCTTCAATGGTTTCGGTTTCGGATATTCTTTCCAGGCATTCGGCCAGGGCTTCCTGCCATTGGTGGACGGCATCGGGGTTCAGGGAAATGCCTTCAACCCGGAGAACCTCCTGCGCTCCGCCTGTCCTTTCTGCCACCATATCCAGAACCGAGCGGCTGGAAGTCAGGAAGAGACGGGAGGAAGGGGGATCGCTTTGCAGCAGGCGTGCCCATGCACGGAGACGTTCGCCGCACATATGCGCGCCCGCATCATCTTTTGTAATTTTTGCAATCAGGGGCCCGACGCGGGGCGCGATTTCCGATTCGGAAATATCCGCTTCTCCGTGGAGTTCCTGCAAAAGATTTTTTTCCAACCCTCCCAGAAATTCGAGATCGCTGCCCAGTTCCCACTGCCGGATGTCGTATTCCTGACAGAACCGGAGAAAAATCCGGGCCTGGAACAGGGGATCGGGACCTTCCTGTACTTCTTTTTTTCCTTCTTTCTGCCGGATTTCGGATCGGATCTGCTGGACAGAAAATTCATCATAAAAGGGAACACTTTCTTTCCGGGTTTTAAAAAAAGAAAGGTCCTGTCCCTGGTGAAGCTGTGCCCAATCCTGGTATTCTCTGACAATGCTTTCCAGTTTTTCATTATCCTCCCTTATGGGAATACGCAGATCAAAAAACCCTTCTGCTGCGGATTTCTGTATTGCATCGGCAACACCGGAAGCAGAGGGAAGATAGATACTTACTTTTGGAAAACAGGTCTTCAGCATTTCCGCAAGAGTCTGCGGCATAAAAGTGAACGGAAAATAAATCGGTGTCATTGTGCCCTCCGTATATTCATCATATTTTTTCATTTTCGGGACATTCCGTCTGGCTCAGATATATACCTCATACTCAATGTCATTGACGTAAGCAGAATATTCCCCTCCCCCGGCGGGAGGGGTCAGGGGAGGGGGAGGCAGCGGACTGTAATGAAAGACCCTTTTCACCCTCCCCCCTGCCCCTCCCTCAGGGGAGGGGAGTCTTACGTCAATGACATTGACCTCATACTTAAAACATTCCGCTTATCCTGTTTCCGGAATCTCCGGACTCCGGAAACGGGACAGAACAACTTAGGTGATTTCCTGAAAAAAATGTACCGGAGGAGTGCCGGACGACTGAAAGTCCGGCAGTGTCTGGCAGACGGCAGTCCGGTTACAGACTTTCCGTCTGTGACTCCTGCGGAAGCGCTGCATTCATATTTGGAAATCGCCTAATATCATTTACACCGGCCACGGATGACACGAATCCGCACGAACCGCGCAGAGCATGATTCGTATAATTTGTGTAATTTGTGGCTGTAAATGAAATCTTCTGAGTAATGGTGTATAAGTTCCCGGCTCCCGGTTTCAAATTCTCCCGTCATGCACTGGCACTCCCCTGGAAATCAGATCATCCCTTATTTTATCTGCCAGTTTCCAGTTTTTTTCTTTCCGGGCGGCTTCCCTGGCCTTCAGCATTTCCTGTATTTCGGAATCGTTGGACTGTTCGGCAAAATCAAACACATTCAGCACCGAATCAATACTGCGGAATGCGGCAATAATTTTTTCCGCGTCTTCCCGACTGATTCTTTTTTCTGTAAGCAGCCGGTTGATTTTCCGTATCGTGCGGAACAGGACAGCAAGGGCTGCGGAAATATTCAGATCGTCATCCATTGCATTAATAAATCCCTGACGGATATCATACCGCAGCTGATCTGTTTCCGGATGGGATTTTCCGGAATCCGCTAACATGAGATTGCGGATACAGGTATTGATACGGCAGAGGGAACGGCCGGCCGCGTCCAGACGTTCGGAAGAAAACTGCACCGGTTTCCGGTAATGGGCGGAAAGCAGCCAGTAACGGATGTCTTTCCCGGAATATCCCGCATTCACCAGGTCTTCCAGGTTTATACCCGGCACATGTTCATCTGTCTTTTTGCCGTCAACAAGTACCCGATCACAGTGCATCCAGTAACGTGCCAGCGGTTTTCCGGTCAGTGCCTTGGCAATGGCGATTTCATTTTCATGGTGGGGAAAAACCAGTTCCCTGCCCGCCGTATGAATATCAAAACTTTCCCCCAGATATTTCATGGACATGGCCGTACACTGAATATGCCAGGAGGGGCGCACATTTCCCCATTCCGTGGGGGTATAAATGCCCCGTTTCAGTTCCGCCAGGGTACAGCGTTTGAACAAAGTGAAATCTTTGGGATTGTCTTTTTCATATACATCCAGATCCACGGTGGCCCCCATGCGGATTTTATCCAGATTGATACCGGAAAGGCTGCCGTAGTCATCAAATTTGGAAATATTGAAATAAAGGCTGCGCAGTTTTTCATAGGCATAGCCTTTCATGTGCAGTTTTTCTGCCAGCGCCACCATGTCGGATACATGCTCACTGGCCCTGGGATATTTATCTGCGGCTTTGACCCCCAGCACCTCCATATCCCGGTGAAAGGCATCAATAAACTGCTGGGTAAATTCCGCCATTTCCATCCCTGCCTCCCGGGATCCTTTGATGGTTTTATCATCCATATCCGTAATATTCATGATATGGGTGACATCATAACCGCGGTATTCCAGATAACGGCAGAGCAGATCGGAAAAGACAAATCGCCGCCATTCCCCCGGATGCAGCCGGGCATGGGCAGTGGGGCCGCAGGAATACAGGGAGACTTTGCCGGGCAGAGAGGGGCGGAAGGGTTCTTTGCTCCTGCTTACAGTATTGAAAAAATTCATAAAAATCTTTTCTTCCACCGTAAAAAGGGGCGTGCTCAGATAACGCTCCCCGCTGTCCGGAAAAATCACCACAATCGTGCCTTTTTCCATTGCTTCGGCTTTTTGTGCGGCCATGTACATGGCCGCACCGCTGCTCATGCCCACAAACAGCCCTTCCTCCCGTGCCAGACGGCGGGTCATTTCAAACGCGTCCTCATCTTCCACATTGATTTTCTCATCCAGACGATCCCGTTCAAAAAGTCCGGGTTCATAGGCTTCTTTCATATTTTTCAGCCCCTGGATTTTATGTCCCAGATAAGGTTCCACCCCCACAATCTGTATTTCGGGATTATATTCTTTCAGGCGGCGGGAAAGCCCCATCAGGGTGCCGCTGGTTCCCATGGTGGCCACCAGCATGGTGACTTCCCCCCGGGTCTGCTCCCAGATTTCCACTCCGGTTCCGTAATAATGGGCCTGCCAGTTGGCTTCGGTATTATACTGATCCGCCATATAATAGGCATCGGGATATTCCCGCACCAGCCGGTACACCTCCTCAATGGCTCCGTCCGTGCCCATATGGCCGGGGGTCAGCAGGATTTCCGCGCCCCGCGCCCGGAGGATTTTCCGGCGTTCCCCGCTCACGGCCTCGGACATGGCCAGTAGCAGTCTGTATCCTTTGACCGAGCAGACCAGGGCCAGACCGATGCCTGTGTTGCCGCTGGTGGCCTCGATCACTGTCCTGTCTTTGGTCAGTTCGCCGGATTTTTCCCCGGCTTCAATCATATACAAAGCGGGCCGGTCTTTTACGGAACCGCCGGGATTCATATATTCCAGTTTTGCCAGAATCCGCACACGGGGATTCGGGTTCAGTTTCCGGATTTCCACCACCGGTGTATTGCCGATGGCATCTAAAATGGAGTATGTCATTGTACAACCGTTTTTTACAGCAGATTAAGTTAAGATATTGAAAAATTACAATAAAAATAATGCGTTGTCAATTTTCATGACTCCGCAGCAATCAGAAACTCCGTTACTCCGGCAAAAGCAGGCCCCCGGAAGATACTGTATGCCGGATTTCACCGGAACGGGGCAGAATCAGAATTCCGGATTTTTTTACCGATTCATCAATTTTAACAATGGTTTGGTAATTTTTTCTGATTTGCAGAGCATAAAAATATAAATATCTGAAATCATTAAATCCGGATATTTTGTATGAGTCTTATAACCTGCTGAAATTATTCATGCCGATTTTTTTACCGAACTGCTGTTTTAATGCTCCTGTGAAAAATCACAAATCCTGACATTCCGGCACCGGACGGAGTCCGTCACAGCCTGAAAATCAAAAATTCCGACTTTTGCAGGAAGGAAACAGAAATTATATCTCTGACGGAAAGATAGAGAAAATCAGTCTGTACTTTCCCACAAATTTTAATAAGACACAAGCAAAATTAACGGGGCTCCGTGCGTCTGATTATCTATGGAAGAAAGACGGTTATTCATGGTCCGGGGAGGCTACCCTGTGCTGATGGTCATGTTAAATCGGGCATGGTCGGAATCCCCTGAAACCCGGATACTTTTTCTAACTATTTATAATTTACTGGCCGGTGTCCTGATCTGACTGAAATACCCTGTCTGCCTGGCCCGGGCAGATGATTCCGGATATTCTGTGATTAATTTCAGAATCAGGATGTTGATCAGTGGGCAGAGAACCTGTTTCAATTACCGCAGAACACAATAATTTATTGCGTATACAGTCTATTGCTCTGTCAATTTTGATTTTAGGAGTTGAAGTGTACAGAAAAACCGTCACCGCTGCAGCCATATCTCTGTAATCTTCCCAGCCTGCTTCAGAACCGTATAGCCCGGCCCGCACACGCAGAGGGTTCCGGATGCGGTTCTGTTTTCCATCATGGGCCTGTCACAGGGGAAATTTCGGATATCCGCCAGTGCTTCCCCGGAAAGAACGATCATTTCCGCAAAACCGTACAGTTCCAGAAGCAATATTCCGTTGGGACTGCTGTATATGGTTCCGGTCAGCTTTCTCATTCGGTAATCAAAAGAAAGTTTATTCCAGGTTTCCATAATTTTTCTGCTTTTTTCATCCTCTTTCAGATCTGTTCCGATGGGAACCGGCAAGGAAGGAATTTCCGGCCGGAGTTTTTTGGGGGAAAAAGCCGGTACCGGGGTTCTCCGTTCAACCTGTGCGCGGAAAGGAGCCGGAAGTTTTTCCGGGGCTTTTGCCACAGTTTTCCATAATTCACCTGCCTGTGTTCTGCCTCTCTGCTCATACATTACAGCCAGGTTGTATAAAGCCGCAGTGCGGGATTCGGGAATTTCTGACAGTTCCCGCATGATTTTTTCCGCGCGGGGCCACATATCCGCGTCCGGAGCCTCTCCCATCATAATGATTGCCCGGAGCATACGGATATCCGGATCCGCAGCTTTCAGGCGGTAGGCTTCTTCAATGACGGCACGGGCTTTGTAGTTTTCTCCCAGATAGAAATGGATCACTGCCAGGTTAATGCGGGAAGGAATATAGTTCTGATCCGCATCACAGGCTTTTTTCAGATAATCTCCGGCTTCTTTCAGCAGGTTTTTTGCATCCTGCGTAAGTTCCTGCCCTGTCCGCTGATTTCCCCGGATAATATCTTCCGCGCGGGTGCGCACATCCATCACCGCCGGAAGCCAGAATTCATAACTGAGGGAGGGCGGCATTTCGGCAATGGCCAGTTGCAGTTTACAGTATCCCAGATTGTTGAGAACTTCTGCGGAAGGGAAAACTTTCTGGAAATCCTCTAAAAAATACCGGGCATCCTCATATCTGCCGAAATGGGCCAGACGTACACCGAAGCGGAAAAGAAAGATTTTTTCTGACAAGGTTTTCAGGCGGCTCTGAAGCACATCGGCTCTTTTTCGGGGAGAGGGATGGGTCGGATCCGTTTTCCGGTGGGGCAGCTGTGCCATCCACGCTGTGAAAAAATCCGCTTTTCCGTCTTTGTTTCCCAGCAGGGTATCGGTCTGATATCCGGCCAGGGAAGCATATAAAAATCCCTGGTCATCGGCTTTTGTTTCTTTTTCCAAAACGGATTCCGTGCTCATGCCTCTGCCGGACAGGGCAGCAAATACTTCCAGATGCCAGAAATGGTCATCGGCCATATGGGCCAGTTCATGGCCGATGACAAAGGCCATCCGGGCATCTCCTTCGCTTTCGCTTACATTCCGATAGCAGTTTCGGACGGCTCCCGCGGAAAGAATCACATTTCCGTCCGGCAGGGCAATGGCCCAGGGATCATCGGGGCTGTTGACAATTTTCAGTTTGGGACTGCGGTTTTTTTTATCATCCGCGGCATCCCGTACTTTTTCAAATATGGTATATGCTTTTTTGATTTTCGGATCTTTCGGATCCGCCTGACCGTATTTTTCAATCCAGTAGTCCGCATAATTTTTGGCAGATGCGACGGATGTTTTTTTCAGATTCCGGGACGAACCGGCGGATATGGCAAAAATGATGAGGAAACATATCAGCAGTGCTGTAATGCGGGGAATTTTGAAATTTCTGTATTTCATCGTCATCTTCTCCTATCCTGAATTATTCATAAATCAGTTTTTTACAGTAAATACAGGAAGACACAAAAACTGAGTTTTGCAGCCGTATTTTTCGTATAAGCAAAATAATCAGTAGTTTATCTCCCAGAGGCTAAAACGTGTGAATAATGCAGGCTATGGAATCATCTGCTGCACCAGCAGGGTGGTTTCATATGCCATATCATGCCGTATTCTGTTTCCCGGTATTTCAGGGGCTTTTTTCAGAACCCCGTGGATCCGGTCCAGACCTTTTTTCACAAATCCGGCCTCTCTTTCATTTTCCGGTCTGTTCCGAATTCTTTTCTCCAGTGCCGCAATGATATTTTTCTGATCTTTCCAAAAATTTTCCGGCATTTCCGCTGCTTCATTCCGGCACACTCCCTGCAGCAGAGAGGACCATCTGCCGATGTGGTAATAAACAGCCCATTCCGAATCCGGCCAGTCCTTTTGACTCTGTTCGGGAGTCAGAAAATCCGGCAGGGCTTTCCGGTCTGATTTTTCTGTGAGTTCCTGCCTTCCTTCCCAAAGACCGGCTCCGAATGCCCGTACCGGAAGGGAATAGTTGTCAGACGGACCGAAAGCAAAGCTGTGGTCGGAGTTCTCCCAGGGCAGTTGTGCATCTGCGGGGGAAATATTCCGGGATACAGCATTCTGATAGGAATGATCCAGCATTTGATCCGGTTCCGGGGCTTTTGCCGTCCACCATACCACCAGTATCAGGCAGACAAAAGCCATGGCAAATCCCGGTATGCGGGCAGGTTCCGGAATTTTCAGCAGATCGGCCCATGAAGTCAGGGTGTTTTTTATGCGGATCAGCAGATTTTCCGGGGCATCCTGCGCTGTCATGGCCGCCACTTCCAGCCAGTCATGGTAACAGTCCGGGCATTGACTGAGATGGCGGAAAATATTTTCCCGCTGCCGGGAACTGAGCTTTCCGTCAATAAAGGCCGCCATATCCTCATCCGAAGGACACGGCCCTTTTTCCCGGGGTTCCTGCGCTGCCAGAGCCAGCAGTACCCGGAGACGGTCCTGTTTTTCTGTATTGGGAACATCATTGCCTGTCATGGTATTCACTCCTTATTCGCCTGTCAGAAGTTTCCGGAGTTCATCGGTTCCGATGATATCTCTCAGATTTTCCATCAGTCTGCGGTGTCTGCCGTGGGACTGATTTTTATTCCAGCCGGTCAGTTTACCTGCTTCTGTGATATTCATGCCGTCCAGATAAATCATTCTCAGAAAAACACGTTCCGGGTCTGAGGGATTGAAATGTTTTTCAATTCTTTTTTTGATATCTGCTATCCCTGTCCAATCCCAATCCTCTTTGTTTTCCTCACCTGCTATATCAAGAATAAACCGGTAAATACGGATAAGTTCCTTCTGCTCCAGATATTCATCCGGATTTGTCCCGGATTCGGATGCAATATTATCTTCCTCCGGTTCTTCTTCCGGGTTTCCGGGTTCTTTACATTTCGGATAGTTTTTATGAATTATATCTATTGCTTCCTGTATCCTCTCCGGATTTGTGTGACAGGGGACACGGTCTTTCAGGTATTCTTCGGTGTCATCATCCGGTATTTTCTGACAGCACAGAAAATCATAGGCTCTGATCATCAGCATACTCCCGATATTCAGTAATTTTTGGGGGATTTTGCACCGTTTTCTGATACATTCGGCAATCAGTCTTTTACAGACAACATACAGATACGTCAGTTCGGAAGCACCGTTCTTCCCTTCATAAATTGTCAGTCTTTTTCTGTCATTTTCCAGCAGTTTTCCCCAAACACAGGAAAAAACTTCTTCTCCCTTCCGGGGATCGCGGGAAAAACTGCGGAATACAAATTGTCTGAGTCTGTTATAATTTTTTTCCAGAAACTGATCCCAGATTTCAGCTGAATGTTTCATGAAACCATCCTTTGCATTTCTGCTGCCGGTTTGCCTGCAGGAAACGGATGCCCCTTTTGTTTCTGTAGACGGAACCGGTGAGAAAAAGTGTGAAAAATTTTTTTTGCTATGTCCACCCAATCGCGCAGACCGATACCTGTATGCCGTCAATTTCACATTCCCCGGACAGTTTCTGTAAAATTTCCTCATCCTCCACCGGTACAAACAGAACCAGGGTCACGGTATTCAGTCCGGCTTTTTTGGCATAATAAGCGGCCTGTGTCCGGGCTGTCTTTGCCCGTGAAGCATCTGTAAAACTTTTCACTTCAATGACAGCCCTTCTGTCTCCGCATCTCAGATGCAGATCCACCCTGCCGCTGCCTGTGGGAAATTCCGGACTTACGGCGCATTGTCTGCCCACAGCATTCTGCAGCCAGAAATACAGATGAAAATGCCCCACTGCCTCGCTTAAATGCAGATCCGCCCGCCGGGGCTGATCTTTCCAGGGATTGAGTCCTTTTTCCTTCAGACGTTTCAGATAATCTTTGTAACGGTTCAGCAGGGCCGGAATATGCAGGGTATCCCCCTCAAACACATCACTGAGTTCATCCAGAGGATGCAGGGACAGAATGGGCAGACGGTCTCCCATCAGTTCACCGGTCAGCGCATTGTACAGACGGATTTGGATAAAAGGACAGGAAAAACAGCAGACTTCTGCGTTTTCCCCTTTTTCATCTCTGACTGTCTTACTGCTGATCAGGCCGTTGAGATAGAGATACGCACACCAGTCCGCATCCATGGAAAATTGTATGTCCGGATGGCAGAAAAGGTCCAGCACTTCTTTCTGATAAAGATTTTTTGCTTTTTTCACCAGATTGAGAACCGTATTGTTCCATTCGGTATAAAGGGCTTTGCGCCAGACCAGGTTCCATTCTTCCATGCCGATGGTTCTGTCTTTTCCGGGATTGAATTTTTCTGTAAGCAGTTCCCCGAACCAGCAGACCAGGCCGGGCTGCCCCCGCAGGGATTCATGCAGTTTTTTTACCACAGACGGATCCGTTTTCTGGGAACTTTCTTCCTGATACTGCCGGAACAGTTCCTTTGTTTCCTCATATGTGAAATTGGGAACATGCAGGGAACGCTGAATATTGAAGGGGGAGCCGCGCAGGCTTTCCACTCCCAGCACCGCACGCACCCCGATGAGGGCCAGCCCGTGCAGACAGTAGGATTCCCGGTTCAGGTACATGTCACGGAACAGCGTAACCAGACGGTCAATGACCTTTGGCGGCAGGCTGTCGAACTCATCTATAAACAGGATGATCGGTTTTTCAAAAAGACCCAGACGCTTATGAAACAGCAGCATCCATTCCTCCCAGGAAACCGGAGCTGTAATATCCCTGTCCAGAGAATCCAGGATCAGCTTTGGCACTTTTTGCAGAAATGTATCCACCGGATCATCTTTTTCCAGAATGATTCCCTGACAGGACATTTTGACGGTCATAAACCCCTGTCCGTATATTTCTCCGATTTTTTTTTCCGTCTCCCGCATCAGCCAGGTTTTTCCGGTCTGCCGGGGAGCCCAGATGGTGAAAAAATGTCCTCCCTTGTCCGGGTTTCCCATAAGCTGACGGCAACAGGCATCCACCAGTTCCCTGCGATCAAGACAGAAATGTTCCTCACAGTCCACCGGGCCGTATGAATGAAAACGTCTCATAGTTCCTCCGTGATTGGTAATGCTGAGTGTTCAATAGTTGCAGGTCAGGCATACATGGCCGTCTGATGCCGTTCATTCCGAGGAATCCGGCCCGAATTGCCCGAAACTGTGAAAAAGATTGCCCCGGCCTGTTTCCCCAGATCCGCAGCAATCTGATACTGAGGCCCGGACAGATTCACCGCAGGTCCAACGGAACCGTCTGTCGAAATGCCGCCTGTTTCCGCAAATGCGGTCATACAGGTACACAGTACAGAAACAAAAGCACACAGAATACGGGAATGAAAAAGGATCATGACTGTCCTCCTTTTCTGAATATATACAAATTCTTAAAACATTTCGGTTATCCTGTTTCCGGAACTTCCGGACTCCGAAAATGAGACAAATCATCTTAATATTTAAATTATTGCCACGAATAACACGAATCTGCACGAATTGCACAAACCGTATTTATAGATTTTTTCTCCGATAATCAATTATTTTCCGATTTCCGGAACTTCCGGACTCCGAAAATGAGACAAATCAGCTTAATATTTAAATTATTGCCACGAATAACACGAATCTGCACGAATTGCACAAACCGTATTTATAGATTTTTTCTCCGATAATCAATTATTTTCCGACACATTTTTCAGACCGGGACCGTCTTAATTGTCAGAACCGGGATTCTCAGGATGAAAGGATTTTCAGGATATGTAAGCGGTTCATCCGGGTTCATCCCTTCATCCCGTGAATCCCGGTTCGGACGAAAAATATCAGAAGAAAGGGATGAAAAAAATTTCCGACACTTTTTCCGACCGGGACCGTCAGCAGAATCAAAGAGAAAAAAAGCCGGAAAAATAAATTAAAAATTTTCCGACACTGTTTCAGAAAAAGACCGTCAGAGAAAACAAATGCACATCAACCCGAAAATGAAAAGGAGAATATCAATGAGGGACAGACAGGAAAAGAAGCACAAATGATTCAGGATATTATCAATGTACTTCAATAGATATTCACTTCCGGAACCGGATAAGCGGTTCCGGAGGTTCCTGAATATCCTGTCAGTCCACCGCTGATGATCAGGTTACAGAAGGAAGTTAACAAATCCGGCATCGGAACAAAAGGAGAAAAAAATGGAAAAGGGAAAAAATAGTTTATCCGTTTATACCTGCATAATCCTGTCTTTTATAATTATTACATCTTTAATTACAGTTATATACACATATACAGGAAACGAAGGCAGGAAGAGAAAGACGGATATTTCCGGATGCCGTGCGGAAATAATTCTTCCCTCACCGTTCCGGAGCTTCCGTCTGTAAAAAACCGTAAAGTGCGATGAACGGAAAAAATAACTTTTTCCGACACTGTTTCAGAAAAAGACCGTCAGGTAAAGCAGAGAATCTTTGTACTGCAAAAACACAAAAGGAGGTGATACCGGTTTTCAGTTTACAGGAATATGATCGGAGACAGAAAAAAACCTTTTTGATTAACCGGATTATTTTACATTGTAATGCAATGAAAGGAGTATGAACCATGAAAAAAATTATCGCTGTGATCTGCACCGTTTTTGTACTGGTAACTTTCGGAGGAACCGCTTTTTCTCAGGAAACAGACATCGGAAGTATTGAGCAGCATCTTCAGAATGCCCGACAGATGCCTGCGGAAGAAATTCTTAACCGTTATCCGGATGAAAAAGGAATGACCAGAAGGTCTTCTGCAAATTTCAGTAAAAATCCGGCAGATCTGAGCATCCTGGCCGGAACCACATGGGAATTTACTTATACAGTGCAGGAAACCTATACGGATACGGTGACTTTTGTTCCTTATATCGAATACGAGGATGACGGAGAAATCCATCTGGTCTGCGTGGATGATATGCTTTTTTCAGGTCTGACGGTTTACAAACCGTCCACCGGAAAATTTCTGACCCTGCTTAATAACGGAGATATGAACCGGGTTTTTCAGTTCAGCGTTTCCGGGGACAGAGCGGAAGGTGTTGTGGGTTTTTCTTTTGATGACGGTGAAACCTGGACAGAATTTCCCATGACCGGAAAACGCACTGCCGCTGCTGCCGGAGTATCTTCTTCCTGTATCCCCGTAGGAAATGATCTGAAAATGCCCGTATGTGTCGAGTATGCAGGAACAAACTACGGTTTTGACCTGGATTTTTCCCCGAATCCCGCAGACCCTTTCGGTCTGTACTGGAAAATGGATATGAGTACATTGACAGTTGAATAAAAAAGATGCTCTGTCCTCCGCACTGTCCCCCGGACGGTGCGGATTCAGTTAAGGGACTGTTAACAGATATGTATTGCCGGATATTCTGATTTGTGATGTAATGCATCATGATTCAGGAAATAATACTTTGTGAACCCGATTATTTTTAAATGAAGGAGAGTGACATGATGTGCGGAATAAAAAGAAAACCTGTGTTCTGTTTTATGGCGGGAATCTTTCTGTTTCTGAGTTCCCTCAATGCCGCTGCCCAGGACGGCGGCTATGATGTTTTTTCCGGTCTGTGGCTGAAAACGGTTCTCCGGACTTCGGCCGGAGATTTCACCCTGGTCTGGAAAGAGGTGGGGCGGGATATGACACCGGGCGGGGATAAGGTCATCAGCGGATATTTTTATGCGGATCCGGACGAATTTGCCTACGGAAGTGAATACAA
This sequence comes from Desulfobacteraceae bacterium, assembly GCA_011390755.1. GTDB lineage: Bacteria > Desulfobacterota > Desulfobacteria > Desulfobacterales > Desulfococcaceae > JAABRU01. The sequence continues at coordinate 6,040 of JAABRU010000082.1, read as the reverse complement.
TCCTGAAATTTTTGTGAAAATCTATGCGGCATCCAACGGATGGGCCAATATAGCCTTCAACCATGTTACTGTGGACAATGCGGATGTGTATTCCGCTCACAACTACAGCGGAACCGCGCAGCAGAGCGGAACAGTGACTCTGAACTCCAGACTTGCAGAGCATTCCTATACCGGTGTATCAGCGGATGCGGATTTCACTCCGCCGGTTTCAGGTTCGGAAGCATCGGTTTATCAGGACGGCGGATATCTTCTTTTTTCGGATCTGTGGGCCAAATCGGTTCTCCGGACAGCAGCAGGTTCCGTAACCCTTAAATGGAAAGTGGTGGGAAATGACACCACACCCAGCGGGGACAAGGTCATCAGCGGATATTTTTATGCGGATCCGGATGATTTTGCTTTTGGAAGTGAATACAACCCGGAGATGTTTGTAAAAGTGTATGTGGCTGCAAACGGATGGTCCAATATAGCCTTCAACCATGTCACTGTGGATCCCGTTGATGTATATTCCGCCCATTCCTATAAGGGAAGGCCGGATAGTACCGGGTCGGCTGCTCTGGGCAGCAGGCTGGTGGAACATTCTTATACCGGGGTTCCCTTACAACCGGTTATATCCTATACCGGTCACTGGCTGTCCAAAAAATCTGTGGTGGGTACGGGAGGCAGTCTGGCCGGAAACACGGATCAGTTTTATATTGACATTCATGTGACCGATGACGGCAGTTTCAACGGTTTCGGCGGCATTTATATCTGTACTTTTCCCATCAACTGTTTTTCCTTGTTATGCACCTGGTACTGCGGATGGCCGGAGGACAGCAAATTTCCGGTTTCCGGTTATATTGATAAAAGCACAGATACCGGTGTTATCCGTATTCAGGGTTTTGATGGGGAAAAAGCCTTTACCGTCATTCAGGATGCGGAAAAGCCCGGAAAACTGATTTTGGAACTGGAAGATGATGAATGGACCATTACCGAATTCGTCATTTACCCGGAAGGGTACACGGCAGATGTGGCAGAGAGTAAAGATTCTGATCTGAAAGGAAGATATACCGGAACATTTTCAACAAATTCATATGTTTTATACGGCACCTATGATGCCACCCTTACTTTTTCGGATGACCGCACTGGTCATCTGTCCGTGGAGGATGTTGATGAAAATTATTACAGTAGCACGGTAACGGTTCTTTCCTTTGATGATTCTTCTGTGACCATTTCATTTGCTGATGCGGATGGAGATGAAATTCGGGCCACGCTGACAAGGGACGGAAATACACTGAAAGGAACCTGGTATTACACCGATCCGCAGTATGATGCATCCGGAAAAATCAATGTAACAAAATAAGGATAAGGATTCCGTTATATAAAAAATCGGTTACGTCTTCACCTCCAGTTCCCAATCAGCAGAAAAGCGGACCAGAAATAGGGATGCCGGTATTCGGGATGTGCAAGAAGTTTCATCTGGGACAGGCGCAGGGCCTCGGCCATTGTGACATTTCCGGTGCGGGCCTGCCGGTAGAACTCGGTCATGAGCAGTGATGTGGATTCATCATCCACCTTCCACAGGGAGGCCAGCACGGTTTTCACTCCGGTACGCACCGCCGCACCGCCCAGTCCCAGTGCGGCACGTTCGTCCCCCACTCCGGTTTCGCACGCGCTCAGGGTAAGCAGATCGGTTTTTTCCTCCCGGAATCTGCTGATGTGAATCAGGGTTTCCATATCTGAGGGGCCGATTTTTCCGTCATAGGCAAGCAGAAATGTGTCTTCCGCAGAACCTCCGAAATGGCCGTGGGTGGAAAAATTCACCGCGGAATAACTGTTTTGCCGCAGTTCGGAACCGATGTTTTTACGGGTGAAATTTTCATCCAGCAGGGGTTTTCCGCCTGCAATTTCCCGGATACCTTCTGTTTCTGTCCGGACATTGGGAAGCGGGGGGAATGTTTCTCCGTCCAGTACGGTTTCCTGCGACAGCCCGGCCAGCAGGACACCGGAATGTGTTTCCTTCCGGGCCGATGTGTCGGTAAGGGACAGGGCCGGAACTGTGGCCAGCGCGTATTTTTCCGCCAGGTATTTTTCCCCGTCATACAGCACGGCAAAGGGTACGGTGCGGAGTTCCCCGTCCGGGGAGATGACCAGGGTTTTTATGTTCCGGGATTCCAGTTCTTTTTCCAGTGGCCTGATGAGATACCGGTACAGCCGGGCCCCATATCCCTGAATGCGGTTTTCGGATTCCCGCTTTCTCAGTTCCCCTGCCAGTTTTGCGGCTGTTCCGGAGATTTCCTCCGAAGATGCGGGCAGGGGGAACATTTTCAGTCCGTCCGGCAGACGCACCAGCATGACCGGGTTTTCCGGCAGCAGCAGGGGCCAGAGCAGGGCGGTTTCCGCAAAGGCCCTGTTGTCCGGAGCTTTCCGCCTCTGATCCGCGGTCACGCATTCATCCTGATAGAAATCCTGCAGTTCCAGCATCCGGAGGCTTTCGGTTCCGGACAGAACTTTTTCCAGCAGTTTTTCCTTTTCGCTTTCATCTCTTATGTTTTCGGCCTTCCGGACAGTCAGTTCCGCCAGTTCCCCATACAGGGGCCGAACAGTTTCGGTAAAAAGGTTTTTGGGAATGCGGAATCCGCCCCGGAACATTTCACTGACCAGCACAGGCGGGCAGTCATCATTTTCACACCCGGGATTCAGGGATTTTACAGCCCGCCGGTATGCGGACAGGGCATCCTCCTCTTTTTTCAGGGAACGGAATATGCGTCCGGCCTGCCCTTCCCATTGGTATATGATTTCCGTGGCTCCGCTCTGCCGGGCCCCAAACAGGGCCCTGCGGGTAAGGGACAGGGCTTTTTCATGTTCCCCCTTCTGTTCATAAAAATTCCCCAGGTATCCGTATGCAAGGGAGGCTGTGCGGGTATCCCCGGTATTTTCCGCTGTGTGTGCGGCTGTTTCCAGAATTTCAGGCATAAGAGAACCGTAGGTCGGGTTAGCGGAAGCGTAACCCGACATTCCCGTCATGACAGTTCCCGCGGAAAGCAGTATCCATGCCTTTTCATGGGAATCTGCGGTTTTTTCACATTCTTTTATGGCATTGCGGAGAAAATCCTGTGCGTCCGCATATTTTTTTTCCTGAAGATAAAACCGGGCCGTGTTGATCATCAGCACGGTTTTCAGGCCGGGTTCGCCGGTTTTCACAAGTCCGAGTCCCCTGCGGTAATAATCTTCCGCCTTTTCTGCGGATTGACCGGCGATGTTTTCAAATCCCCTGTTCCGGTTTTTTACTGCTTCGACTGTGTGAATGTTTCCCAGATGATTATACACCCGGGCCGTGACAAAAGGATCAGAAATTAATTCCGCAGCGATTTCCGCCCGTTCCGAAAATTCTTCGGCTTTTTCTGTTTTTCCGCTCACAAGATACGCATCGGCCAGGGCCGCATAGTGCAGGGCCTTTCTGCCCGCATCCTTTCCGGGAATGATGTTATGAAGGGAATCATACACGGTCAGGGCCTTCTGCAGATGTCCCTGTGCCTGATATGCGGAAGCCGTCAGCATAAGGATATCCGTGTGCTGTTCCGGGGACAGCGGAATTTCCGTATCGGAGAGGATTTTTCCGCAGATGCGGATGAGTTCCGGATAATTCCCGCTGCGGTAAGCTTCGTCGGCTTCCGGAATGCCGGTTTTCCGGGGAGGGGAGGGAAACAGATCGTCCGGGGATTCCGGCAGCATATCCCGCAGTCCGAGGATAAAACGGCTGACATCCTCGCCGGAGCGCAGTCTGCAAGGGGTGGAGGCCCAGCGGGATGCGTCCATGAGATTCTGGGGAAGGGAGGTGAGAGAACCGGAGATGTCCTCTTCGGGTGACAGGATGGTGATTTCCCCGTCATTGCGGAGCGCGGACGAGGCAGTGACAGAACTGGCTGCGCTGGCAAGGAAATGTTCCGCACCGATGAAAATACTGCCGCCGTCCCCGCCGTGGGCATCGGCTTTGATATGACTGCGGTTCATGACCAGAAATTCGGAATCGGAAACAGAGATATTGCCGCCGGTTCCTTCCCCGCCCTGCACGGATGTGGTCACAGAGCCGTCTTTGAGGTGGAGAAGGCTGCCGGTGCGGATGGAGATGTCGCCGCCGTCGGATTGGGTGGTGCCGGTGTTTACGGATGAACTGTTTATGGTGAATGTGTCATTTACTGTCAGATTAATGTTTCCGGCTGGGCCTTCTCCTTCACTTTGGGATGTGATGCCTAATGAATTATTCAGTCTAAGAGTATCTGTTTTTATTTCTATATCACCGCCTTTTCCCAAACTTCCGGGACCGCAACCGGCCATAATGAATGAGCCATTATCAATACCCAAAAATTCAGTCTGTAAAAATATATTCCCCCCCATTCCGCTTATATTATTGTATGTTACACCTTTTGCTTTATACGGTGCAGTACTGCTGTCAATAAAACTCCTATTTTCTAAAAATAAACCGGGTGTCCGGATATCAATATATCCTGCATCCGCATTTCCACCGGTACCAACATTAATAAAACTGTTATCAGAGATACGGACAGATTCATCGGCTTTTATGATAATATTGCTGCCAACTGCATTTGAGCTTTCACTGTGGGTTCCCGCCATGATATTTCCGTTGCTGTTCAATTCTAAAAGCCCGACATCTATTTCAATGTCATTTCCTCTTCCTGCTCCAAGAGCCGAATTTCCAATAATCGAATTGTCATCCACTTTTAATTCACCGGTATCTATATGAATCAAACCGGAATCACCTTCTCCCATAGAAGCGGTAATTACAGATGATTCCGATAATACAACTGAATCGTCAGAGTGTATAATAACGTCTCCTCCTGTTCCGGATGATGTGGCTGTTGCACCGGAAATAATATTACCGTAAGACATTTTCAGTTCTGTGACATGAATGTCAATATCGGCTCCGTTCCCCTGGTCTGTAGTAACACCGTTTACAGTCCCTCCGTTTATTTCCAGAATCTGTGTGTTCAGAGACAGATTTCCGCCATTTCCGACTGTAGATGTTGATACTTTGATATTACCACTGCTTTCAATTATAATTTTTTCATCTGCTGAAATATTTATCGAACCTGCGTTTCCGCTTGCATCTGCTTGGGAAGATGCACTGATATAACCTGAATTGATAATATTTACATTTCTTGAATCCACTGTAATATTGCCGGCATCTCCTTCTGCTTCTGTCTGAGTGCTGATTTTGCCGTTATCAATCAGCAATAATTCTTCCGCATTCAGAATCAGTTCCCCACCGTTTCCTGCTGCATTGTTGAATGTTCCGGAACTAATTAAACTTCCGTTATTTATCCTGATCTCTTTTGCACTGATCAGTATGTTTCCAGCGTCCCCCGCATTAGCACCGGTACTGCTTGAACTGATAAAACCTTTGTCCATTTCAATAATGTTGCTTGTAATCTGTATGTATCCGGGTACTGCATCACCTGCATTCTGAGTTGTTATATTGGCAATTTTATTAACTCTTGCGGTCTGATTTGTTTCTTCATCAATTTCATACACCGTAAGCGGTGCATTCAACTGAACATTGTTATTCGCCTGAATTACAATATTTCCGCATTTCCCCTGTTCTTTTGGAATATTAAAATCAATACCGAATTGTTCACTGTATAAAGTGACCAAATTATCCGGTACCGCCCCATGATATGATGCATCTATGTATCCTCCATCAATCGTTATATCATCTGCCACTATCTCAATATCTCCGGCCTGACCATCAAATGTGCTGGTATAGATTGTTGCCGCATTTTTCAATGTCAGATTTGGTGTCTGAATTCTTATGCCATTCGATTCAGAAATCCATGATACAGCATTGATTGATGAAGCCAGTAATTCTGAACTGCCTTCAAACAATGTCTTTGCAGAATCACCATTGATAAGAATATAACCTAAATTGAGCGGTTCTCAGACCTGAAAATGATTTCCGGCCGGAAATATCAGGGGCTCAGCAGTTTCCGGCTCTTCACCCGCCGGGTGAAAAGCGTAAAACAGGCAAAGTTCCGCTTACCGGACA
>JAABRU010000233.1 GCA_011390755.1 Desulfobacteraceae bacterium | reverse complement strand
GGGTTATGTCACTTCCTGCAGGGGCGCACTGCACAGGTCATAAAGCCGCTCATACCGGGCGTATGCAATACGCCCTTACGGTTTGGCAGATGTTCCGGATACCCGTCATTTTAATGTTGACAGAACAGTAGTCAGGTAAACAATCCGCAATTTTAATTGCAGCAATGCAATCATGCTCCGTACCGTTTGACTCTAAGAATTTATTTTTCAAACAAGCTCTGCTGGCGACCAATATCCTGAAATAATACGAAACCACAAAAAGTCCGCATATTTTGGAGATGCCGCTTATCAATTTATCAATAGCTCACAGGGCACTTTTCAAACAGACTCTGAAAAATCGTATGCAGCGATTTGCCGCTCATAAACCCTGAAGCGGTACTGCAAACGCATATTTTCAGATATCATAAAGCAGCAGTATGACATTTACAATCTTCCCTCATATGTGATATGCCTTGGGGAACATGCACAGATTCTTTGCCCTGTAATAAAATGAAAGGGAATAATTTTTTTCCATGCGAATTCTTATAATAACGGCCTGCACCGGAGCCAAAGCGCATAAACCGGAAAACCGCCTGACCCGGTCTGATTTTGAAAAGAAAGATTCGGACTTTTTTGAAAACCGGGAAAAGGAACTTTCCAAATTCCGTCTTCCGGCCGCAGAAATGTACAGCGGACTTCAGCATGTTTTCCTGCGGAAAGGGCTTGCACTGCTGAGAAAATCCTGCCCCGGCATTCATTTTGATATGAAAATTGTATCTGCCGCTTACGGTCTGCTTGGGGAAGACAGTTCCATTGTACCGTATGAAATGACTTTCAGCGGAATGAAAGCGAAAGAACTGCGCAAATGGTCGGATTTTCTGGAATTGCCGAAAAAGACGCGTTTTGCTCTCAAAGGATATGATGCAGTACTTTTTCTGCTGGGCAAAGAATATCTCCGGGCAGCAGATCTGACAAAAGGGATAGAAAAAGACAGGGCAAAGGCGGATTTTGCCGGAACATGGATTTTCATCAGCGGAAAAGGGGGAGAACCCTATATTCCCAAAGGAGAGGGCATTCATTCCCTTTTTCTTGCCAATGCCGATGCAAAGCGTATGGGGGCGGCTCTGGTTTCTCTGAAAGGCCGGGTTGTGGAAATCATCGGGGAAGCGGCCGGAGAAAAGGGAGAGGATTTTGTCCGGAATCTTTTCCGCAAACCGGAAGAACTGCTGCATTTTATCCGGACCTGTAAAAAAAACAAAAAAATTCCGGACAGCAAAAAAAACTTTCCGACCCCTGAAAAAAAATCTGCTTCAGAAAAAAAAAACGATCTTTCTGTCAATATTGCAGAATATGAGAAGCGCATTATCCGCCTGTCCGCATCATGGAAAAACAGTCCCCACCGGGAAAAAATGCGTTATTTTATTCCGGACTGGGATGATCTGGTGAATCCGGCCTATGATTTCCTGAACGATATACATCCTGACGGAAGCGGGGATGCATATGAATATGCCCATTATGCCCATCAGATATATGATCGTCCGCCCTATGACGGCATCCTTATTTCCAAAGTCATAGTGGAAGCCAAAAAAAACAAAAAAAAGATTTTACAGCAATTGGGAGTTCACCGCTATCTGCGGGTTCCCAGGGAATTTCCCATTATGGGGGACTGCGGGGCCTTCGGTTATATCATGGAAAAAGAACCGCCCTATGAAACCGGGGAAATACTGAATTATTACAGGGATATGGATTTTGATTACGGTGTCAGTATTGATCATCTGATTGTCAATGCGGTTTTGAAAAAAGATATTTTTTATCTTATCAATGCAGATGGGGAAAGAAAGGAAGTTTCTTCGGAAAAGTTTCACAAACTGATGAAAAGCGGCAGGGCCGTGGAGGTGACAGGTCCGAAATTCCAGCGGGATTTATTTGACAAACGCCCCCGTCTGTGGAAAACGGAAACCGGGGATGATGCGGAAAAATACCGGCGTTATGAACTGACCATTGCAAATGCCGGGGAATTTATTGAAAAGCACCGGAAAGGAAAATATTCTTTTGTGCCCATCGGCGCAGCCCAGGGCTGGTCTCCGGAGAGTTACGCTGACGCGGTGAAAGAATATCAGAAAATGGGCTACCGCTATATCGCGCTGGGCGGCCTGGTGCGGACGCAGACCAAAGGTGTCATGGAAGTTCTGGAGTCTGTCGCGAAAGTGCTGAAACCGGGCACGGATCTGCATCTTTTCGGGGTGGCCCGTCCCGAAGCCCTGACTGAAATGCAGCAGATGGGTGTCAGCAGCATAGACAGCGCATCCTTTCTCCGCCGGGCCTGGCTGGGGGCCAATTCCAATTATTTTACTTCGGAACATAAATACGCGGCCATCCGCATTCCCCAGCCCGAAAAAAGCCCAAAAGCCCGGAAAATTGTCGCGGCCGGAAAGGCATCTTTGGCGGAAATTCAGACACTGGAAAAAAAATGCCTGGATTTACTGCGGGCCTATGACCGGGGAGAAGCGGATATGGAAGATGTGTTTGCTGCCGTAATGACTTACGACGGACTTATTGAAGGGCGCCGCACCGGTCATGACCGCATGATCCGTAAAACTCTGGAAGACCGCCCCTGGCAAAAATGCAATTGTAAAATCTGCAAAGAAAGCGGAGTGGAAGTCATCATTTTCCGGGGGAATAACCGGAACCGCCGCCGGGGGTTTCATAACACCGATTTTTTCTACAGGCAGTTTTGTGAAATGTTCGGATGAATCCGGCACATCTTCATCAGAATTTATGACTGCCGGACAAAATACAGAAAAAGGAATTTTTATGAATATTACCGAAGCAATCAGAAAACGCAAAAGTATAAGAAATTTCAAAAAGGATCCGGTTCCGCAGGATATTATCCGGGAAATCCTTGAAACGGCCTGCCGCGCGCCCTCTGCAATGAATACGCAGCCGTGGGAATTCACCGTTATGACAAAAGCGGTTTTGGATTCCGTCAGAAAGGGGAACCTTGAAAAATTCAGAGCCGGTGAGAAACCGCATTCAGAACACAGTGTTACCGGATGGCCCCCGGACAGTGTTTACCGCCGCCGTCAGGTCGAACTTGCCAAACAGCTTTTTCATCTCCTTGATATTAAAAGGGAAGATACAGATAAACGCACAAAATGGCTGGAAAGGGGATTTCGTTTTTTCAATGCCCCTGCCGCAATTATCATCAGTGCTGACCGGGTGCTGGCTGAAGGAACCCCCGTATTTGATATTGGGGCTGTTACACAGACTGTCTGCCTGGCCGCCCTGCATTACAATTTGGGCACCTGTATCCAGGATCAGGGAGTAATGTATCCGGAAGTATTAAGAAAATATTGCAATATCCCGGACAGCAGACAAATTATCATTGCAATTGCCATCGGTTATCCGGATTGGGATTTTCCGGCAAATCAGCTGGAAACACCCCGTGAACCTCTTGATAAAATTACGACATGGTGCGGTTTCGGTTAATAGATTTTTTGAAATTGATGATCCCGTAAAAAATCGGAAAATCAGGTTTTGATACACACTGGTCTCCTGATTTCAGAGCACACGCATAAAATTTATATGAAATATTTTATCAGTAAGTTAAATCTGAATAGCAGATCCTTTCATTGCATGTTCAGTCCCGCCTGCTGAATAACAGTCATATATACTCAGTAGATCGAAACGTTTCCGGAGGAGTGCAAAAATTGTATTTTTGCACGGGGTAACCGGGAGATGCGGCGGTGCAAAAATACAGTTTTTGCACTCCGGGACAGCTGTAAAACCGTATCCGGGGGAAAGTTTTCGATCTGCTGATTCTTTCCGATCTGCTGAATTCCAATATTTTACTTGACACAAAAATATTTTTGGTTTAACAAAAAATATCAGTTGAAGGAAAAAGTTTATGTTTCAAAATAACCCTGCAGCGATAATTACAGGATAAATTCAGCAGATCGAAAAGACTCCGGGATTTTATCTGATAAAAATTAATCAGCAGTTCGGTAATTTTTGCCGACTTCAGGGCTGTAAAATATAACTACAGAAATTATTAATAAAATAAGAGTGTTAATATGTTTCAAAACCTGATTTTCGGACTTTTTACGAGACCATCAAAGCACCGGTACCCAAAAACAATAAACAGACCGTGCCTCATATATTTTTCTGTAATAAACTGAAATCCGACTGAATTCCCCTTTTTCAAAGGGGGATTTTCATCAGAATGTATAACTGGCGAATAAACAGCAGGGAGATGAAAAAATGGAAAACCTGATTGTTGCACTCGTTATTGCAATTGCAGTATTGTACACTTTCCGGAATTTTTATAAAAGCACGAAAAACAGTAGCGGATGCGGGGGATGCAGCGGATGTTCAGGCTGCCCGGCTGCTGCGGAATGTGATACGGAAAAAAGTGATACCTTCCCTTCATGAAAGATGAAAAATCATCATCGGACGGTTCAGATCTGTTTTTCCCCCTTTATTTCCGGAGTGCATAGCATTTTTACTTGAATAATACGCGGCTTCCGCGTATGAACGGCATACAGAAAAATTGGATAGAGGGTCAAATCCGTTGAAAAAGACTGCCCCTCCCCCGGGGGAGGGGAATATTCGGATCAGCGGATTTGACCCACCACCCTGAAAGTTTGGCACTCCGGTTTTTCTTACGGCAGCAGCATTGCCTTCAAGGGAGGGAGGGGGAAACGAATTTGACCCACTGCCAAAAACTGCAACTGTAAAATATTCTGTGATAAACCGCCTTCCCTCAGTGCAGGTGACGGATTTTTTATTTCAGATATTCGGCTTTTGCACATCACAGGATTTTGCAAAAGAGGGAAAAATTCCGGCATCGTGTCCGGAATATCCGAAAACAAAGTGACAAAGGCAGTATATTGGTATGCGATTGAAAAAAATGGAGATTAGCGGATTTAAATCTTTCTGTGATAAAGCTGTCATTCAGTTTCCTCCGGGTATTTCCGCCATTGTGGGGCCCAACGGCTGCGGCAAAAGCAATATTGTGGATGCCCTGCGCTGGGCCATGGGAGAGCAGAGTGTGAAACAGCTCCGGGGCAAAAACCGGGAGGATATTATTTTTGCCGGTACAGACGGAAAGCAGCCCCTGAACATGGCCGAGGTTTCTCTTACCATGGTCAACGACAACGGGAATGCACCCGAAGAACTCAAAGATTTCAGTGAAATCATGCTCACCCGCCGTCTTTACCGCTCCGGGGAAACCGCGTATCTGATCAACAGACAGCCCTGCCGCCTGAAAGACATTCACAATATCTTCATGGGCAGCGGCCTGGGGACCCGTTCTTACGCGGTGATTCAGCAGGGAAATATCGGTGCCATTACCGAAGCCGGTCCGGAAGAACGGCGCAGCTATATTGAAGAGGCCGCGGGAATTACCCGCTATAAAAGCCGCAAAACAGAAACACTGCGCAAACTGGAAGCCACCGACCAGAACCTGGTACGGGTGCAGGATATCATCAGTGAAGTGGAGCGGCAGATGAACAGTCTGAAGCGCCAGGCCGCCAAAGCCGAGCGTTATAAAAATTATAAAGAAAGAATCCGGGAGCTGGATGTGCGTCTGGCCCTGGAGCAGTTTGACCGGCTTTCTTTGGAAATGCAGAATTCCGTCTGTATTCTCAAAGAACTTCGGGATAAGGATATGGGTCATGCGGCTTTTCTGAAAAAACTGGATGCTGCGGTGGAAGAAATCCGGCTGCGCCGTGCAGAAAAAAACAGGGAAATATCTGAAAAAAAAACCGATAAATTCGATATTCAGCGCAAAATTGATAAAAGCGAAAATGACCTGGAACACCTGCGCAAAGAAACAGAACGGCTGGAAAAAGAATACAGTGATCTGATGATGGCCCGCACAAATCTGGAAGAAAAAAACCGGGAGATGCTCTCTGAGATTGAGGAAGGAAAAAAAAAGGCGCGGCAGATGGCAGAAGAATCTGAAAGCGTGACTTCCCGACTGGCAGCAGAACAGGCCGAATCCAAATCTTTCCGGGACAGACTGCTGTCTTTGAACCGGGAGCAGGATACAGCCAAAACCGCTCTCATGGAGCTGGTGGCCGGAGAAGCCAAATATAAAAATATTTCCCAGAATATGGCAGGCAACCGGGACAATCTCAGCAGACGCCTGAAACGGGTGGATGAGGAGCTGATCCTGACAGCGGGGAAAGCAGATGAAATCAGCAAAAAAGAGAGCGAAGCCGGGGAAGAACTGAGTCTGTGCAAAAGGGAAATCCGTGAGACAGAGGAGGAAATGCAGAAAATCCGCAGTCTGCTCACGGAAAAAACGCGGGATTTGGGAAAACAGGTCAGAGCCGTGCAGAACCTGGAATATGAACGGAATCATATCCGCTCCGAACACAGTGCCCTGAAAAAAATGGCCGAAAATTTTGAATGGTACCGGGACGGAGTCAGGGCCCTGATGAAGCGGGCCCAGGCCCGGGACGGTACCGTTTTGGACCTGACGGCTGATATACTGGAGCCGGAACCTGCCTATGCCGCTGCAGTGGAAGCTGCCCTGGGAGAAACATTACAGTATATTATTATTGAGGATCAGGAAAAAGGAATTGAATTCATTGAATATCTGCAAAAGGAAAAAGCCGGGAGAAGCGGTTTTGTTCCCCTTTCCGCCCTTATGCCCCCAAAAGAGGTGCAGTTATCTCCGGAAGCGGAAAAACTGCTGGATCATATAAACATCAAAGAAGGTTTTGAAGCGGTCGCGCACACCCTCCTGGGCAATGTATGTGTGGTTCAGGACCTGCAGCAGGCCATAGAGCTGCTGGGCAGGCAACCGGAAAAGGGAATCAGCTGTGTTACGCCCGGGGGAGATCTTCTCCATCATCAGGGTCTGATGGCAGGAGGCAGTACGGACAGACTGTCGGGGATTCTGGAAAAAAAACAGGAACTCCGGGATTTGGAAACAAAACTGGCGGAAAGCGGAAAAAAACGGGACGATGCGCGCCGGATACAGCAGGAAACAGAAGAAGAGGTCGTGAACCTGGAATCCGAACTCCATCAGTGCCGGGAAAGGAAAAATGAAAGTGTGCAGGATGAGATGGAGGCCCAGAAAAATTTTTACCGCATAAGAGAGGAAGGAAAACATATCCGCCGGAATCTGGAAGTGCTGCGGCTGGAGCAGGAACAACTGCTGGCAGAAAGTGAGGATATGGAAGAAGAGGCGGAAAAATACAACGCCGCACTGGCCCGTATCAGCGAAGAGGTAAAGTCCGCCCGGTCCGCAGCTGCGGAGATTGCCCGGCAGATCAGCAGTGTTTCCGAAGAAATGGAAGATTATGATCGGCGGGTCGTGGATCTCCGGGTACGGGATACAACCCTGAAAACCGAGCTGGAAAACAGTCTGCATTCCCTGCGCCGTCTGCGGCAGTTTCAGGAAGACGGGGGCCGGAGGCTGGAACAGCTTTCCAGGGATATCGAAGATAAAGAAAGAAAAAAGAAGGCATCGGAAGAAAAAATCGGAGAATATGAAGAAAATCTGGCCCTGATGTATGAGGAAATGCAGGATATTGATCAGGGTCTGGAACATGATGAAAATGATTATGAACTCATTGATGCGGAACTCCGGAACAAAGGGAAAGAGATATCCGAAATTCAGGGACAGCGGGAAGAATGCCTGAAAAAAATCCGTCTGCTGGAAGTGGAACAGGCCCAGCGGGAAATGAAGCGGGAAAATATTGCCAGCCGCATATCCGAACGTTATCACCGCCCCCTGCCCGCTTTCCGTCAGGAACTTTCCGGCATGGCCCGTGCGGATATGAGTACAGCGGAAATGGAAAAGGAGCTGGCAGATCTCCGCAAAAAACTGGAGGAAATGGGCAGTGTAAACATGGGGGCCATTGCCGAATACCGGCAGCTGAAAGAACGGTTTGAATTTCTGGACAGACAGCGTTCAGACCTCATGAAAGCCCTTGATGACCTGCATAAGGTGATTCAGAAAATCAACCGGGTGAGTCAGGAAAGATTTATGGAAACTTTTCAGCGTATTAATGAAAAGATGGATGAGGTTTTTCCCCGGCTTTTTAACGGAGGCACGGCAAAACTGATACTGACGGAACCCGGCAAACCCCTGGAAACGGGTGTGGAATTCATGGTACATCCGCCCGGCAAAAAACTGACACGTCTGAGCCTGCTTTCCGGCGGAGAAAAAGCCCTGTCAGCCATTGCTTTTGTTTTTTCCATTTTCCTTATCAAACCAGCGTCTTTCTGCATTATGGATGAAATTGATGCGCCTTTGGATGAGGCCAATGTCTACCGTTTTAACGAACTGCTGCGGATAATCGGGGAAAAATCACAAATTATTATGATAACCCATAAAAAGAAAAGCATGGAATTTGCCGACATTCTTTTCGGCATTACCATGGAGCAGAAAGGGGTTTCCAAAGTGGTTTCCGTAAGTTTTGAAGGTGCTGCGCAGCAGTCCGGGTAGTGGCTCAAAAAGGCTGATAAACCAAACAGCTGACTGTAAGGAATTATTGCCGCCCGTCAGAGAACGGTTCCGTGGCCTATGCACTACGCCCTTACAGTAAATCAACGGATTTGACCCACCACCCGCAGTCTGTTTTATCTGGATGATGTCACTGTCTGCGCGGATTCCCATATCTTCCAGCTCAAAGCGCATCCCACAGTGATATTGTTTTTTTCTTTCACCAGGGGGCTGTCTTCAAATACACTTCCGCTGATATTGCTCAGACCTGAATAAAAACCGAGGGAAAGGTTTTTGGTGAGTTTTTTGCTGATCCAGCCCGAAAGGGAAACACCTGCGTATCCGCCGCCGGAAGCATAGCTTTCCCGGCCGGGCCGGACATATGCGGAAGATACATCGTAAAAATAGCCGTTCAGTTCACTGTTGCCAAAATCAAATCCGATTTTTCCTCCGAAAAGTATACCGTTTTTTTGATACAGTATCCGGCTGATATAGTTCAGATGAATATCCGCATGGAGACCTTCATAGGCAATGTCAGCACCGCTGTCAAAAGACAGGGACATGGCAGCCCGCAGCGCGCTTTCCGCATACAGGGTATGTTTTTGCGGATATGCCCGGCCCGTGAAATAGTATTTGAGACTGGGCCCGATTTCAAGGAGGGTATCCAGCTCCGGCATACCTTCCCTTGCTTTGCTGTCATCATCTGCAGGCGGATTTCCGGACAGTGAAATGCCGGATTCAAAATGATTGTTTTTGAAAAAAATCCCCCGCAGCCCCTCCCGATCCGACTGAATGATTTCCCCCCGGTAAATCAGATAGGGCAGGGGAAGGGCATAGGTATTATATTCATCCGCCCCCCGGTAATGGGGAATCCGGGCTGCCGCATTAAACAGTCCGAATTCCCACAGGGGGCGTTTTTCTGTTTCGGATTCCGCCGCACAGATGCAGGGAAACAGAAACAGGAGTAAGCAGACAGAAATAAATTTGTTTATCATTTTTTGGCACTTTTTTTACCAGTGCAGTGTTTCACTTAAAATTGTG
>JAABRU010000081.1 GCA_011390755.1 Desulfobacteraceae bacterium | reverse complement strand
GGTTCTCCATACTTTCCAGAATCGCACTGACATCCCCGCTCATTTCCCCGCGCAAAGCCAGAATCTTTTCAGAAAAATCCCGGACATTCCGCATCAGAGCCTCGGTTTCCAGGCTCATCTCCGACAGGGGCGGTTCTTCCAAAATTTCCACTTTCACCCGGAACCAGGAACGTTTGCGCACATAATTGATGATTTTTGCCTTGGCAACCCCCTGTACCAGCACCTTCAGACGGCCATCCGGCAGTTTCAGCATCCGCAGCACCCTGCCCACGGTTCCCACACGGAAAAGATCCTCATGGCCCGGATTTTCAAGCACCGGATCCTTTTGCGTTACCAAAAGCAGAAAATTGTCTCTGGCCACCGCCTCCTCCACCGCGCGCACAGATTTTTTGCGCCCGATAAACAGGGGAAGCAGCATATCCGTAAAAATCACAACATCCCTTACGGGCATTAAAGGCATGACATCGGGAACAATTTCGTTCCGTTCTTCCTCTTCAATAATACTGATCAGATCATCCTTGTCCGTTTCAGCCATTCTTTCTCCTGTGAGTATCATTAACAATTTTAAATTCCGGCAGGGCATGCAACCGGCCGGCATTTAAAATTTGACGGTCCCGTAAAAAGTCCGAAAATCAGGTTTTGATACATATTAACGCTTTGATTTTATAAATAGCATTTTTTGAAATTTGGACTTTTTACCGATTCATCAAATTTATACTCCCCGGTTTCCGGGGTATTGATTTGGGTATAACCTTATTAAATTTTCTTACCACAGAGGACACATAAGGTTATATGGCGGACACAGTGCTTTGTTTCATTAAAAAATTATGGATTCAAAAATTGATGATCTCGTAAAAAGTCAAAAAATCAGGTTTTGATACACATGAATCTGCTGATTTTATGAACAGAGATTTTCAGAAATCTGACTTTTTACGGGTTCATCAAAATTTATAAAAATTAAAATATCAGCATGTCAGAAATCAGGTTATCCACAATTTTAACTGAAACGGTGCAATAGTTGAAAAATTAAAAAACTCTGTGTGTTCCCTGTGCTTACAAAACGCAAAAAGGTTACACGTCGCTGATTTGCAGCATCCGAAATTATCCGGGATAATCTGTTTCGGAAATCAGATATGACAAAACCGTAAAAAATCAGATTTTTGAAATTCTTTATTGATGGTCTCGTAAAAAGTCCGAAATCAGGTTTTGACACGAATTAAGACTCTGATTTTATTAATAGTAATTTTTGAAATCTGGGCTTTTTACCGATTCACCTTTATTAATAAAATCAACATAATTAATGTGCATCAAAACCTGATTTTCCGATTTTTTACGGGATCATCAGACATACCGATCCAATTTCAACAGATCGGAAAGTTTTCGGAGGAGTGCAAAAATTGTATTTTTGCATGGGTAACCGGGAGATGCTGCCGTGTAAAAACACAATTTTTGCACTCCGGGACAGCCGTAAAACCGTATCCGGGGAAAACTTTTCGATCTGCTGAATTTTGGTTTTTCCAAAAAAAAGACACAAAATCCTGATAAGCTGCCCGCCAAACAGCTGCGGCTGACAGTTGCAGCAAATTTCGTGCCTGGAAAAAGCCAAACTGGAACAGTATAAATCCCACATTTCGCCTGTCTTTATAACACTTTGAAAATCAAACTGAATTTCTCAGAACTTTTCCATGCCCAAAGAATCGGATGTAATAAATTCAGATTTCCGGAGCCTAAAGAGCGAAATGCGGGATAAATATCTCTTCCCGGAATATTCATCCGGAAGAAGAAATTTAGGAATACAATAAAACATATTTGCAGTTTGACAACATCGGACTTGATTTTTTTACCGAATATAAGGATAAAGGGAAAACAATCACTGACTGAAACACGCGCAATGTTGCTTTCATGTTTTTTCTTCGGAAATACGGAACTAATTTAATACGGAACCAAGGATGAGGACTGTATGCTGTATTCTTCCCCCGAACTCGGAATTTTTATCTTCATTGCCGGTCTGTGTATCGGCAGTTTTCTGAATGTATGTATCTACCGGATTCCGGCTTCCCAATCCATTGTCACGCCGCCTTCCTCCTGCCCCAAATGCGGATACCGCATCCGGTATTACGACAATATCCCGGTGCTGAGTTATCTTTTTCTCCGGGGAAAATGCCGGAAATGCGGTGTATCCATTTCCCCGCGCTATCCGCTGGTGGAACTGATGACCGGGCTTTTCGCCCTCGGCGTATATTTCCGCTTCGGTTTGAGTCCTGCGGCACTGGTCTGTTTTATTTTTATTGCCACGCTGATTGTCATCAGTTTTATTGATATTGATCACCGCATTATTCCCGATATTATCTCCCTGCCCGGTATTCCGGTTTTTTTCATTGCCTCCTTTGCGCTTCCCTCTGTCACATGGAAAGATGCCCTGCTCGGCATTCTCATCGGTGGAGGCAGTCTTTATATCGTGGCATGGACGTATATGGCAGTGACCAAAAGAGAGGGGATGGGCGGCGGTGATATCAAACTGCTGGCCATGATGGGCGGTCTCATCGGCTGGCAGGGGGTTCTTTTCACCATTTTTGTCAGTTCTGCTGTGGGAACCCTGGCAGGTCTGATACTCATGGCCGCCACCCGGAAAAATATGAAACTGGCTGTACCTTTCGGCCCTTTTCTGGCTTTGGGGGCCGTGACCCATATATTTTTCGGTCAGCGGCTGATATACTGGTATTTCAGTCTGATGCGCTGAACCGGCAGGCAGATGTCATTTGGCTTCCAGTTCCAGGGCCGTCATTGTTTTTTTATGGCGGAAATACTGCCAGAGACGAAGCAGATGCACGGCAATAAGGGCGGTTGCCAGTCTGGGAATCCATAACCAGAAGGGGCTGATGCCCAAAGGCAGGAACAGTGCCGGATCTTCAATCACGGCATGATTGATACCGATGGAAAGATGCAGTCTGCTGAATTCTTCGGGAGAAAAATCCTTTTCTTTGGCTTCTTCCACAATCACGGCCCCGCCGTAGGCAATGCCGAAAATTCCCGCGGTCAGCCATAAGACCCCCACGCGCTGATCCAGCCCCATCAGCCGGAGCAGGGGGCGGATACCCCGGATAATATAAGGGATCAGCTCAAATGCTTTCATGGTCTGCAGAAGCATCATCACCGCCATGATAATGAAAAAAATCTTTACACACAGCAGCGCGGTTGCAAAACCCCAGTTTTTGAGAACCGGCAGAAAAGCGGCCTGCGAAACAGGCAGTCCCGCCTGAACTGCTGCCGTATCTGTGCCGGAAATCAGAAAAGGCGCGGCGATCATAACCGTAATCACCGATGCCGTCAGGCGGAATGCAGCGGCTTTCAAAGGATGGATACCGGAATTCCCCTGAATGATGCTCTCCTGAATCATGTTGTGGGAAATGAGCAGGAACAATGCAATCAGGGTCATCTGCTCCGGGGTCAGGGGCAGCACTGTCATTGCGGCCACGGCTCCGTAAATCCCTGTCAGCAGACCGATTATCAGAGGCAGAGCCGCCAGGGGCGGAAGACTCAGCATATCCATCAGCGGAACAAGCAGAAAATCAAGTCGGTCAAGGCATCCGCTGTAATCCAGCAGCAGGGTGAAAAAAGAAATGGGAAGCAGTATTTTCAGAATCCATATATATCCGCTCAGCCCCTTTTCCATACCGGCCTTCACCGCAGAAGACAGTTTTTTTCTGATAATCTTCATTTGCATATCCTTTTCTGATGAACACTGTACAGGACAAAATTTATTTGCGATTTCAAAAAACTGTTTAATATCAAAAAATCAATCTGTGCCATTGCTCAGAAGATTTAATATTACAGCCACGAATAACACAAATAACGGTTTGTGCGATTCGTGCAGATTCGTGTTATTCGTGGCTGATTTTAATAATATTCCGCGCAAAGATTCGTGTATAACCTAATAATGATGAATCGGTAAAAAGTCCAAATTTCAAAAACCGCTATTAATAAAATCAGAGTGTTAATATGTATCAAAACCTGATTTTCGGACTTTTTACGAATCCATCAATTTTACAGCATAAATTTTACAGCATAAATTTTACAGATAGATACTGTGGTCAGAATTTTCGGTTCCGACTTTTTGCGAAACCGTCTTTTTTGCCGGTGGATCAAATTCCCTGATCTGTCATTAAAAAACAGAACCTCTGTGATCCCTGTAAAGACACTGCGTCCTCTGTGCTTATAAAAAAACCGGCGGTTTGCCCCACTGCCCCTTTTTTAGGCGATTTCCAGATATAGTGTTTAAGAAAATATTTTTGGGGTTTTCTCTAGGTTGGGGTGAGGAACGAACCCCAACAGATTCAGTATGTTGGGTTTTACTTCGTTCACCCCGGCCTACTCCAAAACAATTATCTTAAACACTATATGAATGCAGCGCTTCCGCAGGAGTCACAAACGGAAAGTCTGTAACCGGACTGCCGTCTGTCAGGCACTGCCGGACTTTCAGTCTGGCACTCCTCCGCCACATTTTTTTCAGGAAATCACCTTACATGAGCAGAGGGAACCCCCGGCAGATTTTCAGTTTTCCTGTATGCGGGAAGACCATGCCGGGCTGCTCTGTTCTCCCGGCAGCGAAAGCAGACGGCGCTGGTCGGTTCCTGCCGCGGTCATCACATAAAGCCTGCCCGCACCTTCCCGGTCGGAACTGAAAACAATAAGACTGCCGTCCGGGGACCAGCTGGGGGATTCATTTTTTCCGGAACTGTAGGTCAGACGGATGGGGGCCTGGGTTTTCAGGTCTGTTATATGAATATTGATTTCCCCCCGTTCTATGGAAGAATAGGCGATTTTATCCCCTTTGGGCGACCAGGCCGGCTGGGTATTGTAGCGGCCTTCAAAGGTCAGTCTCCGGGTTTTTCCGGATGCGATATGCTTGATATAAATCTGGGGAGAGCCGGAGCGGTCGGATACAAAGGCCATCTCACTGCCGTCCGGGGACCAGGTGGGAGAAGTGTCAATCCCCCATTTTCCGGTCAGTTTTTTCATCATTTTTCCGTTTCCGCTGAGCAGATAAATGTCCTGATCCCCGGAAAAGGAAAGGGTGGCCGCCAGCATAAATTTCCCCGGAACCCAGGCAGGTGTGGTATTGATGCCTTTTTTGGATACCACGGCCCCCCGTTTCTGTCCCGGATGCCGGATATACAAATCCGGTCTGCCTTTTTCATAAGAGGTATAGGCAATCCATTTGCCGTCCGAAGACCAGGCCGGGGTCAGGGTAATGGAACCGGAACGGGTAATCTGCCGGGGATTGCTGCCGTCAAAATCGCAGAACCAGAGTTCTTTGCTTCCGCTTCCGCTGGAAATAAAGGCAATGCGGCTTTCAAATATGCCCCAGTCTCCGGTCAGGTGGTGGATAATTTCACTGCAGAAGCGCAGGACTATTTTTTTCAGGTCTTTTGTCCAGCCCTTGTATTTTTTCCCGATGAGCAACTGCCCTTTCACCGTATCAAAAAGCCGGAATTCAGCTTCAATGAGATCATTTTGCACAAGAGCGTAAGTTGTAACCAGCAGTTCCGTTCCGATATTATTCCATGCGGGAAAATTGATATCCGGCAGATCCACAGGCGGATGGCTGCGATCCATCAGAAAGGTGCGGGGATCCAGAATTTTGAAATAGCCGGTGAAATTGAGATATTTTGAAAGCATTTCGGCAGTTTTATCCGAATATTCCGCAGCAGATGCCGGGGATATCCGGGCCGCCGGGACGGCAATGGGAATTTTGCGCAGATAGGGATTGCTGATTTCGATATAATCATGCTGTGCGGATGAAATCAGGGGAAATCCGAAAATCATAAAAAATATTAAAGGAATAAAAATATATGGTCTTTTCATTACAATCCTCCGACGCTGGTTTTTTTTGTCACACGGGTATTCCGGTCTCTTCCGGATTGACATCTGCTTCATGAATATTTCTTTGCAATATTCTTCTCGCCGCATGAACCCGGTATTCACCTAAAATGAGCGGTTTTTTCAGATAAACCGACTGAATGTCCGGTAACCGGAACTTTGCCTGTTTTATGCTTTTCACCCGGCGGGTGAAAAGCATAAAACCGCTGAGCACCTGATATTTCCGGCCGGAAATCATTTTCAGGTCTGAGAATCGCTCAATTTAGGATTCAATATCATAATCCGGCAGAATGCCCCGAATTATATCCGGCAGTTTTTGCATTTTGAATGCCCCCTGTCAGTTCAGCCCTGACGGTGTAAACCCCAGTGTAAAACTGTATTCACTGTATCCGCCCGGCAAAGGGGGAAGGGGGGTGGATTTCATCACGGCCCGGTATGCGGATTCATCCAGATAATTGTTTCCGGAACGCTTTTCAATCTGCACATCCCGTATGCTGCCGTCCGCTGCAACAGAAATTGTCACCAGGGTTTTTAAGTCCCTGCGCCCCTCCGCCAGATTCATGGAAAAAGCCCAGTTCTGCTCAATTTTATACCGCACCTGTGCTTTGTAAACATCATTCACCGGCCCGGTTCTGCCTCCGGTTCTTCCGCTTCTGCTGCCGGAAACGGAAGAACCGCCGCCGGTTTTTTTATCCAGACTCCGCCGCACCCGATCCACAGCGGTTTTTATGGATTCACTGCGGGGAAGTTCAGCCGGTTTGACAGCCTCTTTGGCGACCTGCGCCGGTTTCCGGGTCTGGGGGTTGGCTTTTTTCAGCGGCACAGGCTGTTCCGGCGGAATTTCCGCCGATTCATTTTTTTCCCTCTTTGCCGCAGGTTTTGCCGCCTCTTCCTCCGCATCGGGAATGACAACCGTTTCTTTGACTTCCGCAGGGGCTTCGGGCGGCGGTTCCGGGGCAGGTTCTTCTGTTAGCGGTTCTGTTGCCGTATCCGGTACGGGGTCCGGAGGTTCCTGCGGGATTTCTTCCGGCACCGGTTCGGGGTCCGGCATTAGCGGCGGGTCCGCTTCCACCTGCACATCCGGACTGTCGGCAGTAATCACAGGCGGTTCACTGCTTTCCGCAGGCGGCCCTTCCGGCCCGGACACTGCGGGTTCTCCCGGAAGCGAAACCAGATCCACACTGATGGCCTGCGGCATTTCCAAAGGCTGCCGATCAAAACCCGGCGTAAAAATAAAGAGGGCAAGAAGCAGCACATGAAAAATTGCCGAAATAATAAATGTAAAAGCATAAGCACGGGAACTGATATCCGGTTCCCCAAATGCCGTCATATCTGCGTACATCCCTTTTCCCCGTTCAAATTATTCCGCCGACTTTTCCTGTTTCCCTGTTTCCGCCTTCTGATCCGTTTTTTCCGCTGATTTTCCGAATGCCCCCTGCGGTTCTGTCACCATACCCAGTTTTACAATCCCCGCGTTTTTGATTTCGGCCATAATCTGTATGGCAAAACCGTAGGAAACATCCTGATCCGCACGGAAATAAACCTGCTGATCCGCTTTTTTCTCCTTTATTGCCAGCAGGGTTTCCCGCAGTGTTTCCGCTGAGGTCGGTGCATCATTGATGAATATCTGCCGATCCCGGTTCACCGTAATGATGATCTGCTCCTGCTCCGAAGGCAGGGCCTTGGCTTTTGCATGGGGAAGACTTACATCCACCCCCTGGGTCATCATGGGCGCGGATACCATAAAAATAATCAGCAGCACCAGCATAACATCCACAAAAGGGGTAACATTGATGTCGGATAAAAGACGGTCGCTGTCAGATTCAATGGCCATTATTTTCTCCCTTTGGCAGGCAGTATGTCGCTTTCAATAATATTGAGAAAGTCGGCTGCAAAACTTTGCATATCCGAATCTGTCAGCCGGATTTTCTGGGTAAAATAATTAAAGGCAATGACCGAGGGAATGGCAACCGCCAGACCGGCTGCCGTTGCCACCAGTGCCTCGGATATTCCCGGTGCCACCACCGCCAGACTGGCGGAACCGGTCAGGCCGATGCCCCGGAAGGATTCCATAATTCCCCACACCGTCCCGAAAAGACCGATAAAGGGGGCGGTATTGCCTGTGGTGGCCAGAAAAGGAATCATCTGTGTCATCTGTGTCACTTCGCTGTTAATGGCCCTGTGCAGAGAACGTTTGACCGTATCAATTCCGGAAAAACGTTCTGCCATGGGCTGACCGTTTTCCAGGGCCTTCAGGGTATTGACATGCCCGATTTTTTTCAGTTCCGAATAACCCACAATAAAAAGCCGTGCCAGGGGACTGCCCTGCAGAAGACTGGCCTCTTTGTAGGCAATGGAAAGGTCCTTGCTTTCCCAGAACACCTCCATAAAAAAGTCCGACTGGCGGAATGCCCTGCGGATATAGTAAAATTTGATCAGAATAATCGCCCAGGATGTAAGCGAGAAAAACAGCAGCAGCAGCAGCACAAACTGCACCATAGGACTTGCACCGCCGACAATCTGCAAAATATCTATATGTTGACCGGAACCCATTTTTCACTCCGAATTAAAAAGATTAATATCCAAACACAGCACTGTATCCGCTCTTTTCCCGCCGGGGAAAAGCAGGCTATATGAAGTAGAGAACAAAGTCAAGCAAATCTTATGTAAAATCCCTGAAAGATGTTTATTAAAACACAGGATTAAGTTATACGATGTCTGTTGTTCTGTCAAGAAGGATACCGCCTGTTCCCATGCTGAAAAGGAGAATGAGAGATGTGCAGTATTGCAAAATTTTTATTTGAAGCCAGAATGCTTAAAGAAATCCCCCGCTCCGGTTATCATTTTCTGGGAAGCGGCAGGGAATCTGTGGCAGAGCATTCTTTTATGATCACCCTTATCGCTTATGCCATGGCAGAAATCCGGCCTGAAGCCGATGCCCTGAAACTGCTCCGCATGTGCCTGCTTCACGATCTGCCTGAAGCCCGGACCGGTGATCTGAACTATGTGCAGAAGCAGTATGTGACAGCCCTTGAACAAAAAGCCGTGGAAGACAGCACCCGCGATATTCCTTTCGGAACTTCCGTAGCGGAACTGATCCGGGAATTTAATGAGGGGAAAAGTCTGGAGTCCCGCCTGGCAAAGGATGCGGATCAGATAGCCTTTATCCTGGACCTCAAAGCCCTGTCGGACATCGGGCACCGCCCTCCCCGGAAATGGCTGCCCATTGTACTGGGGCGGATTCAGACCCGGACCGGAAAATACCTGTGTGAACAGATTATGGAAACAGGCTGGGATGCCTGGTGGATGGAAAATTATATGGAATAGACCGGGGAGCCTGTAATTTTGTTACCCGCATTGTATTCCCCGTAAAGGGATGCAATAGGGAAAACAGGACGGACAAAAAATGTGCAAATATAATTATCTTAATTTTCAGATAATTATACAAAAAATATCCGATTGCTGTGTTTTGTCCTTGACAGACCGGTTCTGTTTGCTTAAAACAGGGGAAAGATAACATTGTTACACAGTTTTGGGGACTGGCTTTGATAATATTTTCAATATCAAACAATATCAAATAAATAAATATCAAAAATCCAAAAGAACAGCATTATGTTTAAGCAGATAAAAGCTGCATTTCAAATTTGTCATAATACGGATTATTTTTCTATTTCAGTATATTATTGATTTGTCATCTTTTCTGCCATATGCATCCTGCTGCAAGAGGGTAACAATGTTAGCTTGAATTATATTCATCCTTTGTCTGTCATTCAGCCGGAAAATCAGTACACGGGTTATTTACATTTCTGACAATCCGGTCCGGATTCTCCCGCAGAGACGTGCACTGGAAATATATATGTAATCCGGGAGTCAGGCAGCTGAAGTATAAGCTGTTTTTTTATTATGTCTTATTTTTTCAACAGTTCGGCAAAAAATTCTGTCCGAATAATTTCAGCAGGCTGTGAAATTCATACAGAATATTAGGATTTAATAATTTCAGATATTTACAGTCTTATTCTCTGTAAATCGGAAAAAATTACCGAACCGTTGTTTTGGAAAGGCATAATAAATTCATAAGTTACAATTCAGGTGCAGGGCTCCTGCAATCATTAATTTTAAACATCGGAGGAAAAGATGAACTGGATCACCAAAACCATGGGATCTTCCATTGGAAAGAAGCTGATGATGGCGGTTACGGGTCTCGGTTTTATCGGGTTTCTGGCCGGACATCTGGCAGGAAACCTGACCATCTACGGAGGAAAAGACGCATTTAACAGTTATGCGGAACATCTGCACTCACTGGGACCTCTGGTCACTTTGGCAGAATGGATACTGCTGACCTTTGCCGTCATCCATGTGGGCACCGGTCTGCTGCTCTTTCTGCAGAACCGGAAAGCCCGCCCGGCAAAATATGCAGTGAACAAAAGTGCCGGAGGACGGACCCTGGGTTCCGGAACCATGCCCTATACCGGTCTGATTATGCTTGTTTTCATCCTTGTCCACCTGCTCAATTTCCATTTCGTGGACAAAACAGACACCACTATTTTTGAAATTGTGTCCGAAGCTTTTACAGATCCGGTTTATGTGCTTTTTTATGTGGCCGCCATGATTGTTGTGGCTGTCCATGTCAGTCACGGATTCTGGAGTGCTTTGCAGACACTCGGCGCCAACCATCCCAAATACATGCCCCTTTTCCAGGTATGCGGACTGGCTTTCAGTGTTATCGTCGGTGTCGGTTTCGGCTTCATTCCCATCTATTTTTCCATTCTCGTATAAGGAGGTTTTTTCATGAAACTTGATGCCAAAATACCGGCCGGTCCCATTCAGGACAAATGGGATAAACACCGATTTGAACTCAAACTCGTCAATCCGGCCAATAAACGGAAATTTGAAATTATTGTGGTCGGAACCGGTCTGGCCGGGGGTGCAGCCGCTGCCACAATGGCGGAACTGGGCTATAATGTAAAAAATTTCTGCATTCAGGACAGCCCCCGCCGTGCCCACAGCATTGCGGCCCAGGGCGGAATCAATGCGGCCAAAAACTACCAGAACGACGGCGACAGCATCTGGCGGCTGTTTTACGACACGGTCAAAGGCGGGGACTTCCGGGCAAGAGAGGCCAATGTGTACCGTCTGGCCCAGGTCAGCCGCAATATTATTGATCAGGGTGTGGCCCAGGGCATTCCCTTTGCCCGTGAATACGGCGGCCAGCTGGCCAACCGCTCTTTCGGCGGTGCGCAGGTTTCCAGAACCTTTTACGCCAGAGGCCAGACAGGGCAGCAGCTTCTTCTGGGAGCCTACAGCTCCCTTTCCCGTCAGGTTGCCGCGGGAAAAGTAAAAATGTATCCCCGTCAGGAGATGCTGGATGTGGTGCTTGTCAACGGAAAAGCCCGGGGCATTGTCACCCGCAACCTGGTAAGCGGCGAAATTGAAAAACATGCGGCCCATGCCGTGGTGCTGGCCACGGGCGGATACGGCAATGTGTTCTTCCTGTCCACCAATGCCATGAACTGCAATGTCAACGCGGCTTTCCGGGCCTACCGCCGGGGAGCTTTCTTCGGAAATCCCTGTTATACCCAGATTCATCCCACCTGTATTCCCGTACACGGAACCTATCAGTCCAAACTGACCCTTATGAGCGAAAGTCTGCGTAATGACGGTCGTGTCTGGGTTCCCAAAAATCCGGGAGACAAAAGAGCCCCCGGAGACATTCCCGAATCCGAAAGATTCTATTATCTCGAAGAAAAATATCCCAGTTTCGGTAACCTGGTTCCCAGGGATGTGGCTTCCCGTAATGCCAAAGAGCAGTGCGACGCAGGCCGGGGCGTAGGTGAAACCGGTCTGGCCGTATATCTCGACTTTGCCGACGCGATCAAAAGAGACGGTGAAGATGTGATTGGCCGCAAATACGGCAACCTCTTCCAGATGTATGAGAAAATCACAGCCCAGGACCCCTATAAGGTTCCCATGATGATCTATCCGGCTGTCCATTATACCATGGGCGGTCTGTGGGTGGACTATAACCTCATGACCACGGTTCCGGGACTTTTTGCCACAGGCGAATGCAATTTTTCCGATCACGGGGCCAACCGCCTGGGAGCCAGCGCTCTCATGCAGGGGCTGGCCGACGGATATTTTGTGATTCCCTACACCATCGGCGGTTATCTGGCCTCTGAAAGCATTGAGAATGTGACCACGGACCATCCGGCCTTCAAAGATTCACTTTCCTATGTCAATGACAGGATCAATAAACTCCTGGCCGTCAACGGCAAACGCACCGTGGATGATTTTCACCGTCAGTTGGGGCAGATCATGTGGGATTACTGCGGTATGGCCCGGAACAACGAGGGACTGGACAAAGCCAAAGGCATGATTCAGGAACTGCGCGCGGAATTCTGGGAAAATGTGATTGTTCCCGGCGAAACCAATGATGTAAATCAAAGCCTGGAAAAAGCCGGACGCGTGGCCGATTTCATGGAGTTTGCAGAACTTATGGTCACGGATGCCCGTCACCGCCAGGAATCCTGCGGCGGTCATTTCAACGAGGGATTTCAGACCGGGGAAAGCGAAGCTCTTCGCGATGATGAAAATTTCTGCTATGCGGCCGCATGGGAATCCAAAGGATTGGATGCGGAACCCGAACTGCACAGGGAACCGCTGACTTTTGAACATGTGAAACTGACACAAAGGAGTTACAAGTGACAGCAAAAAATATCAATCTCACGCTCAAAGTCTGGCGGCAGAACGGTCCCGAAGACAAAGGGCGTTTTGAAAACTATGAGGCAAAGGATATCTCCACGGATATGTCTTTTCTGGAGATGCTGGATGTGGTCAATGAGAAACTGACCCTGGAAGGCAGGGAACCCATCGCATTTGACAGTGACTGCCGGGAAGGCCCGATCTGTCAGTGCGGTTCCGTGGTCAACGGACGGCCCCACGGCCATGAAAAGGGCACCACCCTCTGCCAGCTTCACATGCGCCATTTTGATGATGGGGATACCATAGCGATTGAACCCTTCCGGGCAAGGGCCTTCAAAGTGCTCAAAGACCTGATGGTTGATCGCGGTGCGCTGGACAAAATCATCCAGGCGGGCGGTTATATTTCCGTAAATGCGGGCGGCGCACCCGATGCCAACAGCATTCCCATTCCCCAGGATGTGGCGGAAAAGGCAATGGACGCGGCAGCGTGCATCGGCTGCGGTGCCTGTGTTGCGGCCTGCCCCAATGCCTCTGCCATGCTTTTTACCAGTGCAAAGGTTTCCCAGCTGGCACTGCTTCCCCAGGGAAAACCCGAAGCCGCAAAACGGGCCATCACCATGGTCCGGGCAATGGATGCCCTGGGCTTCGGCAACTGCACCAACGAAAGGGAATGCGAGGCCGAATGCCCCAAGGAAATCTCCATCATCAACATTGCGAGAATGAACAGGGAATTTCTGAAGGCGTCTTTTTTCTCTGATGTGATGTAGTTTTTCTTCATCATCTGAATTTTGTCTCTGAAACCCTAAGAGTCTTAAAACTCTTAGGGTTTTGTTTATGAATTTTGTCTTATAAAAATCCGAAATCTTTTCCCTGGAAAATTTGCTATAGATTTTCAGAAAAATAATTGCAGTTTTTCAAAATGGTATTCAGCATAATTTCAGATAGATAAAAAACACCATTTTATGCAATTAATTATCTGAAAAACTATATTGCCATTTTGAGAGTAATAATGATGAATCGGTAAAAAGTCCAAATTTCAAAAATCGCTATTAATAAAATCAGCAGATTAATGGGTATCAAAACCTGGTTTTCCGACTTTTTACGGAATCATCAATAATGAATCGAATACTGAAAGATGGCACAAACATTTGAGGCATTGTCCGGTGGAATCCATCGCAGAGAGTTTTTATTTTAACTAATTGTTATTTATCAATAATGAAGAAATAAAAATCGATGAGCATGACAGACTTTTTTCGTTTTCTGTGTTGGGCGGGGCTTTTTTTCATACTGCTTCTCCCAAGCCGTTCTTTTTCTCAGGATTTGAGTCTTCTTGAGCCTGTAAAGAACAATGAATCCCTGTGTAACGGCAATGTGGATATTGTCTCTTTTCAGGGTAAGGGTTATCTTGTTTCTGCAGGCAGGTCTTTCATTGAAGGAGATACGCCTGAAGCAAATCTGAAGGCAGGAGAGCAGGCAAAACTCACTGCTGAGGAGCGGTTGATGAAATTTGTATACCAGATTCAGATTTCGTCAAATGAGGAACTAAAAGAAAGCACAGAGATTAGATCTGTCAATGGAAAGGAGGCAAATCGGACAATACAGGAAGCTATCTTGAGATGATGGTCGGTTCCGTATCCATTGACGAGTTTTCAGATAAATAAAAAGCATCTGCTGTTCATATGTTTTGCTGTTTTTATCTTCACCCGTGCATTTAACACAGGAGTTACGCGGTTGAATTTTAACTGTTTGAATTTATTATACGCCTTACAAATTGACAGTCAATAAAATCAGCAACTTATATTTCAACTGCGTAACTCCTATTCGTATCAGTTTATTTACGACGATCTGTAATTTTTTTTAGCAACTGCAGTTTAATTCATCTGTCATAATTGACAGAGCAATAGGATGGTAGTGGGTAAAACCGGTTGATTTGAAATTCCCCTCCCCCGGAGGGAGGGGTCAGGGGAGGGAGATTCAAGCGATTTGACCCACTGCCAATAGGATGATGAAAAAACACAATGATGAAAGATACTGCCCGGAAAACCGCCCTGCAAATCCTGAACGCACTGGATAAAGAACAGCAGACCCTGGATGCCGTGCTGGAAGAAAAACTGGCCCGGATGCCCCTGGATAAAAGGGATATTGCCCTGATTTATGCGATAGTGTACGGTGTGCTGCGATGGCGGGCGCGCCTGGATTATTATATCGCCTGTTTTTCCAAAAGCGGTATCAGTCATATCCGTCCGGATATTCTGAATATCCTGCGGATGGGAATTTTTCAGATGCTGTTTGCGGACCGGATTCCCGAATCCGCGGCCGTAAACACTTCCGTAAATCTTGCCAAAGAAAACGCGAAAAAATCCCGTATTGCCGGTTTTGTCAACGGACTGCTGCGGAATGTGCAGCGCAGTCATCAGCATATCCGCTTTCCCGATCCGCGGAAAGATCCCCTGCGCGCGCTGGCCGTGCAGGAATCCTTTCCCCAATGGATGATTGAGCGATGGCTGAAACGTTTCGGTTTTCAGGAAACACAGGAACTCTGTCAGGCCCACAACCGCATAGCCCCGCTGCATCTGCGCTGCAATACGCTGAAAATCACACGGGATGAACTTCTGAGCATTTTAAGCTCAGCGGGAGGACAGGCGGAAGCAGGAATTTACACGCCCGAAAGCATTGCGGTTTCCGGCCTGCCTTCCCCTGTGGAACTTCCTGCTTTTGAACAGGGATATTTTCAGGTGCAGGACGGGGCAGCGCAGCTGACCGGGCGGATGTTCGGGCCGCGGCCCGGGGAAAAAGTGCTGGATGCCTGCGCGGGGCTGGGGGGAAAAACCGGACATATGGCCCAGATGATGAGGAATCAGGGGCATATTCTGGCGGTCGATCACAAACGGGAAAAACTTGCCCGACTGCAGTCGGAAACGGCCCGTCTGGGCATATCCATTGCGGAAACAGCAGTATATGATTTGAATCACAGAGCAGAACCGGCGCAGCATGGCACTTTTGACCGGATTCTGCTGGATGCCCCCTGTTCCGGGCTGGGTGTCATCCGCCGCAATCCGGACAGCAAATGGGCTTTGTCCAAAAAAAATCTGCAGCGATATCAGAATCGCCAGGTCTGTTTTCTGGAAAACCTGACCCCCCTGTTAAAACCTTCTGGCCTGCTGCTTTATGCCGTGTGCAGTAACGAAGCGGAGGAAAACGAAGATGTTGTTTCCGCATTTCTCAGCAGGCATCCGGAATTCTGCATTGAAAAAGATCATCCGGAATTGCCGGAAACAGCCCGTTCTCTGCTGACAAAAGAGGGATACATGCGCACATTTCCCCATCTTCACGGCACGGACGGCTTTTTCGCCGCGGGCTTCAGGAAATCCGGTGTCAGATGAAAGCCTTTCCGGTCAATGTGAAAAGGAGCGGCCGAGCGTTTCATTTTTCCCTGGCAGTGCAATAGTTTAGGACTTACGCAGCTGAAATAAAATCTGCTGTTTTTATTGACTGCCAATTTTTCACCCACATAATAAATTCAAACAGTTAAAATTCAACTGCGTAACTCCTGACAGTTCATGATTTTTTCCTTTCCCTATCTGCATACCAATGCCATCTCCGCCTTCATTTTCGCACTCCGCGCAGCTTTCATGCTTCTTTGTGACCGTCAGTCATGGCTGTTTATATGAAAGTGTCTGCGAAAAAACGGCCTCCGCCTTAATTTTCGCACTCCGCGCAGCTTTCATGTTTCGCTGTGACCGTCAGTCATGGCGGTTTATATGAAAGTGTTTGCGAAAAACCGGCCTCCGCCTTAATTTTCGCACTCCGCGCAGCTTTCATGTTTCGTTGTGACCGTCAGTCATGGCTGTTTATATGAAAGTGTCTGCGAAAAACCGGCCTCCGCCTTAATTTCGCATTTTTCCGGGGCTCCGCCCCGTACACAGTATGAAGCGGAGTCTCACCTCCGGTGTTACGGGGCGGAACCCCGTAACGGGTCCGGGGAGAGATTTTCATGCTTCGCTGTGAGTCACGGCCCATGGCCGTTTATATGAAAGTGTCTGCGAAAAAACGGCCTCCGCCTTTATTTTTCTTCCATAACTGTTTGAAATTAATGATTTCACACATTGCAAAGGGGGCTGGGATTTTCATGAAAATTTATGACTGCCGGTAAAATATCTGTTGTATAT
Source organism: Desulfobacteraceae bacterium (assembly GCA_011390755.1). Taxonomy (GTDB): domain Bacteria; phylum Desulfobacterota; class Desulfobacteria; order Desulfobacterales; family Desulfococcaceae; genus JAABRU01. Next base: position 13,551 of record JAABRU010000081.1, on the reverse strand, counting down.
TATTACAGAAAAATATAAAGATGATGGGAAATGTATTATCAGACCTGCAGATACGGGGGGCTAAGTAATCGGTTTTTTGCTTATTTCCAGATATGTTAAGCGAAAAGCATATCTTTACAGATGACAGGTCCTTTTTTAAAAAACGGACAATTCTTTCAACCTTCCCTTTTCCGAAAAAAGGGGAACAGAAAATGATAATGAAAAACAGGAACGCGGAATGAAGAGACTGTCAGGAAAAGTTTTGATTGTGGATGATTCCAAATCCACAACCGGTGCGATTTCCAGAATTCTGGAGCAGGATTATATTATAAAAACAGCTGCCAGCGGAGAAAAGGCAATCGAAATCAATCAGAAATACGATCCGGATGTCATTCTGCTGGATGTGGCCTTACCCGGAATTGACGGTTATGAGGTATGCCGGAGAATCCGTTCGGAAAATAATTCCCGGTTTAAAAAAATTATTATGATCTCTGTGCGGACCATGCTGAACCACCGTCTGGAAGGCTATGCCTCCGGTGCGGATGATTATCTGGTCAAACCTTTTGAACCGGAAGAGCTGCTGGCCAAGGTCAGGGTCTTTCTCCGCCTGCGTCATACAGAAAAAGAGCTGTATAATCTGAACCGTGAGCTGGACCGGCAGGTAAATCTGCGCACCCGGCAGCTTCTGGAAGCGGAAAAAATGGCCGTTATCGGCCGCTATACCGCAGGTATTGTTCATAATCTCAACAATCCGCTGCAGGCAATTATGGGGAATGCCGAACTGCTTTCATTCAGGCATCCCGGGGATTCTTCCGTAATGGCCCTGCGGAGGGCCTCTGCCCAGATGAAAAAAATCATCGGAACCATTCTGAGTGCCGGTTATAAAAACAACAGTTCGGAATATTCGGATGTGGATCTGAATGAAGTGCTCCGGGAACAGACCGAGCTGCTCCGGGCCAACCCCTTTTACCGGCGGTATCCCATCCGTTTGATTACCGAATTCCGGCCCCTGCCGCTGATCCGGGGGATTTATTTCCATTTCAGCCAGAGTATCGGTAATCTGATCAAAAATGCTGTAGAAGCCATGTATAACTCCGATACACGGGAGCTCCGGATTGAAAGTGCTTTCCGGGACAATGCCGTTATTATCTCTATATCCGATACGGGCCCGGGAATCCGGGAAGAAGAAATTGAGAAAATCTTCCATCCTTTTTTTACCACAAAACCGCTGTCCGCGGAAGACAAAAGCCCTACCGGTACGGGACTGGGGCTGGCATCGGCCAAAGAAATGATCGAAGCCTACCGCGGTTCTATCCGGGTTGTTTCCGAACCGGGAAAAGGAAGCGAATTCATCGTAACACTGCCGGTGCAGGATTCGTAAGCAGCGATTTTTCAGACAGGTCTGCTGCATGGGCGATTTGATTTTGATGATTCTGCAAAAACCCATTGACCCTGTATCTGTGCAGAACAGGGGGCGGATTATCGAAAAAAACCGGATTGCCTGTGTACTGCACTGCTGAGAAAAATTTATTGCCGGTGGGGCGATTTCGGAACGCGGGAACCTGAAAAAACATGCTTCCCGCTGTTTTCATAAACCGCGGGTAAATCAAAATGAAAAATAAAAAATTCCGGGAATACAGATTTTCTTTTCTTATCAGTCTTTATTTTTGTGTCTGTTTACTGATGTTTTCCTTTTCCATGCTCTTATGGATTTATCATTCCACAGACAGAGCCATTCACCGGGAAGTCCGTCATTCCTTTGAGCAGCGTCACAGCATTGCAGATATTATTTTCCAGGAACAACTGGATTATATTGAAAAAATACTCAAAGACATTCAGTCCGATCCCATTTTCTCCGGCCATTTTCATCCGGAAAGTCTGTCTGCTGCGGAAAGACTTTTTCAGGAAATGCTGGTGCGCAATCAGGATTATGATCTGGACCTTCTGTTTCTGATCGGATTGGACGGCAGGGTAAAAATCAATGCTTCCTCCCCTTTTTTTGATACGGACGGCATTGTGCGGGAAATTGAGAAAGAGGAGGAAAATAAAATCCCCCTGACGGGTGTACGCCGTTTTAAAGGGGAAACATCAGATCTCACCACCATTCTCCTGGGAATTCCGCTGATAAACAGGGCAAAGGGTCTGGTCTTCGGTCATCTGATCGGAGGTTATGTACTGAATAAAAATTCTGCCTTAATGGAATCCATCCGGATACAGACCCGATCCGCCTCCCTGGCATTTTTTGAAAGCGGGGACTGGCTGGGTTCTACAGAGGGTTCGGACTCTGATGCTGCGAAAATGCTGATGCAGACCCGGAAAAAACTGCTGCCGGGAGAGGTTCTGGCAGACAAAGGACTGCTGATTTCGTACAGAAGCGCGGCCATTTCCGGGCAGGCCGCTTCTTTGGAGATTATGATGGCAATTCCGGATCATACATCCGATCTGATTTATTCCGTATTTGAAAACAAAGCCATCATCAGCATTCTTTTTTCCTTTCTGCTGCTTATCATCACGGTCTTTATTATCCGCTATCTGACCATGCCCTCACTGCAGCGGCTGCTTGCCTGCATGGAAAGTCTGGCCGCAGGAAAACTGAACACCCCCTACACACGCGGCCCCATCACCGAATTTAACCGCATCGGAGAAGCCATGGAAAATATGGCCGCCGGTCTGGACAGGGCCGACCGTAAAAGAAGGGAACTGGAGCACATTGTCAATTTAAGTTCGGCAGTTGTTTTTGTACGCAAAGCCGAAAATGGCTGGCCCCTTCATTTTGTTTCGGAAAATATCCGCCAGTTCGGTTACAGTCCCGAAGAATTTCTGGGAAAAAAACTTACATATACCGACATCATTTATCCCGAAGACCGGGAAAAGGTGCTTTCGGAAGTGCGGCAGTATATTCTGGGCAGTGCGGATGAATTTATGCAGGAATACCGTATTGTCTGCAAAAACAAAGAAGTGCGCTGGGTTGACGACCGCACCTGGCTGCAGCGTGATGTAAAAGGAAATATTCTCTGTTATCAGGGGATTGTGCTGGATATAACCCGGCGCAAAGAGGCGGACCGGGAAAAAGCCGAGCTGGAAACACGCCTGATCCGGGCTGAAAAAATGGAAGCCATGGGAATGCTGGCGGGCGGAGTGGCGCATGACCTGAACAATATTCTCTCCGGCATATTAAGTTATCCGGATCTGCTGCTCATGACCCTGCCGGAAGACAGCACACTCCGCGCACCTCTGCTAACCATAAAAGAATCCGGAGAGAGAGCCGCCGCAGTTGTACAGGACCTGCTGACCATTGCCCGGGGGGTTGCCGGCAGTCGTCAGATTGTCTCTTTGAATACAGTAATAGAGGATTATCTGAACTCGCCGGAGTACAGACATCTGACACGGCTTTATCCCCATGTAAAAGTAAAAACCCTCCTACTTCCGGATATCCTCCCCGTCAGCTGTTCGGTTGTCCATATTAAAAAGATATTGATGAATCTGATTCAGAATGCAATGGAGTCCATTGATACAGAAGCCGGAAAAAATGGGGAAATTATCATCCGCACCGAAAACCGGTATCCGGACACTCCTTTGGAAAAATCCGGAAAAATCCTGAAAGGGGAATACGTTTTTTTAAGCGTTGCAGACAACGGGCCCGGTATTGCCCCTGAAGATGTCAAAAATATTTTTGAACCCTTTTATACCAAAAAGAAAATGGGGAGAAGCGGAACCGGACTGGGACTGGCCGTTGTATGGGATACAATGCAGGATCATGCAGGGCATATCGGTATTGTCAGCAAAGACAGTGAAACTGTTTTTGAGTTATGGTTCCCGGTCTGCAGGGGAGAAAAAACCTGCATTTCCGAGGACTGCTCTCTGGAAAATCTGCAGGGCCGGGGGCAGACTGTTCTGATAATAGATGATGAGGAGGGGCAGAGGGAAATCGCATCGGGTATGCTCAGCCGCCTCGGCTACACTCCCCGCGCGCTGTCTTCCGGGGAAGAAGCACTGGAATATCTGAAAACACATTCCGCGGATATTCTGCTGCTGGATATGCTGATGCCCCCCGGTATGGACGGTCTGGAAACCTACAGGCGCATTACAGAGCAGTATCCCGGACAGAAAGCTGTGATTGCCAGCGGATTTTCCGAAAGTGAAAGTGTGCGGAAAGTCCTGCGTCTGGGAGCCGGGCAGTATCTGAAAAAACCTTATACTCTGCACAGACTGGGACTGGCGATCAAAACAGAGCTGGAAAGATGACGCTTATCCCGCATTCTTCATAAATTCCGATAAATGCCTGATAACAGAGAAAATGGTGAAATTCAGCTTTCCAACCCGGTTTTCATATAAACGGCCATGAATCATGACTCACAGCGGAGCATGAAAGCTGCGCGGAGTGCGAAAATTTAGGCGGAGGCCGGTTTTTCGCAGACACTTTCATATAAACGGTGCTGGTTGCTGGGTTGCTGGGTGCTGGGTGCTGGGTGCTGGGTGCTGGGGTGCTGGTTGCTGGGGTGCTGGGTGCTGGGGTGCTGGGTGCTGGGGTGCTGGGTTGCTGGGTTGCTGGGTGCTGGGTGCCGGAAAGCATGAAAGCTGCGCGGAGTGCGAAAATGAAGGCGGAGGCCGGTTTTTCGCAGACACTTTCATATAAACGGCCATGAATCATGACTCACAGCGGAGCATGAAAGCTGCGCGGAGTGCGAAAATTAAGGCGGAGGCCGGTTTTTCGCAGACACTTTCATATAAACGGCCATAAGCCGGGACTCACAGCGAAGCATGAAAGCTGCGCGGAGTGCGAAAATTTAGGCGGAGGCCGGTTTTTCGCAGACACTTTCATATAAACGGCCATAAGTCGGGACTCACAGCGGAGCATGAAAATACACCGCAGAGACGCGCACCGTGCGTCTCTGCAGGAAACTTTCATATAAAGCATTATGATTCGGAGAGTTGTTCAGGTTTTCAACTCGTTCCCGGGCTCTGCCCCAATGCCGTTAAGTTAAGGAATTTTTGGAGTGCCAAACTGAAAGTCCGGCAGAGTCGGCAGATCGGAAAGTTTTCCCCGGATACGGTTTTACGGCTGTCCCGGAGTGCAAAAACTGTATTTTTGCACGGTCGCAGCCTCCGGCTGTGCAAAAATACAATTTTTGCACTCCTCCGGAAACTTTTCTGTCTGCTGAGAGTAATCTGTAACAGTTTCACTGTCCCAAACTTTCAGTTCGGGACTCCTTCCCCCTTAACTTAATGGCATTGAGGTTCTGCCGGGAACGAGTGCAAAAGTCTGTGCGCGGGACTGTCATCCGCCGGACACTGCCGGACTTTCCGTCCGGCACTCCTCCGGTATCATCTTTTCCGGAAATCACCTTATCCTGCAGATGCCGTTGCAGACTTATGACTTCCGCACTCCCGCAGCCGCTTCCATCACGGCTTCGGAGAAGGTGGGATGTGCATGAACAGTACGGGCGATGTCTTCCGCACTTGCGCCGAATTCCATTGCAATGGTGCATTCTGCAATGAGATCGGCAGCATGGGGGCCGAAGATATGCACCCCCAGCACCCGGTCTGTTTTGGCATGACTGAGGATTTTGACCAGTCCCTCGGTTTCCCCCATGCATCTGGCTCTTCCGGAACCGGTAAAGGGGAAGGTCCCGCTGTGATAAGGAATATCCCTTTCTTTGGCCTGTGCCTCGGTAATGCCCACAGCTGCGGCTTCGGGCCAGGTATAAATCACCGAAGGCAGGGCATCATAATTAACTTCTCCGGGCTTTCCGGCCATGTTTTCCACCGCGGCCGCGGCTTCTGCCGAGGCTTTGTGGGCCAAAGCCGGGCCGGGGATAAGGTCACCGATGGCATAGACGGAAGGAATATTTGTGCGGTACCGGCTGTCTGTTCTGATATGACCGGTGCGGGCATGGGTTTCAATTCCCAAATCTTCCAGTCCCAGACCCGCAGTCAGGGGCTTTCTCCCTACGGCCACCAGTACTTTGTCGCATTCCAGGGCACTGCCTTCCCCCCTGCTTTCCAGTCTGAGGGTCACCTTTCCCTTTTCCACCTTTGCTTCCGTGACTTTGCTGTTGAGACGGAATGCCAGTCCCTGTTTTTTCAGCACCCGTTCCAGCCCCCGGATGATGAGGGAATCCATGACAGAGGCGATTTTGGGCAGCATTTCCACCACGGTTACCTCCGCGCCCAGGCGGGACCAGACCGATCCCAGTTCCAGACCGATGGCACCGCCGCCGATAACCAGCAGCTCTTCCGGCACTTCTGTAAAAGACAGGGCCTCGGTGGAACTGACAATATGCTTTCCGTCAAAGGGCAGGCCCGGAATTTCAATGGGTTCGCTGCCCGCGGCCAGAAGAATATTTTTGGCTTCCAGCGTCTTTGTTTCATCCGAATCCGATCTCACTTCCACCTGATTCGGCCCGGTCAGTTTTGCCCGCCCCTGCACCATCTCCACTTTATTCCCTGTAAGCAGCCGGGACAGCTGCCCGGTCAGATCGGACACCACTTTTTCCTTGCGGGCCATCATAGTTTTGAGATCCAGTTTCACATCCGGGCAGATTACACCGTGTTCGGCAAATTTATTCTTTGCATTATAAAAATGCTCGCTGGAATCCAGCAGGGCTTTGCTGGGGATGCATCCCATATTCAGGCAGACCCCGCCGGGACGCTCTTCTTTTTCCACGCAGACGACAGACATGCCCAGTTTCCGGGCTTTCAGACAGGCCGTATATCCGCCGGGTCCGGCTCCCACTACGATCAGATCATATTCCTTTGCCATCATCACACCTCCATGAGCAGACGTTCGGGGTTTTCCACGCATTCCTTAATCCGGCGCAAAAATGTTACGGCCTCACGGCCGTCCACAATGCGGTGATCATAACTCAGTGCCACATACATCATGGGCCGGATGACAATTTCATCATTCACCGCGACCGGACGTTTTTCAATGCGGTGCATTCCCAGAATGCCGCTCTGGGGCGTATTGAGAATGGGTGTGCTCAGCAGGGACCCGAAAACTCCGCCGTTGGTGATGGTAAAGGTGGCCCCTTCCAGATCCGCCAGTTCCAGCCGGTTTTCTTTGATTTTCCCCACATAATCCACAATGGCCTGCTCCACTCCGGCAAAACCGAGCTGATCCGCATCCCGGATGACCGGCACCACCAGCCCGCGGGGCGAACCCACGGCAATGCCGACATGGTAATAATTGTGATATACAATATCGCTGCCTTCGATAAAAGCATTGATTTCCGGAAATTCCCGCAGGGCCTGCACCGCGGCTTTGACAAAAAAGGACATGAACCCCAGGCTTACATCATATTTCTTTTTGAACATTTCCTTATACTGACTGCGGATGTCCATGGCCCGGCTCATGTCAATATCATTGAAAGTGGTGAGCATGGCCGTATTCTGTCTGGCTTCCAGCAGACGGGCGGCAATGCGTTTGCGGATGGGAGTCATGGCCTTGCGGACGGTTTTTTCCCGGGCAGGTCCGGCAGTGTCCGGGGGGGGATCGGGGCAGGTTTCCGGCGGGGCTGTGTTGCCCGATTCGATGGCCAGCAGCACATCCCCTTTGGTGAGCCTGCCGTCCGGGCCGCTTCCTTGTATCTTCGAGGCATCCACCCCTTTTTCCTTTAGCAGACGGCGTACCGAAGGGGGGAAATCCTTTTGACTGTTATCCGCGTCTTCCGCCCCGGAACCGGTTGTATCCGCTTTTTCCGGGGAAGAGTCTTTCGGCGGGGAAGATTTTTCCGGCCGGGAAGTTTCTGCTTTTTCTTCCGGTTTTTCCCTGCCGTCCTTTTCCTTATCTTCAGAATCCTTATCTTCAGACCGGGATGCCGGGGCCTGCGCCCTGCTTTCCGTCTTTTCCGTTTTTTCCGCGGCAGCAGTGTCAATTTTTCCCACAACCGTTCCGACAGATATGGTTTCCCCTTCCGGAACCAGAATTTTCAGAGTGCCGCCGTTTTCCGCATTGACTTCCAGGGAAACTTTATCGGTTTCAATGATAAACAAAGGTTCATCTTTTTTTACTGTATCTCCGTCCTGTTTATACCACTGGGCCAAAATGGCTTCCTGTACGGATTCGCCCACACTGGGAACTTTGATTTCAATTTCCATTTATTCTCCTTTCAGGGGGGAGGTTGGGAACCTGTCTGAAAACCGCTGAAACAGATTTTTAAACCGGGTGAAAGTAAGAGGGTTTAAAACACCCGAAAACAGGTTTTCGGACAGGTTCCGGGAACAAAAACGACTGACATCCGGATGACAGTATATATCAGTTCTGTTTGAAAATAAAACTATCTTATGACCTGAAATTTTTCAACCTGTTTTCAAAAAAGTCCGTAATTTTTCCGCATTCTCCGGGATTTCAGGAAAAAAAGAAAAATCTTATCAGAAATCCTTTGCAGAAATGGAAAAAATATGAAATTATCATCATAATCTGCGGCAGTGGGGCAAATCCGCTTTCATCAAAGACCCTATCCGAAAACCAGTTTCCCGATGTTCGGAACCCCTGTTTTTGCCGGGTTTAAAAATCGGTTCCGGAGGTTTTCGGATAGGCTCTGAACCGCCGGTCTGACCCACTGCCCGTATTTCCCTGTTGCCGGTATCTGCCTTTTGGCCGAAAAGGGAAAATTTTAAAATTTCGCATTATTTTTCCCATAGCGGATCACTTTTTCATTATGCAGAATGCCATTCATAATAATATTGCCGAACTGATTATTTTTGCTGCTTTTGAAGTTCTCTTCCTCTTTTCCCTGCTTACGGACTTCAGCCCGATGATGACCTGGATAATCGCAAGTGTGCTGATCATTATTCTGATCATACATTCTGCCAATAAAGGAAAATCACTGCATTCCTTTATGGAAAAAACAGAACAGGAGAAGGAGTGGGAAAAAAAGAGCAAAAAGGAATTTCAGGAAAAACTGACAGAGAACAAAAAAATATTACAGGCTTTCAGCAATTCATTTCCCGAAACCATACTCATGGCGGACAGCGGGGAAAAAATATTTTTCTGGAATCCTTCTTTGTATAAAATGTTCGGCTACAGTGAAGCAGAGATTATGGGGAAATCTGTCCGGGAACTTTTTTCCTCTGAAAATATATCATGGCGGGAGATCAGCAAAAAAGAGCGTTCCGGGCCGGACGGCGATATATACAAAGCACTTCGGAAAGACGGAAGCGAATTCCCCGCGTCACTCATTGTGACCCCTCTTTTTTTATATGCGCAGCAATGTTATTTTATCTGTGTGAAAGATCAGACCTTTCAGAAACAAAGAGATGAAAAACTCAGCCGCCTGTATTCCACCGACCCGCTGACGGGCCTGTATAACCGGATACACTTTTTTACACTGGCCACGGGTGAACTGGAACGGGCCAGACGCTACGGCCATCCCCTGTCCCTGATTATCACCGATATTGACGGTTTAAAAATTATCAACAAAACATACGGCAGTGCAGGCGGCGACAGTGTGCTGAAAACGCTGACGGAAATTGTCCGGACCAGTGTCAGAAACGTGGATATTCCCGCCCGTCTGGGCGGCGGGGAAATTGCCCTGCTGCTGCCCAATACAGATGCGGAAAAAGCCAGGGTTACAGCGGAACGCCTGCGGGAGTCTGTGGAAAATACAATTATCCCTGTGAATGATGTCTCTGTTTCTTTCACCATCAGTGCCGGGGTTGCAAGGAGCCGGCAGAATACATTTCATATGGATACACTGCTTAAGGATGCGGATACCGCCCTTTTTCTGGCCAAAGAAAAAGGAGGGAACTGTGTGGAAACCTGCATATATGAAAAAATACAGAAAAATAAAGGAGGATGCGAATGAATGATATACTTCGCCTGATCAAAGAAAAAGATCCGGGACAGAAAGAGTTTTATCAGGCCGTGGAAGAAGTGGTGGAAACCATTCGGCCGGTGCTGGACAGAAATCCCGAATACCGCCAGGCCGCTGTTATGGAAAGAATTACAGAGCCGGAGCGGGTTATCCTTTTCCGGGTTCCCTGGGTGGATGACCGGGGGCAGGTCTGTGTCAACCGGGGATTCCGGATTGAAATGAACAGTGCCATCGGCCCCTACAAGGGGGGGCTGCGTTTTCATCCTTCGGTGAATCTGAGCATTCTGAAATTCCTGGCATTTGAGCAGGTGTTCAAAAATGCCCTGACCACACTGCCCATGGGCGGGGGGAAAGGCGGCTCGGATTTTGATCCCAAGGGAAAATCCGATAATGAGGTCATGCGTTTCTGCCAGAGTTTTATGGCCGAGCTGTTTCGGCATATCGGCCCCAATACGGATGTGCCCGCGGGGGACATCGGGGTCGGGGCCAGGGAAATCGGTTATCTTTTCGGCATGTACAAAAAACTGCGCAATGAATTTACCGGAGTGCTGACCGGAAAAAGCCTCAACTGGGGCGGCAGTCTGATCCGCCCCGAGGCCACAGGATACGGCTGTGTTTACTTTGCCGCGGAAATGCTGGCAAGCAAAAGCCAGACACTGGACAGCAAGGTCTGCCTGGTTTCCGGTTCCGGCAATGTGGCCCAGTTTACCAGCGAAAAAATCCTGCAGCTGGGCGGAAAAGTGATCACACTTTCCGATTCTTCCGGATATATTTACGATGAAGAGGGCATTGATGAAGAAAAACTGACCCATATAAAACGGCTCAAAAATGTCCGCCGGGGAAGAATCAAGGAATACTGCGAAAAATATCCCGGTGCGGTATATACCCAGGGCGATCCGGCGCGGGATCACAATCCGCTCTGGGATCATAAGGCAGACTGCGCGTTTCCCTGTGCCACCGAAAATGAAATCAATGGAAAGGACGCGCAGAATCTTATGAAAAACGGTGTGACGCTGGTCTGTGAAGGGGCCAATATGCCCTCTGTTCCCGAAGCCATCAATATTTTTACTGACAAAAAAATTCTGTATGCACCCGGAAAAGCCGCGAATGCGGGGGGAGTGGCCGTATCCGGTCTGGAAATGTCCCAGAACAGTATGCGGCTCAACTGGCCCCGCAGCGAAGTGGACAACCGGCTCAAAAGCATTATGAAATCCATCCACAAAACCTGTCTGGATGCAGCCAAAGAATACAATGAGGCCGGAAACTATATGGCCGGTGCCAATATTGCCGGTTTTGTAAAAGTCGTCAACGCCATGCTGGATCAGGGCGTTGTCTGATGCGCCTGTGTTTTCAGCACATCCGGTGTATGCACTGTAATCTGCGGAAATGGAATTCCCCAGCCTTTTTCTGTACAGGTTTCAATGGTGTAATGCTGGATGATCCGCTTTAATGCATTGTAGAGCGCTGCCACTCTTCCGTCAAAATCGGCAATAATCACCAGATCAAGGGAAGATGCCCCGGCAGCCTCTACTTCGGTTTTCAGCTGCAGAATATCACTTCCGAATCCTTTATGCGCCAGACCTTTGCGCAGGGCTTTTGTGAGTTCCGCGGGGATTTCGCCTGTAATAATATTCTGATGTTCATAATCAAAACCGAACACCACTTTCAGGCGGAAATTCGCGGAGATATTCAGGGGACTGTTCCCCAGAAAATCCGGGGTCTGGTAGGTCTTTTTTGCTCCCCCCCGCAGACCCAGCTGCACCATTTCCGGGCTCTGACTGAGGACTTCCCCGCGGGTTCCGTCCGATAAAATCACCCATTCCCCCACGCGGCAGGGGAACCAGGGTTCATTTTTATGAAAGGGCCGGGAATTCATCCCGATGATTTCCCGGATGGGCAGACGAAACTGCGAAGGCCGCAGATCCTGATTTTCCAGGGTGACAAACAGACTGATACTGACCACCCGCCAGGGAACACCGTTATACACAATTCTTTCATTTTCCCGCACCGTGCCCAGATTCAGCATCATCTGAATCTGTTTCCAGAAAAGGGGGATTCCTTCCCTTGCTGTCCATGCAATTCCCAAAAGAAAGATAATGGCAAAACTCAGCAGCAGCCAGTCCCCTGATATATAGAGTGCAAAAATCACTGCGGCAATGGAAACGGTGAAGGTAAGAAAGTGGGCTATCACATCCGACAGGCGCATAATTACGGTACGTTCTCCGGAATTATGCACGGGACTGTATTTATATATCTGACGGTAGAGAAAACGCATGAGAAAAAAACAGGAAAAAAATGCGGTGATGGCAAAAAGCAGATTCCGTCCCCGGCTTTTAAAGAAAGACTGCATAATATTCTGACCCGTTGCCCAGAAGGATTCCTTTTCTTTGAGCAAATCATTTAACTGAAAACGGCTGACCTGCAGGGCATCATTGAGCTGTTTTTCTTTTTCCAGCCAGAATTCTCTGATCTGCTCCAGTTCCCTGCCGACCCGTACTTCCTTTTCACCTGTTTTTTCCGAAAGCATTTCCAGGTTTTCCAGCGCGGTCTTTACTGTCTCCATCTGTTTTTCATACAAATCAATCTCTCCCCGCAGGGTTTCTATCTGCCGGGGGCGTTTTGTCACAGATTTCAGCTGATGCACCATGGGGGCCAGCAGACTCTGCACTTCATCGCGCCAGTCAAATTTTTCCCCGTTTTTTTCCGAAAAAACTTCGGGACTGACACCTGCCGCAACAAGGGCCAGATCGTTTTCCACTTTCAAAAGCTGTTTATTCAGATCTGCGATTTCCTTTGTCAGAGCAGCAACTTCTTCCTGACTGCGCGCAATCGTCCGCGCATGCATCTTTACCTTGATGGATTCTCTTAATTCCTGACGGGAAAAAATAAGGGTTTTGAGTGTTTCCAGGGTCATGTCGTCGGATGCATCCGAAAGTGCGGCAGGAATATCCGGGACTGCGGCAGGAGTATCAGGAAGAGGGGCAGGGGAACCGGGAGCAGCAGTGTTTTCCGGCATTTGCTCCGATTGCGGAAGGGGTTTGTCCGTTTCCGCACAGACTGCGGGATTTCCGTTCAGAAAAAGAAAGACAATGACAAGAAGAATAACAGGGACGGTAATTCTGATTTTTCTGTGATTCATTTTTACCTCTTACTTAATGTTGAATGCTGAATGCTGAATGATTACAGTCTGCAGCAGTTCATTATTTTCATGCTTTGCTGTGACCATGCGGTCATGGCCGTTTATATGAAAGTCCTTTACAACTCGTTACGGGGCTCCGCCCCGTAACGCATTTTTCCGGGGCTCTGCCCCGTAACGCATTTTTTTCTGGTTCCCAAGCTCCGGCTTGGGAACCCGGGGCCTGGAAGCTCCTGCTTCCTACACGGCAAGCGGGAGCCTGCCTCCCTGCGTTCCCAAGTCGGAACTTGGGAACGAGCAAAAGTTTGGGACACTGAAATGACTGGGAAAATCCGGCCAAAATTCCGTTTCACTTCATTTTCACTTCATTTTGGCACTCCAAAAATTTCTTAACCTAATGCCATTGGGGGCAGATCCCAGGAACGAGTTGAACGCACCGCACGGTGCGTTAGGGCCAGCGCCTAACGCATCCTAGTGCTCTGTCAGGGTTAATCTGACGGGTATGTAACATATTGAATTTTTTTGTAGGGTGGGCAAAAGCGCAGCGCTGCCCACCGATTCAGGTGGGCACGGAAAAACATGTGCCCACCCTACAAAAAATTCAACCCGTCAGTTTAA
>JAABRU010000232.1 GCA_011390755.1 Desulfobacteraceae bacterium | reverse complement strand
CTGACCCGTCAGCGTTTTGTGCGGGGCAGCGGAAATATTTCGGCAGAAGCGGCCAACCGGGCCGCGTTTTTTCCCGAAGAATTTGCCTGTCTGAAAGAAGTGCTGGAAGATTTTGTTAAAACCCTTTTCGGCAAAAGCCGCTTTGATGATGCCCTGTTTATCCGGGGACTCTATTTCTGCGGCGGTCAGGATGCATCCGCGCCCCTTTCGCTCTACGGCAGAACATTTTTTCCCCAGGGACTGCTGGAATCCCTGGCCCGTTCCGAAGATTATCCCCCTGAGAAAAAAAATCTCTTTGTGCGGGATCTTTTTCACCGCAAAATTTTTATGGAGGCCGGGCTGGTGAAGCGTCCCGCTGCCGTCCACCGGAAAAATTTCCGCATCCGTCTGGCCGGAGCCTTTATCATCGGAGCGGTTTTTCTGCTGGGTTCCCTGTATCTCGCGGATTTTACAAAAGTCACCCTGCGCGATATCCGCAATCTGGAAACCGACCTGAACCGGGCAAGGGAAGTGCTCAGCCGCCGGGCCGGGGACAGCGATACCCTGCAGTTATGTATCCGCCTGGCCGAGCATAAGGAAAAACTGTCCCATAAAAATTTTCTGACCCGTATTCTGGCCATGGGCCGTTATGAAGAACTCATTGCCAAAGTGGGCACGGTTCACCGCAGTGTATTCCAGGAAACCCGGCTCACGCGCATTCTGGAAAATACAGAAGATGCTTTGCTGAAATGGAAAGGGGAACGCCTGAAAGGCGCGCCGCCTTTTCATGTTTTTCATACCGCACTCTGCGAATATATCCGCTGGCGAAATCCGGGATACGGCCCCGACTCCCCTTCGGCAGCGTCTTTGCGCATTGAACCCTTTCTGGAACTCCTGCAGTACTCCGGTAAAACCCGTTACCGCTATCTGGAGCAGTACAGACTGTTTATGGAGGAAGGAGGCAGAAAACGGATCCTGATAAGTCCGGCAGCCGATGAAATCATCCGCAATGCACTGAAAACCTCGCGGGTGTATATGCAGCCCGCGGTTCCGGGTGAAAATGCCGTCAGCGCGCTGATGACGGATTCCCAGTGGTGGCTGCAGCTTTCCATTCTCCTCAAAGACATATACCGGAGTTACCGCTCTCTGCTGGAAACCGATATTCCGGGAAAAAATACACCTGCGGAGGAAATGTTTGCCCGTTACGGCAATTTTCAGACCTATCTTTATGATATTCTGCTCCGCTGCAAAGAACAGCTTCTGCCCCATCTCCGGGCCGGTCAGCGCAACGGTATTCTGTGGATTGATGCGGACAGGGTATATGAGGAGCTGCTTTCGGCCAGCCGGGGTATGCCGGAACTGGAAAGTGCGGTGGAAAGTGACGGACAGGGGATTATTCAGAATTATAAAGAACGGGTGAGAAGCCCCGTCTCCCTCTATCTGCCGGTGATGAACATGCTGGCGGAATATCCTGCGGAAACCTGGCTCAAAGATATACTGCTGACCCCTTTCGGCAGTGAA
Organism: Desulfobacteraceae bacterium; assembly: GCA_011390755.1. Lineage (GTDB taxonomy): Bacteria > Desulfobacterota > Desulfobacteria > Desulfobacterales > Desulfococcaceae > JAABRU01. The sequence goes on along the minus strand of JAABRU010000232.1, from coordinate 8,050 downwards.
TACCGCGGCATTTCCCCGGATTTCGGTATTGCCGGGATGGTGCTGGATTTGCTGGAGAAGACAAGGGAATATGTTGAAATCACAAAAGATTATTATCAAAACTGGCGGGAATGGAAAAATACCCTGCCGGAACGCATGAATGCGGCAAATTACCGGGAACCGCCTCTTTATGTGAAACAGTTCGGGGAAAAAAGTCATGATATCAACTTCCGCATCCGCGCCCTCCGGCAGCTGATCGGAACCGATAAAGAAAATGCCGTACCGCAGCAGAATGAAGAGGAACAGAGCGCGGAAGAAAAGGAAAAAGAGGAAAGAAAAAAAGCCGTGGCCGTTTACTGGTCTCTGGAAGAGCTGCTCGGTAATGCGGTACTCTGGCACAAAGTACAGACGCGGATACAGATGAACGGTCAAAGCCTGTATTTGCATGAAATTTTCAAACGGGCCGATTTCCGGCAGGGCATTCCCGATACCGCAGGCTGGACGGAAATCAAAAGTATCGGACTTTTTATCAAAGGGGACGGTATTGCACTGGCAGAACCGGTGGATAATTTTATCACCAAATGGATGCACAGCATTCCCCAGCCCATCCGTTCTCTGGTGGAAAATGAAAACGACGGAGAGATTGAACATTATCCGGAAATGGAAAATTTTGAAAAAGAACTCCGCAATGTGATGATACTGAAAAGTACCTATATGCAGAAACTGCGGGAAAAAGCCGGAGATTTTGCCGTCTGTATCCGGGAAATGGATGCGGATCCGGCACAGGCCTGGCAGCGTCTGCGGGAATCGCCGGAATTCGATGATCCCGCGAATCAGTCTGTCAGCTGGGGAAAACTTTCCAGTTTCAGCAATTTCAAAAAAATACTGGAAACCGAACAGGGGCCTATCTGCCAAAGCATCACCCGGCAGCTGACGGAGATCGAATCCCATGTTTTCCGGATATTCCGCAAAGATCTGCTGGATACCTACCATGCGGAACTGAAGCAGATTGCAGACAAATATAACGGGATGCAGATCAGGGAAAAATTCCCCTTCCGCACCGACGGCCCGCAGATCAGCAGTTCTCTGCTTCGGAAACTGCTGGAAGAAATCGCTGCCCTGCAAAGGCGTTATGAACTGGATCAGGGAATCCACAATATTGCAGCGGACGGGAAAAAGACCCCCATATCCCGCATGGGCCGCGAAATCGTCATGGAGATGAGCAAAGGCGGTGAAAAGGATTATTTTGAAGATTTTCAGAAATTCGGCGACTTTCTTTTTGAAAAAGGGCAGCCAAAAATCCACAAAGTCAGAGCATCTGTCATACCGGGACAGGTGGGAGCCTATTTTCACTGGCTGCGCATGGTCTTTGCCGACGGGGAAGTACGGGATCTGAATGTTTACGGGGAGCCTGTGGCAGAATTTGATATGATGACCGGAGACGGATCGGTTTCCCTGCACGGACTGGACGCGGCCCGTATGCCCCAGGCATCTGCGGTTCTCTGCAAAGGGGATTATGCCCTGCTGCAGATGCTGTATCTTTTCGGCAGGCCCGAAACGCCCGAAAGAAAAACCTGGATTGTCAAAGCGGATCTGCCCATGAGTGTGACCCCCTCTTTTATTATAACTGCCGGGATGAAATTCAGTTTTGAAGCAGGACTGCCGATCCTGCCGGACTGGAACAACCTGACACAGCTGACAGACCCCTGAGAGCGCAATGCCAGCATACCGGAAAACATATCCCTTCCCTTTTTTCTGCTTTCTGCTGACGGTGCTGCTTTTCTGCACTTCCTGCTCCCCGAAGCCTGTCCCGCTGCAATGGCCCGAAGTGCGTTTCTGCACCAGCGAGAAAGAGGCGGTAAACGGTTCGCTTTTTTACGGGGAAATGACGGAAGAGGATGTACCGGATGAAAGTGTGGGAATCCGGGGGCAGATGATTCTGGAAAAACTCAAAGGGTGGTACACGGCAGTACCGATCCCTTCATTTTCCTACCTGGCCTCCCCCCCGCGGGACGGGGAAGAAAGAAAAATTGCTTTTTATGCTTACTGGACCGGGGATGACAGCAGTTTATGCTACCTGCACACCCGTGTTTTTATCTCCGGTTTCAAAGGGGAAGAGCCGGATCCTGCCAAATTCCGCCTGTATTACAATAATCCGTCCCTTGACGAAAACATCCTCCTGGCCTTCGGTCCGGACAGGGACAACCGCTCTTTTTTCAAAGCCGTATATGATCAGCAGCCCCTGGAAATCAGCAACGTGGCAATTGCCGAGGAGAAAGGACTGCATATCCGGCATGTGCTGCTTATTTATGCCGGATTTCCGGAAGAGGAGGCGAATGATGAAAGCGGAGCGCAGAGTGACAGGGAGGAATGCAAATGAAAATCCGTTTACCCTGAAATTAAGCTCTGACAAAGCAGCAGTTTATGTTTTGCTGAATCAGATTCATCATTCTTCTTAATGTACCGGTAAATCCAAAGGAAAAGACTGCTTAATTACAGACTCCGGTTTTCGCCGGAGCGACGGACTTTTTACAAAATCATCAATATCGTTCATAAGACCTGCTGCTGACTTTTGTGTCCGTTTGTATATTCAAAAAAAATCAAATGAAATCAGTATTAAAAAAAACAGTTTTGGCATCAGTTCTTATACTGCTGCCGGTTTGGACAGCGAACCGGGTACTTGCAGGCGGAACAAAACATTCCGTTGCCCCGGGCATGAATGAAATAAATACGGACGCTGCACTGCTCGCAGTCTATGTGCTGCTGACACTGGGCTTTTCTTTTCTCTGTTCTGTGGCAGAAGCGGTTTTCCTGAGTGTCACACCTTTATATATTGAGGGACTGAAAGAAAAAAAGCCGAAATATGCTGAACTGTTGGGGCAGCTGAAGCAGGACAGGGTGGATCAGTCACTTGCAGCCATTTTAACATTAAACACCATTGCACATACAGTCGGGGCAATTGTTGCCGGAGCAAAAGCAACCTCCATTTTCGGAAGTGCCTGGTTCGGCCTGTTTTCAGGCATCATGACTTTGATGATCCTTTTTTTCTCCGAAATCATTCCCAAAACAATCGGAGCTGTCTACTGGGCAAAACTCGCTGTGCCGACCGCTATTTTTGTGCATATGCTTATTATAACTCTGTATCCGATTGTCTGGCTTTCAGAGAAACTTACAATTTTGATTACACGGGGAAAAAAACTGCACGATTTCACCCGGGAAGAGTTTCTCACCATGGCGCAACTCGGTGAAAATTCGGGGTATATTGAAAAGAAAGAATCACAGATTATCCGAAATCTGTTCCGGCTTGATTCGCTGAAAGTAACGGATATCATGACACCGCGCACGGTTATTTCAGCATTCCCCGAAGATATGTCAATAGCAGATGCATTGATGCACATTCCCCAAACATCTTTTTCGCGTTTACCACTCTACAAATCGAATATAGATGAAATAAGCGGTTTTGTTCTTAAAGATGAAGTTTTGATATCCGGTACATACGGGCCGGCTGATAAAAAACTCAAATCTCTGAAACGGGATATTCTTGCTGTTCCGGATTCAATATCCCTGCCTGTTTTATTGGAACATTTTCTCAAAGATCGCCAGCATATCAGCATTATTGTTGATGAGTACGGAGGAACGGAAGGACTGGTAACACTTGAAGACCTGGTTGAGACTCTGATAGGCATAGAAATTATGGATGAGACAGACAGTGTTGAAGACATGCGGGAATTGGCACAGAAACAATGGAAACAAAGGGTCAGGGAATTAAGTATTGAAGGCAAAATTGTGGAGCAGGACAGGGAAGAAAATGAAGTTTCGCCGGAGTGACGGTTCTTTCCCCTAAGGTTCCGGGGAAAACAGGAAGGTCAGCAGGAAGAACGGAGCGTTGACTTTTTACGGGACGGTCACCATCCGTCTTACAGACTTACATGTCTTCCGAAGCGGATATAAGGCTTTCCGGGATGTCTGCATCTCCCCCTCCCCGCCTGGGGGAGGGAAGTTTTTTGCTTAAGGCAGCAGCATTGCCCCTGCCCCCTCCCGCCGGGGAGGGGAATTATTGCATTGCTCCGATACTGCAAAGCAGCATTCCGGGTTTTGTCATATTCTTCCCCCGCTCCAGTGCAGTTTGGTTTTCAGCACCTCAAAATAATGCCGTTCCGGCATGACAATCATATGCACGGGGTGAGAACTTTTGCGGATGATGATGGTATCTTTTTCTGTCAGTTCCATGCCTTCCTGACCGTCAAAGGTCAGCATAATATCCGAAGATTTCTGCGCAAGCCGTATACTGATGCAGGCCGAATCCGGTACAATCAGGGGACGGTTGGTCAGGGTAAAGGGGCAGATGGGGGTCATGATAATCGCAGGTACACCCGGATGGATTACCGGACCTCCCGCAGCAAGGGAATAGGCCGTGGAACCGGTGGGGGTGGCCAGGATCAGCCCGTCTGCCCGGTATGTGGTCAGGTAGCGGAAATCAATGCAGGTTTCAATGCGGGCCAGGCGGGCCAGCGCACCTTTGTTGATCACAATATCATTGAGAACCGTTTCGGATACGATCTGTTTTGTATTCCGGAAAACAGTCACCCGCAGCCGCATACGGGGAAAGGTGCGGAACTTTCCGTCCAGAATAGACCGGGCTGCGGTAAACAGAGCATCTTCGGTAACTTCTGATAAAAAACCGACTTCTCCGAATTTCACACCGAGAATGGGAACCGCCTGTTCCCCGATCCAGCGTGCGGCACTTAAAAATGTACCGTCACCGCCCAGAACAAAAACGCAGGAAAGATTTTCCGGCAGTTCCGGACACTCCCGTTTCTGCGGCATAGGCCCGGGAGGATGGCTTTTTTTCCGGATAATCCGGACATTTCTTTTTTCCAGCCATGCGCAAAATTCATCCGCTTTCCGAATGGCCTGCCTGTCTTTTTTGACAAATAATCCGACCTGTATCAATATTCGCTCCCTGCCGGTGTAAAAAAAAGAATAGGGAAGGGGAGACAATCCCCAGTCCCTTATTTCCCGGCCTCCGATTTCTTTTTCGTTTTGTAAAAATAAGCATATTTCATATCTGTTTTCAGAATATGTTTTATCAGCCAGGCTTTCAGAAAATTGCTGATCTGCACCGGATTGGAAATTTTATCTTCTTCAAATTTTTTTTTCAGTTCCAGCACCCGGGCCTTCATTTTTTCATGGATCTGCTGATGGGAAATGAATTCCGGAAAGTCATGCTTTTTCATGAATCTTTCTTCGGTCTGAAAATGAATTTTTGTATACAGCAGAAGACCTCCCAGCACATCACCCAGCACATCCCTGCCCTCTCCGGCATACATGGCGGAATACAGCTCATTGACCATCTGCACCAGTCGCCGGTGCTGCATGTCTATTTCTTCTATGCCGATATTATATTTTTCATCCCATTGGAAATATGTTTGTTCCTGTATCATTCTTCTTTCACCTCAGATTATGAAACAACTTCGGCTTTACGGCCCAGAAATGCGCGGATATGGGGATACAACTGGGATACCAGCATTCCTGCCAGCATCATCGCGCATCCGAAAAAGGCTCTGCCGGTTAAAATTTCCTGTAAGATAATCCATCCGCCCACTGCCGCAAACGGAGATTCCATGCTCAGAATAATGGCCGCATGGGCCGGTTTGGCATATTTCTGGGCAACCACCTGAAGGGTGTAGGCAATGCCCACGGAACAGAACCCTCCGTAAAAAATGGGAGCTGCTGCATCCATGATTCCCTGTATCCGTATTTCCTCAAAAATGAAAGCCGTGATGAGACTCAGGACCGAACAGACCGCAAACTGAATCAGGGACAGCCGGATGGCATTGATTTTCGGCGAAAGCCAGCCGATGAGCAGCACATGCCCGGCCCAGAAAAATGCTCCGATCAGTTCCAGCAGGTCTCCGAATGCAATGGTAAAGTTGTCTGTAACACTGAGGAAATAAAGACCGGTTGCCGCCAGCACCGCGCCGATCCATGTACCCGAATCCGTTCGCTGTTTCCAGAAAAGCCCCAGAAGAGGAACAATGACCACATATAAACCGGTAATAAATCCGGCATTCCCGGCCGTTGTATAGACCAGACCCACCTGCTGCAGAGAGGCCCCCGCAAACAGAGCGCATCCGAGAAGCAGACCGCTGAGCAGCACTGTTTTGCGTCCGGGTGTATGAAAGGAATATTTTTTTTCCTGCTTTTTCACCATATACAAAAGGGGAAGCAGGGAAATACTGCCCAGGGCAAAGCGGATTCCGTTATAGGTAAAAGGTCCCACATGATCCATGCCCATGCGCTGGGCCACAAATGCCAGCCCCCAGATGGTGGCCGTGAGCATCAGCAGGCAGTTTGATTTGAATACCATTTTGTCCATGAATGTCTGTTATCTCCGTCCGATAAATACAGAAGACTGAAAAATATTTTTCCGCACCGGCAATCCGGAAGATATAATTTCCGGAGTCCCGATTATCCGTAAGGGATTTCCTTATCCCTCATAGCGGCTCAGGCTGAAGACCAGGAAATTATAGGGGATCAGTTTTGTGCTGTCCTCTTTGTTCACAATCTGCCCCCTGGCCGGGTTATAGACCCAGTCCTGCCAGTCCCAAATGGTTTCCAGGGCTTCGGGAATCTGCACCGCTATATAGGAACCTTCGGCCAGGCGCGCCCGTGAGGGAATGGCCGAGAAATCCAGTCCCATGTAAAAATCCTGAACCGCTGCATTTTTATTCCGTGAGGCAATGCTTCGGGTCAGGCCAAGTGCCATTTGTGAAAGCGGGGCAATGGCCGGTTGTGCGCTTTTTGCCAGTTTGAGACCGGCTTTGAACACATCCGAGTCCAGAAAATGGAGCAGGGCCTCATCTGATTCATTTTTCACATTGACCGTATAGCATTTGAACATCACGCCTTCGTTTCCCACGTTCAGACCGATAAAAACCGGGTAGCCCAGAATTGCGGCCCGTTCGCCTTCCTTTGCCCGGTATGTGGCGTTAAAATGCAGATGCTCCACATTTTTCCCCGTGACCTGGTTCTGTGCGTAGAAATCAAAGAGAATATGATGAATGCCCCTTCCCGGATATGCGGCCACCCGAAGGCAGTCCAGTGTGATTTTGATGCGGGCATTTTTCAGGTTTTCCTGCGGTTTTATATTCCCGGCATGATGGATGGGGAGCATCTCCGTTCCGGGTTCCGCAGGGGATATATGACCGAAAGCATGGGCCGTGTGCTGCCAGGCTCTGTCCTGAAAAGGCCACCACCATTTTTTTCCAAAGGTCGGGGGAGGTTCATGGTGCTCAGTAAGGAGTTTTTCGGCCAGTTCCCTATCATCCAGTTCCCGGAGTTTCTGCGCGGCCTGTTCCGGGGGCTGTGCGCCGAGTACGGGTATGTCTTCAAACCAGTCTGATGCGGTCATGGGGATTCTCCTGTTATTTCTTCATAAGGATACAGTTCCCTGTAATTCATAAATTCATGCTCAAGATGATGGAGTTCATTTTTTTCCATTATTTTCAAATAATTTTCTTCATATGACCGGATATGAGGCAGCTTTTTTCCGCCTTTGGATTTTTTGTATCTAATAAATTCTATAAAATCAAATATTTCTGTCAAAGCTACCGGGGGAAGCCCTTTTGTCTGATTCATTATTTGTCTTTCCAATTCATTCATATCCAATATCCTTTTTCTCCAATGTCTGATCGTTCCCACGCTCCCGCGTGGGAACGCCATTGGGACGCTCCGGCGTCCCGTGTAAGAAGCGGGATGTTTTCACGGAACGGGACTTCTTCGGTCGGGATAATTATGCCGTCCTGAAAGATTCCTTTTATTGCTACCTGTGGCATAGGGTTACTCCTCTTGTATGGTGTCGGGTTACGCTTCGCTAACCCGACACCGGGGCTGGATACCGGCTTTCGCCGGTATGACGATAGAGCGTAAGGTGAGTTAAATCTAAATTGAGCGGTTTTTTTCAGATAAACCGGCTGGATGTCCGATAACCGGAACTTTGCCTGTTTTACGCTTTTCACCCAACGGGTGAAAAGGCGGGAACCGCTGAACCCCTGATATTTCCGGCCGG
>JAABRU010000368.1 GCA_011390755.1 Desulfobacteraceae bacterium | reverse complement strand
TTTCAAAGATGAAATGAGCGATTTCAAAAAAGAGGTGCGTGAGGATCAGAGGCAGATGAACAAAAAATGGGGGGAACTGGCCAACAAAATGGGAACACTGGTGGAAGATATTATTGCCCCTGCTGTCCGACCGGTGACAGAAAAATATTTCAACTGTGAGGTGCTGAGTTTTTTTGTCAATGCCAGAAAAAAAGATAAAACACTGGGACTGACCGGAGAATTTGACGTTATCGCGGCCAGTGATGAATATGTATTTCTCGTAGAATGCAAAAGCCGTCCGAAAAAGCAGCACATCGGAGACTTTCTTGAAAACACGGGAAAATTCAGAAAACTGTTTCCCGAATATGCAGACAGAAAACTGATTCCCGTTTTTGCCGGTCTGCGGTTTGACGATGATCTGATTTCCCATGCAACGCGGGAAAAAGTTTATCTGCTGGCATTCCGGGAATGGGAATATATGGATATTCTGAATTTTTCTGAAATTTCGATGTGATTACAGGATTCACTGTAGAAATATCCGACTGAGGGTTGCAGAAAATCATGAAATTTTGTAAAAATAATAGACTTTATCGGAAATAAAAAAATGACAGAAAATTTCACCGCAAAGACACAGAGAACGCAAAGATTCAAAGGGGTTTTTCTTTGTGTCCTCCGCGTCTTTGCGGTGAAAACCTTATTTCCGATAATGTTTGATGAATCGGTAAAAAGTCCAAATTTCAAAAATCGCTATTAATAAAATCAGAGATTTAATATGTATCAAAACCTGATTTTCGGACTTTTTACGAGACCATCATGTTTAATAATCTTAAATGTCCGGATTCCGATATCGAAGGCAGATATTTTATGCAGTTGTTTATAACACAAATATATCTAAAAACTAAAACATACTGAATTCAATATAATATATAAAAGAACAATGCCATGCGGAACGTAGCAAAAATAACAGAGAATATCCCGGAATTATTTATTTATGAAATGGTACAGGGAACCCCTGTTTATTATAAAAATAATGAAACCATATCTGATAATTCCTTTGGAGATATTATGGGAAGCAGTTTTTTACAGCCCCGGCTTGTTGCAATGATTGTGGGAATACTGTTCGGCAAACTTGACCTGAATAAATATGTTATCACAACAAATGAAACCGGTTTCAGATATGCGGAAAACAGTTTCCGGGCTTTGGATATTGCTGTTTTTGAGAGAGAAAAAGTAAAAGAGGAGCTGTTATCCGAAGAATATGTAAAAACCGCCCCTGAATTTGTTATAGAATCGGATATAAAAGCGGATCTGAATCCCCACGGTGATATGATGTATTATATGAATAAGAAAACAGAAGATCTGCTGAATGCCGGTGTGAAAAAACTGATATGGATAATGACCCGAAGCAGAAAAGTGATGATTGCCGAACAGGAAACGCCCTGGATTATCGCCGCTTGGGATTATGATATCGCTCCTACGGATAAACTGAGCATAAACATGAAACATATCGCAGACAGAATATCGGGGAGTCAGCATCTGAATCCCCGGCATTATTTCCGTACTTTTCTGCCACGCTTTTTGAGATTCCATGTCCGCCATGAATGAATATAAAAGAGTGAACCGGTCGGATGATTCACAAATATTACAAATGGAGAATAACCATACAGTCATTTGAAATAAACACCCTGAAGAATGTGCAGGTTATACTGTTTCAGCGGGAAAAAATGAAAATTTTGGATGCTGCTTAGGTACTCGGCAAAAAATAAACCCTTTGAAACTGTTCGGCAGAAACATGCCCGGTTTTTGTTTATTCTCTGCTGACGGGATGAACCGGGGGAATTATCTTTTTCCGGGTTCCTTAACGGAACTGTGTGTATTCTTACAGAGATAACTATATAATTTCAGGTATATATTTCCACATGAATAAATCAGAAATTCAAAAATTTCTGCGACCCATTTTATGGGATTACAACATTGATCCTTATGAGCTGTTTGAACTTGTCATCGGAACCAAAGAACGGGCAGGGAGTTTTACACATGAAACCGCTTTGATCCGGATGATGGAGAGGCTTTCATGGTATGATCTCGTTAACCTTTTCGGGATTGAAAAACTGACACATCTTATCACACCTCAGATTATTTCCCGGCTCCGATTCAGGGAATTGCAGGAAAAATATGAACTTGTACGCAAAGTACTACAGGGAGAAACTGTATCCTTTTCAGGATGGAGTCCTGAATATCGTGAAAAAATCAGGCACACCCTTTTGTCTGACAGGTGGTACCGCACTCAGCCGGGGATATTTTGATCACAGATATTCTTTTTCCTTAAACAGATGAGTTTGCAAAAGGAGAATAACCATGCGGTCATTTGAAATGAAATTTTCACTGCCTTATGAAATATTGTTAAATCTGCACAAATCAGTTGCGGAAGCTGCAGAGGATATGAAACAGCAGGCTGCAATCCGGTATTATAAAAAACGGATTCTTTCTTTGGGAAAAGCCGCAGAACTGGC
>JAABRU010000367.1 GCA_011390755.1 Desulfobacteraceae bacterium | reverse complement strand
GGCTCTTCACCCGCCGGGTGAAAAGCGTAAAACAGGCAAAGTTCCGCTTACCGGACATTCAGCCGGTTTATCTGAAAAAAACCGCTCAATTTAGGTATAATCATCTGCCTGAATGGTTATGCCTTTGCTGTTTCCTGCTCCGTGAGCAACACTGTCAATAAAACTGTGTTCATTATTTTCTCCGTCTCCTGTTATGTCAAGGATTCCGGTTCGGATATCAACTTTCCCGCTGTCTCCGTCACCGTAACTGCTGGATGATATATATCCGCCTTTTTCGATAATAAGCGATTCCGACTGAAGAGACAGATTTCCGGCATTTCCTTTATCAAATGTATTTAACTGAATTTTACTGTTATACTCACCTGTTCCGGATATTTTTATATTACCGGCCTTTAATTCAATATCCGCACCGTTTCCCTTTCCGTTGGAAAAAATATTAACTCTCCCACCTTTGCTTATTTCCAGATTTTCTGCCTGAATGCTGATATGTTTACCGCTTCCGCTCCCTTCATTGCTACTTTGAATATAGGCATCATTTGTAATCAGCAGATTTCCTGCATCAATCCGGACTGTCTCTCCGTTGCCCGCACCAAAATTATTGCTCGCTATATAAGCATCATTTGTAATAACCATTTCATCTGAAACATGAATATCCATTCCACCGCCGTTTTTATCTCCCAGAGATGTGGCAAACAGACCGGCTGGATAATCCGAATACGGCCCCGGTTCGGCCCCGTCCATCACAAACCGCCCGGCACGGATAAAAAAATTTCCCGCTCCTTCACCGGTGACAGTGGCATAGGAACCCTGGGAGATTTCCATATTCCCCATTTCTGAAAACGAATCCGTATCCCATCCGGATTCATTGAAAACCGCTTCCCCCGGAGATGCAAGGCTTATCAGATTCATGCGGCCGCCCGGAGCCTTTAACCGGGTTTCCACCAATCCTGCATCCGCAAACTGCCCGCCGCTAATCAGAATATCCCCGCCAATGACAGACAAAGTTTCCCCTTCCGGCACTTTGATACCGTTCATGCCGAAATTGTCTTCCGCATACTGGGAACCGCTGCCGTAAAAAGAAACCGGAGTCGGACTTTCACTCAGAAACCCGAAAGCCGATGGCGAAGCCACAGACAGGATTTCATTTTCCGTCGGCAGGGCATAAAAGAGATCACTTTCCCCCATCCGCAGATAATCGGCCGTGCTGACATGGAAAGAACCGCTGATGTCCAGAGAGGCATTGGGGCCGAACATCATCCCGGAAGGATTGAGAAAAAAGAAATCCGCACCCGTGATGGCGGAACGGATCAGTCCGTCTATATAAGACGGATTTCCGCCGCTAATGCGGCTGATGACATTGCGCACAGAATCCGGCCCGGTGAAGGTGGCACTTTCCCCGGTGTTCAATCCGAATTTCCCGAAGCTATGAAACAGATTGCCCCCGGCCTGTTTCCCCAGATCCGCAGCAATCTCATACTCCGGCCCGGACAGATTCACGGCAGGCCCCAGGGAACCGTCCGTGGTAATATCGGCCCGTACCCCGGAAACAGAAACAGCATTCCACACCGTAAACAAAAAGAAAATCGAAAAAATCAGACGGAACATGATTCGGCCCTCCGCAGTATTCAATTTTATTACCATTTGGCATTTACATGGGGATAATCCAGAATTTTTTTGTCAGCAGTTAACAGGATGTAACTGCCTATCCTTGCTGTCGCAGTAATAATTCGGTCTGCCGGATCAGCATGAAAACTTTCCGGCAAAGAGTATGCTTCCTCAATAATTTCCAGACCGATGGGTTCCACCTGCCATCCGTTCTGTTCCATATAATGGCGGAACCACAGTTTCCAATGCCGATCCAATGCAATACGCCCGCGCTCCGATGCACAGGCGATTTCAGCCGCACTGTGATGGGAGATACATAAATTTCAGCATCCGCATAGGTCAGATAATTTGCTGCTGTTTCGGATAAAGCAGAAGGGGCAGAGACAGCCCATATGATACAGCAGGTATCCAGAAGAATTTTCATTATGCTAACATCTCCCAGTTATCTTCGGGAATCATCGGTTCGGTCAGATCGCTATTGATCTTTACAGTTCCAACCCCGCAACCCAACCGGGTTCTGTTTTTCGGGGAAAGGTTCTTTTTACAGGGTACAATATAGGCAATGGGAGTATTTTCTTTCATTATCTGTATCTTTTCCCCTTTTTCAATAAATGCCAATATACTGTTCAGATTATTGAATAATTCAGAAACTGTTGTCATCTTCATTTATATTCCCCCTTCGTTCTGTCTGTTACACTTATAATCGCATTTTTGACACTTTACATATTTTTCACCTGATAATCAATTATTTTTTCGGCATATTTTTCTGTCCGGGACCGTCTTATTGTCAGAACCCTGATTCTCAGGATGAAAGGATTTTCAGGATATGTAAGCGGTTCATCCGGGTTCATCCCTTCATCCCGTGAATCTGCGGTTCGGACAGAAAAAGATGA
>JAABRU010000231.1 GCA_011390755.1 Desulfobacteraceae bacterium | reverse complement strand
TGTTCATTGAACTTTATACGATTATTATTCGACAGGACGGATTGAACATGCAATGAAAGAATCTGTTGTATAATTTTAAATTACTGATAATATATTAAATATAAACTTTATGCGTATGCTCTGTAATGAAAAGGGGGGAGGCAGAATAATAAAACTGTATTATAAAACTCACATTTCGCTCTTTGTAGACTATATTTTGAAAATTTAAAAAATGCAAAAAATATAGGACTTACGCAGTTGAAATATAATCTGCTGTTTTTATTGACTGTCAATTTTTAAGGCACATAATAAATTCAAACAGTTAAAATTCAACTGCGTAAGTCCTAAAATAGTTAAAAATGGTTAAAAATCTATGAAAATTGATGCTATAGTCATAAAAATCAGATTTAACAATAAATAACTATCTGAAATAATTTAAAATAACAATAGACTTTTTTTGCTGATAATATATAGCGATTCCGAATAGTTATAAAGGAGCGCAATCATGGCAAAAGAATCTCTGGAAACTGTAAAAACCAAAAGCGTCGGTTTTGCCCCAATTCTCAAACATTTTTTTGATAAATCCGGCATTGCGAAGATCATTGATGATAATGTCCCTCTTGATCCCAGGCGTAAAAAACTGACACATGGTCAGGCCGCTGTCGCCATGGTTACCGGAATACTGTTTCAGGTATCGCAACTTTACAAACTCTGCCAATTTGCCGATGAAACCACTATTCTGGATGTTATTTTGCCGAGTATCTCTACCGAAGAATATTTTGATGACCGCCTGGCAGATACTTTGGACGCCATATTTTCCACCGGAATTGGTGACCTGGAGTTGCTCATCACAAAAAATATGATCATGGAATTCGGCATTGAAAATCCGGTTTGTCATAACGATACCACCTCCGTTTCAACATTTGGCGACTGCAGCAATCATCATACCGGTAAAAGCATTAATATCACCTTCGGGTACAGCAAAAAACATCGCCAGGATCTGAAACAATTTGTATGGTCCGTCTCCACAGGTTCAGACAACGGTTTTCCACTGTTCCAAAAAGCATACAGCGGAAACACAGCAGATGTGGAAACATATCTTGAACAATGGTACAATCTGATTGATCTTTTGGAACATCAGAATTTTCTTTTCGTTGCGGACTCAAAACTTGCCACAACTGAAAATATGACCCGCATTCATGACAACAATGGATTCTTTATTGCTCCATTGCCGATGTACGAATCATACAAGACGGCGCTTTATAATGCAATATCCGGGCACAGTCATGAAAAACTTATTCCTTATAAAGGAAAATTCAATCGTGGTTTCGAAGTTCCCCTGAGCATCACTCATCAGGAAAAGGATTATCAGTTTCGGATGATTATTCTTTTCGATCACGGTGTTGCAGCAGGAAAGCGCCATTCCCTGAATAACCGGGTCGGAAAAACGAAAACCGCCTTCGAAGAACTCAGCGGAAAACTCAATAAATACAAATTCAAATCAGAAATCGCCATAAAAAATGCCTGTCTTGCGATTTTGAAGAAATACCAGACCCGGGATTTCTTCGACTATCAGATCAAAAATGATCCGGTCACAACATACAAAAACAGGAAAAGAGGCAGACCCGGAGAAAATCCGGAAAAAGTCGCTGTGATGGAAAACTGTTTCAGTGTGTCGACTTTTTTCAATGAACAAATCTTTGAGGAGACCCTTTATCGATGCGGTTATTATCCGCTTGTAACCAACAAACCGAAAAAAGAATTACCGATTGAAGACGCCATGATGGCGCATAAAAATCAATATAAATGCGAACATCTGAATCGTCGATCGAAAAGCAGTTACAGGATTGAACCGATATATCTCCATACGCCTGAACGGATCGAGACTTTCCTGCTGTTGTTCAAGATAGCACTTCAGATTATCATTATTATTGAGAGAACCTGCCGAAAGAATATTGAGCAGAGAAATAATGGACTGGACAACTTTATGCCCAATCGAAAGGATGTGAGAAATCCCAGGACAGAAAATCTCCTTGCTGCTTTCCAATATATTGTCAGTGGCGAGATTCTTCTCCCGGATGGAAAATCCTATGGATTTGTTTCCGAACTGACGGAACTCCAGAAAGATATTCTGTCTTTGCTTGAGGTTCTATGCAGGTACTTTACCTACGACCACCTTTTTAATTCCGGATAACATGTACCGGCATCGTCCAACTGAACCTGTGCAGGCAAAATCTTATGATTGAACAAAAAATACAATATTATCATGCTGTTGAATCTTTAAAAGTTTCCAAATTTACAAATCTTTAACATATTGAAATTACAACATATCCAAAAATAATCATTTGGATAAATATAGACATAATATATTATTGTTTCAGGTAGTTAAAATGATTAAACCGCAAAATAGCTGCGCAAGTTCAGGTCCAATTTGATTGCAAAATAACATGAAACCCTGTAAATACAAAAGTTACATTTTCAAAGAGCGAAATCCAAGATAAAATGAATGGGTGTGGTTCAATTTTATTGACCCAAAATGGTTCAATTCTAAATGACCGTTGACAAAAATCAAAATTACTCGTAAATACAACCGAATATTATGAAGGATTTGTTGTAGCAGATATTGGTCAGCAAACAATTACTAAAACTCTCGAAATTAAATCTGTCGGCAGTTGGGCCGTTAAAGTTTACCCGATAGGGTCAGCTAAGAGAATAGAAGCTCCGGGTGAAAAAACGGGTAACGGTGATGATGTTTTATTGGTCAAAGGAACACTTAATGGAGTTGCTCAGATAAGCGGTAATCAAAATAATAGACATTTTGCAATTACAGCATATGACAAATTACGGACGAAGATTGAAACTGCTGGTCAATACAACTATAGTGCATAGCACATGAAATGATACTGCCAATGTCGTTCATTAAGAGACCATTTCCATGTCTGACACCCAAAACTCATCTTCGGTTTTTTTTATTTTTTGGATAATCTTCCTGCATGTTTCTTTGGTGACTTTTCTGAAACCGTCTTCAGGTTGCAGGATTAAATTTTTCATAGTGAAGTCACAATGCTTTGCCATATGATTCTTCACAACTCCCGAATAACCAAGTCAAGTATCAATTCATGTGCTACGCACTATAAGTAAATTACTTTCATTGAAAGCCATGGGCAATATCGCCAGACCCAGGTAATCCCCTCCCAGGTTGGAGGAATCATCCACCACATAAACAGAAACAATATGCTCTGCTCTGGTATTGAGTGCTTCAAGGATATCCAGCCCCTCCGCAAAGGAATCCACTTTTGTCCAGGCGGTTTTGCATACCCGGTTTACAGAAAAAAGGTAAAAGGATATGCCCGAACCGGCAAAACCCTGGTTGAGAACAGTCATCTGCTCCTGGATAATGGCATCTGTCACATCCCCGGATCCGTCGTCATTGCAGATGATGTTCATGGCAACAGGCACCTCAATGGGTGTCCATATCCGGGATTCCCGTCTGGCACGAAATGCTGCAAGCGCCCTGCGTGCATCTTCCTTCTGCTCGGGGGTAAGGGCTGTAATGTCAAATTCCATGTTCTCGACGGATTCTTTGACAAATGCATCCGCATCTGTGATAAACACACAGCAAACGATGATCACAGTCAATACATACATCCAACTTACCCTGCCGATTCCTTTTTGTTTCATTTTCTCCTCCTTCATGTTTCAGTCCTGATCATTTTTTTGTCCAATATCCTGTGATTAAAATCTCAGGATATATCTGATTTCAAAGACCTGAATCCTGTCTGATGCAAAGTTTCACTTAAAATTGTGAATTGAATTCCCATCTTTTCAAGAAACTTAGAAGTGAATATCAAAAACTTCCTGTTCAGTCAAGTTCTGGTGTTTTGCAGAAAGTCTTATTTCAAAAACCGGGATTCATATTGCATACTGCCCTGCCTTATGTTAGGATAATCTCAGTAAGTTTCCGGCTGAAATTAATGCACTGTGCAATGATGCGCCGGATTTACGACATCCTAACAAAAGGAGGTTACTGATGAATTTCAAAATGGCCAAAAAAACCGTATTCTGTTTTATGGCGGGGCTTTTTCTGTTTCTGATGCCCCTGAATGCAGTTGCGCAGGACGGCGGTTACAGTGTTTTTTCCGATCTGTGGCTGAAATCGGTTCTCCGGACTTCGGCCGGTTCTTTCACTCTGGTATGGAAGGAGGTGGGCCGGGATACCACACCGACCGGTGACAATGTTGTGAGCGGATATTTTTATGCGGACCCTGCCCAGTTTGCATACGGAAGTCAGTACAATCCGGAAATTTTTGTAAAAATTTATGTGGCATCAAACGGATGGGCCAATATTGCTTTCAATCACGTTACTGTGGATCCGGTGGATGTATATTCGGCGCATCGTTACAACGGAAACGCGCAGAAAAGCGGAAGCGTAACACTCAGCAGCAGACTGGAGGAGCATTCCTATACAGGGGTTTCCGGCGGACCGGATGATCCCGGAAATTCAGAAGATTCCTTTACTGCCAGCGGAACAGCACGCACAGATTCAAGTGTGAATGTTCAGACCGCTTCGGGAGCAGGCGTTTTTGTTCCGGTGGGAGCTGTTGCGCCCGGACTGGACGGAAATGTGGGAACCACAGTTTTTTCCATTGAAAGGGATAACAGTCTGAGTCCGGCTCTGCCCGAAGGGGAAAAACGGATTTCCGACATTTACCGTTTCGGTCCCAGCGGTTTCAATTTCCAGCAGGCCGTAAGCGTGACTGTTCCCCTGAGCAGTACAGAGACGGTTGAAAACGCTGCTTTATACCGGATGAATGAAACAAGCGGTGAAATTGAAATGATCGGCGGTGTTTTTGATGCTGCTGCCGGAACCATTACCGGTCAGACCGCTCATTTTTCCCCGATTTTCGGGGCATCCGTTCCTGCCGATGACAGTGCGGCCGGTTGTATTCTGCTGGATAACAGCGGTGCATCCCAGTACACCTGGCGGAATGTCTGCCCTTCCGAAATTCTGGAATTCTATTATCCGGGAGCCGCACCCTTTGAAGGCATGGCTTCTGTGAGTCCGGACGGTTGCACGAGCGGATGGTGCAACCAGATCAAATATATTGTTCCCCAGGGAAGATACCGCCTGTGCGTGGAAACCTGGACAAAAGAGTTCCAGAGCGACCTTCCCAGACTGGTCGGGCATAAAATACTTCCGGAAATTGCGGATGTCGGCAAACCCTACCGCTATCCCCGGTATGATATATCCGAAACCGTTCGTCTGGGAAATCTGGTGATGGATCAGGAAGGTCCCTGTCCCTGTTCCTCTGTCCCGACCTCATCGGTGGGAACCGGAGATCTGGGAATTACCCTGATATGGCATTCCTCTGTTCCTGTGGATCTGGATCTGTGGGTCACGGAACCCGGCGGTAATATGATCTATTACGAAGAACCCATATCTTCCACGGGCGGAAAGCTGGATATTGACAATCAGTGTGATGATTATGTTGCGGGAAGACCGGAAAATATTTTCTGGAAAAATGCCCCGGCCGGAAATTATAAAGTGGAAGTCAACTGGTTCGACATCTGCAATTATGGATCTTCCCTGAATTCCGTATCCTATGAAGTCCGGGTGGTCAACAAAGGGAAAACAAAGACATTCACCGGAAACATTTCTGCAAATGCAACAGTTTCGGTGACCACAGTGGATATGCAGTAAATGTCCTGAATAATAAGCGGAGCAGAACCCCGCCCCCGGGTCAATGCTGGTATCGTAAGAAAAAACTCCCTCCCCCGGCGGGGGAGGGCCGGGGTGGGGGAGGGTGAAATCAGATGCTGGTTTCATCCCCCTGCCCCTCCCCCAGGGGAGGGGTGTCTTACGGCAGCAGTATTGTCCCTCACGGCAGGGGCTCTGATTGGCGAATCTGAATTATCTGAAAAATAAATCAGTACTGTATTCGCAATGCCGTTTCCTTAAGAAAACCGGTGAGTGCCAAATGGAAAGTTTGGCAGCATTTTTCTGCATCATTTCAGTGCCCCAAACTTTCAGTTCGGGACTCCGTGCCCCTTAAGGAAACGGCATTGACTGTATTACTTCTCCCCTGCTCTGCAATCATTT
This sequence comes from Desulfobacteraceae bacterium, assembly GCA_011390755.1. GTDB lineage: Bacteria > Desulfobacterota > Desulfobacteria > Desulfobacterales > Desulfococcaceae > JAABRU01. The sequence goes on along the minus strand of JAABRU010000231.1, from coordinate 3,531 downwards.
CTGAACCGACTCCGGTATGCGACGCTTTTGTGAAATCATTATTGATGAATCGGTAAAAAGTCTATACTTTTGCACTTTTTGAATTATATGCTGATTTTAGATGATAACCTGTTGAAATTATTGATACAGAAAAATTGAGGCCAATTTCTTAATTTCAATATAATCAGTAACTTATGAAAAAGTGCAAAAGTATAGTAAAAAGTCAGATGTTTAAAAATCGCTATTAATAAAATCAGCAGATTAATGTGTATCAAAACCTGATTTTCCGACTTTTTACGAGACCATCATTATTCAAAGGCGGTAAAACAGGAAACCGTCATCAAAGGAGGTAATATGAAACAGGTCGTGGTTCATCCGGAACGCTGCGTGGGCTGTATGCAGTGTATGGCCGCCTGCGCGACAGCCCATTCCCAATCCCAAACTCTTTTTACAGCGGTTTGCGAAAACCCCCTGCCCAAACCCCGTATCCATGTGGGGGCGGGCAGGTACGGGCAGGGATTTCCCAACCGCTGCCGCCACTGCGATCCCGCCCCCTGTATGCTGGCCTGCCTGCCGGGAGCCATCTCCCGCATCCCGGAAAGCAATACCGTATTTATCAATCCGGACATCTGCATCAACTGCGCATCCTGCGCGATGGCCTGCCCTTTCGGTGTGATCCGTTATCATCCCGATACATCCGCTCTGCCGGGAAAAACAGTGGCCGTGAAATGTGATAATTGCATGGATCGCCGGAAGGCGGGACATATGCCGGCCTGTGCGGAAATCTGTAAATCCGGTGCGCTGACATTTGAAAAAAGTACGGAGGCCCAAAAACGCAAAAGCAATGCGGTTGCCCGCAGTGTAACTCTTGCCGCCGAAGGGGAAGCGGCCGTACCGCCCGGAATTGCCCTGCTGGACTCGGTGAAAAAAGCATATGCGCGGATATGAAAAATTCCGCTGCAACCTCCGAACCGTGAGCGTAAGCGGACGCTAAGGTGATTTCCTGAAAAAAATGTAGCGAAGGAGTGCCAGACTGAAAGTCCGGCAGTGTCTGACAGACGGCAGTCTGCTTACAGACTTTCCGTTAGTGGCTCCGGCAGAAGCGGTACATTCATATTTGGAAATCGCCTAAGCACTCCCTTAGGGTCGTGCCTCCGGTTTGCCGGAGATGATGATAAAGATAGGGACAGACACAGTTCATAATATCCTCCACGAAGGAGATCGCAATGAAAAAATATGAAAATCTGACGATTACGGAAGACGGTCAGCTGATGCTGAAAAAAGCGGAACGGGATCAGATTGAAACCGTGTGGGAACGCTATCAGAAACAGCTTCCCCAGTGCGGATACTGTGAAATGGGGCTGAGCTGCCGCATCTGCAATATGGGCCCCTGCCGGGTGGATCCCTTTGGCGAAGGACCGCAGCAGGGGGTCTGCGGGGCGGATGCCGATATTATCGTGGCCCGGAACATCGGACGGATGATTGCGGTCGGTGCCGCGGCCCATTCCGACCACGGCCGGGATCTGGTGGAAGTGCTGGCCGCAGTAGGGGAAAACAAAGCCCCCGGATACAGCATCAAAGAACCTGAAAAAATGAAAGCACTGGCCGCAGAATACGGGGTGGAATGCCGGGACAAAGATATTTTGCAAATTGCCGCGGGACTGGCCCGTGCCATGCAGGAAGATTACGGAACCCGGAAAAAAGAACTGACACTGACAAAACGCGCTCCGGAAAAACGGCAGGAAATCTGGCGGAAACTGGGAGTCATGCCCAGAGGCATTGATCGGGAAACCTCGGAAATGATGCACCGCACCCATATGGGTGTGGATAACGGATGGCAGAGCCTTTTGCTGCACGGCATCCGCAATGCCCTGTCCGACGGCTGGGGAGGATCCCTCATTGCCACGGAAGTTTCGGATATTCTTTTCGGTATTCCCAAACCCTCCATGACTTCGGTAAATACGGGTGTACTCAGAGAAAAAGAAGTCAATATTCTGGTGCACGGACATAATCCGGTGGTATCCGAAATGATTCTCCTGGCCTGTCAGGACCCGGATATGACTGCCCTGGCAAAATCAAAGGGAGCCGAAGGCATCCATCTGTCCGGTCTCTGCTGTACCGGGAATGAGCTGCTTATGCGTCACGGTGTGCCCATGGCCGGAAACCATCTCATGACCGAGCTGATAATTGCCACCGGAGCTGCGGATATGATTCTGGCGGATTACCAGTGCATCATGCCTTCACTGGGAACAGTGGCTGCCTGTTATCACACCAAAATGATCAGCACCAGCGACAAGGCGCGTTTTCCCGGCATGGAGCACCGGGAATTTCATCCGGAAAACGCTGCGGATTTGGCCGGGGAGCTGGTAAAAGAGGCGGTGGAGAATTTCAGCCGCAGGGGAAAGGTTTACATTCCCGTGGAACCGGTGCCCGCGCTGGGCGGTTTCTCCGTGGAAGCCATTGTCGCCGCGCTGGGCGGAACACCGGCCCCCCTGCTGGAAGCCCTCAAAGAGGGAAAAATCCGGGGTGCCGCCGGGGTGGTGGGATGCAATAATCCCAAAATCACACATGATCAGGGTCATGTGAGCCTGGTGAAAAAACTCATCGCAAACGATATTCTGGTGGTGGATACCGGCTGTGCGGCCGTGGCCACTGCCAAAGCCGGGTTCAAGGTAACGGAGGCTTTGCAGTATGCCGGACCGGGCCTGAAAGAAATCTGCGGTGCCCTGCAGATTCCGCCTGTGCTTCACATGGGCAGCTGTGTGGACAATGTGCGCATTCTCATGCTGGCCTGCGCACTGGCCGATGCCCTGGACACGGACATCAGCGATCTGCCCATGGCAGGCGCGGCCCCGGAATGGTATTCGGAAAAGGCTGTCTCCATCGGTGCATACTTTGTGGCTTCGGGTGTGTATACCGTCCTCGGCCCCATGCCGCCCATCACCGGCAGTATGAATGTGGTAAAACTGCTCACCGAAGGCCTGGAAGATGTCATCGGGGCAACCTTTGCCGTGGAACCGGATCCGGAAAAGGCAGCGGATCTGATCTGCCGTCATATTGAAAAGAAACGGAAAACACTGGGACTGAAGCACCGAAAGGAATAAGGGAATCCGGCAAAAATAATCGGTACTGGGTCAAACGGACTGATGAATCAGATGGATGAATCAGATGGACGAATCAGATGCATGAATCAGATGCATGACTGCCGGGGCCTACTGCATAGGCCCGCCATGCCGGGCCTATGCAGGACATATCCGCTTTCTTACCTGAATTATTCATAAATCCATTTATTGCTGTAAATTCAGGATATGCCAAAAAAACGGCTTGTAAAACCGTTTTTCTGAATTCTTCTGTTTATCAGTAATAGACATTATCGGAAATAAGATCCGGCATTTTTAACCCCGGAGGGGTGTAAGAAAATAGCCCGGCAGTTTACTGCCGGGACATGTCGGTCAAACCCATCCGAGTCCCGTAGGGACGAAAGAAAAATATGTATATTCAAATCGTTCTGTCGTCCCTACGGGACTGAAAAAAAATATATTATCCGATCCC
>JAABRU010000080.1 GCA_011390755.1 Desulfobacteraceae bacterium | reverse complement strand
TCCGGGAAATTTTCCCGTTTATATTCTGTTCCGGCCCGTATAACTGAAAATTTCCCACCTGTTCGCATTGATATCAATAAAATTCTGATATGAACATTGAACATGAACAGAAATCGCTCAATTTAGGTTCCCGGCTTTTCAAGGAATTTAGTCATTTTGCATACACAATTTTAGCTGAAACAAAGCACTAAATTGAGCAGTTTTTTTCAGATAAACCGGCTGAATGTCCGGTAAGCGGAACTTTGCATGTTTTACGCTTTTCACCCGGCGGGTGAAGAACCGGAAACCGCTGAGCCCCTGATATTTCCGGCCGGAAATCATTTTCAGGTCTGAGAACCGCTCAGTTTAGGTATTATATGGTGTTTAAGATCATAATTTAGGGGTTCCGCCCAGGTTGGGGCAAGGGACAATACCAAACAAATTCAAATTGTTGGGATTCAATACGTTCACCCCTGCCCCAAAATATTATCTGAAAGCCTATAAAATCAGACACAGCAGACAGGCTTTATAAGCAACTGATTTTACATTGCCGGATACAGGTCTTTTGCACCCGGCAAAAAATAAACCATCTGAAACTTTCCGGCAGAAATATGCCAAATTTTTGTTTATTCTCTGCGCCGGGATTAAGCGGGGGAATTATCTTTTTCCGAGTCCCCAACTCCGCATTGTTAGTAAAAATAAAAATAAGGGATAATTTTAACTGATGATCTATATAATTATCAGTTGTACTGAATGTCAAGCATAAGTATTCATAAACATCCATATATTTTCCTGAAAACCGGACAGGAAGTTTCCCGGGCATGAAAATGCCTTCCTGAAAGTGCATATCATTCTTGATATTTATCGCGTATTGTGACATGAATATGTCCATAGACTTCAAAAAATCTGTTTGGAATGCCTTAGGGGTCGGAGATATACTTCCGTACTGTCTCCGGCCTGTTGCTGTTCGACGGAAAGCACACCGAAGTCTCACGCCGCAGTCTTCCCGAAATGATTTTCAGCAGGTCTGCACAAAGAATACTGACAGAAAGCACCCTGTGTTTTCTGACAACAGATAAACGGAGGAAAAAACAATAAAAATGGATTTGAAATACGATCCCAGGGCCATTGAAGCCAAATGGCAGAAATACTGGCAGGAAAGCGGTATTTTCAAAGTGACAGAAGACCCGGAGAAAGAAAAATACTATCTGCTGGAAATGTTTCCCTATCCTTCGGGTAAAATTCATATGGGCCATGTCCGCAATTATACCATCGGGGATGTGGTCGGACGTTATAAACGGATGAAAGGATTCAATGTGCTGCATCCCATGGGCTGGGATGCCTTTGGAATGCCTGCGGAAAATGCGGCCATAGCCAACAATATCCATCCTGCTTCCTGGACATACGAAAATATTGCCTATATGCGCAAACAGCTGAAACAGCTTGGCTTTTCCTATGACTGGGATCGGGAGCTGGCCACCTGCACACCCGAATACTACCGCTGGGAGCAATGGCTTTTTCTGAAAATGTATGAAAAAGGCATGGCCTACCGCAAAGAATCCTTTGTGAACTGGTGCGAACCCTGCCAGACCGTACTGGCCAACGAACAGGTGGAAGCCGGCATGTGCTGGCGCTGCGGTAAGGCCGTGCGCCAGAAAAAGCTCTGGCAGTGGTTTTTCCGGATCACGGATTACGCGGACGATCTGCTCCTGCACTGCGATCAGCTGCCCGGATGGCCGGAAAAGGTCACCACCATGCAGAAAAACTGGATCGGAAAAAGCGCTGGCGCGGAAATCCGTTTTGCCGTGGAAGATTCCCCGGAAATGATTACCGTATTCACCACCCGGCCCGATACCCTGTTCGGAGCCACCTTCATGTGCCTTGCCCCGGAACATCCCCTGGTAACGGAACTGTCCAAAGGGAAAAAAGAGGAAAAGGCTGTGGCCGGATTCGTGGAACGCATGTCCATGCAGGACCGTTCGGCCAAAGCACTGGAAAGCTATGAAAAAGAGGGGGTTTTCACAGGAGCCTGCTGCATCAACCCGGCCAGCGGGAGAAAAATGCCCGTCTATACCGCGAATTTTGCCCTCATGGAATACGGCACCGGCGCGGTCATGTCGGTTCCGGCCCATGATCAGCGGGATTTTGAATTTGCCCAAAAATACGGTATGGAAATCATCGTCGTTGTCCGTCCCGAAGACAAAGACCTGGATGTTTCCGCGATGACGGAAGCCTATGCGGAACCGGGAATTATGGTCAATTCCGGGCAGTTTGACGGCATGGAAAATGAAACAGCCAAAGAAGAGATTATCTCCTTTCTGGAAAGCCGGGAACAGGGAAAAAAAACCGTCAGTTTCCGCCTGCGGGACTGGGGAATTTCCCGGCAGCGGTACTGGGGCGCGCCCATTCCGGTGATTCACTGTGAAAGCTGCGGCATTGTCCCGGTTCCCGAAAAAGACCTTCCCATTCTGCTGCCCGAAGATGCGGACATACTGGAAGGAGGGCGGTCCCCTCTTCCCTATATTGACTATTTCAGCAAAACAGACTGCCCCCGATGCGGCAGAACAGATGCCCGGCGGGAAACCGATACTATGGACACCTTTGTGGAATCCTCCTGGTATTTTGACCGTTACTGCAGCCCCGGATGCGACAGCGGCATGTTTGACCGGAAGGCCGTGGATTACTGGATGCCCGTGGATCAGTATATCGGCGGAGTGGAACATGCCATTCTGCACCTGCTGTACTCCCGTTATTTTACCCGTGTCCTGCATGATTTGGGGCTGATTGACTGCAAAGAGCCTTTTACCCGGCTGCTGACTCAGGGAATGGTCTGCAAGGAAACCACCTCCTGCCCGGAGCACGGTTTTCTTTTCCCCTCCCAGGTGAAATGGCAGGAGGGAAATCCGGCATGTACTTTGTGTGACAGCCCGGTCACTGTGGGACGGGTGGAAAAAATGTCCAAATCCAAGAAGAATGTCATTGACCCCAATGCACTGCTGGAAGAATACGGGGCCGACACCACCCGGCTTTTCTGCCTCTTTGCGGCCCCGCCGGAGCGGGATCTGGAATGGAGCGATCAGGGGGTGGACGGCAGTTTCCGTTTCCTGAACCGGATCTGGCGGCTGACCGCGGACTGGCTGGATGATATCCGGAACGTGGCCCCCTATAATGATGCCCCGGAAAATCTGGATGACAGTCTGAGGGAACTGTACCGGAAAATCCATGAAACTATCCGCAAGGTCGGCAATGACATAGAAGACCGTTTCCGTTTCAATACGGCCATCAGTGCGGTCATGGAACTCATCAACCTGATGTACGGTGTGGAAAAAGAGAATAAAAGCGCGCATACGGATGCGGTCATGCGTCTGGGCATAGAAAGCGCGGTGATTCTGCTGGCCCCCATGGTTCCCCATTTTTCCGAAGAAATCCGGGCGGAACTGGGATACAGGGAAAGCATCCTGCTGGCCCCCTGGCCCGAATACCGGGAAGATGCACTGGTCAAAGATGAGCTGACCATTGTGGTTCAGGTCAACGGAAAACTCCGGAGCCGTTTTGACATCCGCGCGGACGCGGATGAGGAGACGATTAAGGAAAAAGCTCTGGCAGATGAGAAGGTGCAGAAATTCATTGAAGGGAAAAAACTGCGCAAGGTGATTGTGGCAAGAGGGAAACTGGTGAATATTGTGGTGTAAGATATTCCCCAAAAAAATATCCCACCTTTCCGAACGAAAGACTTCCGAAGTTCCCAATACTTCGGAAGTCTTTTGACGAACTGACCAACCCACAACCGGATGCGATAGCTCTCTGTATAGGAATGAGGTAAGGAGTGTTTATGAGATATACCGTAGGTCATGATCGCAGTGAGGAAAGCATGGAATCAAAAGTCCGATGGTTCAGATCGCTGCCTCTTTCCGAAAAAATGGATATGCTGTGTTATTTTACAGATTTGGCTCTGGAACTGAATCCAAAACTGGCTTACAGGAAACATGCTGAACAGACTCAAAGAAATATTCGCATCATTTCAGCGTCATAAGGTCAGATATGTTGTGATCGGGGGGATAGCGTCTGTTCTTTACGGAGTTCCCAGAGCCACTTTTGATCTGGATATTCTCATTGATGCGACAGAGAAAAATGCCCGGAATCTGCTGGATGCCATGCTGGATGCAGGACCGGGAACCGCCTGTCTTATCAATACGGAAGAACTTCTTTCACATGAGATCAACATATTCAAAGACCGTGTACGCATTGATGTCCCCGGACATCCACCCCCGGCCTGAACTTTCATGAAGCATGGAAGCGGCGTAATACTATGGAATATCAGGGTGAAAAATTTTATGTTGTTTCCCTCAAAGATCTGATTGCATCAAAACAGGCAGCGGGCAGAAAGATTGATCTGGAAGATGTGCGTCTGCTGGAATTGTCGGACATCGAAGAAAATGACTGAACGGTATGAAATCGTTTCAATGCGGACCTGAAATCAGGAAACTAAAATATGAAAAGTCAACTCACTCTGCTATTTGCGGTTCTCCTTCTCCTTTCCGCGTGCGGCTACCGGTTTGCCGGAGGCGGAAAACTCCCCTTTGATGTGCAGAGCCTGCATGTGGAAATCTACCAGAACCGCACATCCGAAACCGGGGCGGAAGTTACCTTCAGCAATGATATGGCCTATGAATTTTCCCGAAACGGTTATCAGATAACGGATAAGGAAAAGGCCGGGGCAATCGTAAGCGGGGAAATCATATCCATCCTTGTGGATACGGTTTCCCGCAGAGGACAGATTAGATCTCTGGAGCGGCGGGTAAATGCCCGGGTGAATATCCGGATTACAGATTCCGAAGGAAAAGAACTGAGGAACCTGAAAAACATATCCCAAAGCGATGTATTTGCAGTGTCTTCGGAAAGCAGCACAAATGATTATAATAAAAAAATGGTGCTGGAAAGCATTTCCAAAAGAATCGCGGAAGATATTTACAGCCGTCTGACAGAAGAATTCTGAAAAATCAGAATAAAAAACCGGCAGTCTGTTTTTCTAATGAAAAAGACTGCCGGTATTTTTTTTCCGGAAAGGAAAATCCTTTCTCAGGCAGAAACCGAAAGAGAATTGACCTGTCTGGCAAGACGGGAAATTTTACGGGATGCGGCTCTTTTATGGATAACCCCTTTTTTGGCGGCCTTTGCAATAACGGATTTGGCCTCGTTCAGTTTTGCACCGGCGTCTTCCGACAGACCGTCTGCCACTGTCTGACGGACACCTTTGACAATGTTTTTCACACGGGTTTTCACCGCTTTGTTGCGGGCCTGACGGTCTTTACTCTGGCGGGCACGTTTCAATGCCGATTTATGGTTTGCCAACTTGCTTCACTCCTTTCATTTTATCATTTGCAGTCTCAGCTTTTATCTGCGGGTTGGACTGAATCCGAATTAACTGTCCCGAACATTTCTAATTACTGAACAGATTAAAAAATGTCAAGTATATAATGAATTTCTGAAAAGAATTGACAATCAGAGTGCAATCAAATATTTGGTAGTGGGTCAAACCTGTTGATGAAACAGAATGCATCTGCAATAATCTTTAACCTGAATGATTCACAAATCAGTTTTTTACAGTAAATACAGGAAGACACAGAAAACTGCGTTTTTACGCCGTGTTTTTGTATAAGCAAATTAATCAGCAACTTATCTGCTATGGACTAAAACGTGTGAATAATGCGGGTTAAAAAAACGGACTCCGGTTCCGGCAGGAATGACGGTTTTCTGACTTTTTTTACGGAATCATCCACTGATGTTCTCGTAAAAAGTCGGAAAATCAGGTTTTGATACGCATTAAAACTTTGATTTTATTAATAGTGATTTTTGAAATTTGGACTTTTTACCGGTTCATCATCCATTACTATTTAATATTTTTATGAAAAAAATAAAAACAAATCCATCCCTTTCTGTACTGGTTCTCAGCAGCACCCCTGATCTGTGCGGTACATTAAGCGTTTTTCCGGAAAACGAATGCCGCCCGGTTTCTGCGGACAATATACTGAAAGCTCTGGACCTGCTTTCCCGGATACCTTTTGATGTACTGCTGGCGGATATGGAAGAACTCAGAAAGGACATGGTCAAACTGCTGATCCGTGCCAAAAAACAGGCCTAGACCATTCATCCTGTGCTGCTGACGGATGCCGAAGAAAAGCTCCCCGCCCCGGAGATTGCTGAGAGAAGTGTAATAACATATATACCCAAAAAATGCGATGCAAAACAATTCAGGACTCTTATCCGAAAACGTACACAGACTCTGCATTGGCAGAAAAGAATGCTGAATATTCTGGATGTTGTCATTCTTTACAGTGTATGTGCCGAAAATCTCCTTTTGCGGATAAACTCCGCCAAAAATGCCGGGGAAGAAAGCGGTGAAATCTTTTTTGAAAAGGGAACCATCAGCAGTGCCCGCTGCGGAAACCGCCTGGGGGAAGATGCCTTTTATGAAATTATGAAATGGGAAAACGGCAGATTCAGCGAACAGAGGATGGCCAAAGCAAGGCAGCGGGATATTTTCAGAAAAAGGGATGATCTGCTTACAGAAGTCATCCGTTATCATGACAGTGAAATCCGCCTGATGAAAACAATGGAATTTAATATCAATGATATGGCGGAAGAAACAGAAATTGCTGCGGCAGACAGCGCAGACAGCGATGAACTGGCGGATTTTGCATACCGCCTGAGTATTTCGCAGATTCTGAAAGAGCTCAGAGAAAAAAGCGGACTGCTTGAAAATGCCCTGGTGACAGATATGCAGGGCAATATACTGAGTTCCCTGAACAGTGAAACTTCCGGAGATATGAGCATGTTTATCCGGGATTCTCTGATATTCCGGCATTCCCGCTGGCCGGAAGAAGAGGGAATGGAGGAAATGATTGTTTTCTGCAAACAGGGAATAACAATGCTGTTCCCCGTTTCGGACAAAGGAATACTGGGAGTCCGCTCCCTTCATCACAATTTCGGAATGATCCGGAGCAACTGCGAACCTTTTCTCAAACGGCTGGCCGCCATACTCAGATAGGAGAAACCTGAATGCCCCTATGCCTGAAACTGAAAGAAGTGCTGTCACATCTTCAGGAAGATATTCGGGGAATCCGTGAAATATCCGTATTGGAAAAAGACGGAGCCCTGCTTTGCCGTTTTCCGGAAAAAGAAAACGGGGATTCTGTTCCGGATATGCTGGAACTGATTCAAAACGGCCGCAGCTGCAGCCGAATCGGAGAGGTAAACGGTGTTGTGCTGAAAGGAAAAAATCATTTCCTGGCCCACTATGCGGTTCCGGAAACAGAAATTTTCCTCAGTATTTACGGAGATTCCTCCATAAACCTGGGACTGATGAACTCCGGTGCGCGCAGCACATGCAGCCGGATTCAGGAGATTATGTATATACCGGCAGACTGAAGCATCTGTCGGCCGGATAATACCAATTCCAATGAATAAACGGCTATGCAAAAGAGCAGAAAATGTTCAGTTGCCGGCAAATCCGACGGCAGATTATTAAGAACCTATCCGAAAACCTCCGAAACAGATTTTTACACCCGGTGAAAGTATGGGGGCAAAACACCTGAAAACAGGTTTTCGGACAGGCTCTAATTTGTTTTCGGTTCTCCCAAAGAAGGAAAACTGCCGAAAAATGATTCGGAGTGGATATTGCCGTGTGACTGGAAGAAGCACCTGCCCCGGATGAAAGGCTTTCATTGATGGAATTATGCCCAGACAGTCAGGAATTTGAAAATATTGACCTCTGCATTCTCAATACGGTCGGCACACTCCCCCGCTATGAAGCCCTCAGGGGAAATAAGCTGCTGATAAAAAATACAGATTTTTATGCTATTTTTTTCTCAGAAACCTGCCGCTATTATAAAGTCGGCATGATTCGCCTGAAAAAAAACCGCAGCATCCGGGCAGAAATTCACGGGAACAGCTAATATCATGACACGGCGTTTTCATATTCATCCTTTACAGGAGGGGCAGTCTGAAATCCTTCTTCGGGCCGCAGAGGAACGTCATCTCAAAAATGTCCTGCGTCTGAAACCGGGAAGTACTGTCTGTCTCTTTGACGGGAAAGGGAATGAATATGAGGGCCGGATTCTGGACATGGAAAGCTCCGGTGTCCGGGTGCAGGTGAAGGGGGACAGGGCAGAAGCGGGGGAAAATACCGGAGAATCCCCGGCACACATCACCATTGCCCAGGGATTTCTGAAAGAAAAGAAGATGGATGATCTGCTGCGTCCCCTGACAGAGCTGGGGATCCGCCGCTGGCTGCCCTTTATTGCAGAGCGTTCCGTGTCCCGTCCGGATTCCGAACGTTTGAAAAAACGCAAAGAACGCTGGGAAAAAATAGTGCTGGAATCGTTGAAACAGTGCAGAAGAAGCCGGGTTCCGGAAATCGGGGACACGCTTTCTTTCCAGGAAATGCTGGACGCGGGAAAGGATGCCGATTTGCGTCTGATTTTCTGGGAAGGGATGAGCGGGGCAGATTCCGGGACAGCCGGTGAATCATATATATTCGGAGAAAGAAAAAAGTATCAGCGTATTTTTGCTGCAATCGGGCCGGAAGGCGGATTCAGTTCCGCAGAAATCCGCGAGGCCCGGAAAGCCGGTTTCCGTACCGCGGGACTGGGACCCAGAATCCTGAAAGCGGAAACCGCTGCACCGGCCGCCTGCACCCTGCTCCAGCATTATTTCGGAGATCTTTGAATTTGCTGAAAAACTGTCTCCCCTCCCCCCAATACTGCTGACGTAAGGTCGGAGGAGTGTCAAACTTACAGTTTGACATGCTGAAATTATTTAGAAAAGATCTGCCAAACTGTAAGTTTGATGATTGATGATCTTGTAAAAAGTCAAAAATCAGATTTTGATACACATTAATATACTGATTTTATTAATAGCAATTCAATGTCATTGACGTAAGACTCCCCTCCCTGAGGGAGGGGCAGGGGGAGGGGAATATTCTGCTTAGGGACCTGGAAAAAGATAACCCCCCCGGTTCATCCCGTCAGCAGAAAATAAACAAAAGTCTGGCATGTCTCTGCCGGACAGTTTCAGAGGGTTTATTTTTTGCCGAGTGCCCTTAGGGCACTCGGCAAAAAATAACTGCCCCGTTTCATCTGATTAGGGGACGGAATGCACAGTTTCTGTTTATCCCCAGGATATTTCCGGAGGATTTATTTCTTGCCGGGTCCCTAAGTCAATGACATTGAATAGCAATTTTCAAAAACCTGACTTTTTACGGGTTCATCACTGCTGACTTAAGAAAAAACAGGGGCTGCCGGGCCTATGCAAATACGCCCCTGCAGAAAAAAATATTCCTTAAGGCAAACAGGGAACGTATTGCATACACCCTTTGTGCGGAGCCGGGGGGGACGAATTTACGGAGTGATGTACTTAAAAGCCTGTAGCATATGACTTTGCGGCAACAATTTTGCTTTATAATGTTTTAAATAATGTCCATATGAACAGTAAATTCCGTAAAGTAATTTGGTATAGACTTTACTTTTTTCGTATCCCTTATCCCAAAAAATTACGGTTCATATTTTTCCGAATACGGCTTCCAGCTGTAACAGAATTCCCGGAACAATATCATAATTTTCCTCTCTGGGAAAAGAAATCTGGGGAGAGATTTCAAGGGTAAGCCATTTTCTCCAGATTTTCTGCCGGTAGCGGATACGGATACCGGCTTCATCGAGTACACTGACCGGCCGGGTTTCAAAATTTGTGCTCAGCTGATATTCCAATGCCCTCCCTGTTCCAATGGCATGATAGAGACCCAAACCGAAACTGTATTCATATCCCTCTTCCCCCTCTTCCCATTTCCCTTCCGCACTGGAACGGAAAAAGAATTTATCACCGAGCGGTCTTTCCGCATCAAAAATGCTTTTAATATAAAAACCTTCATCAGTATACCAGCGGAAACGCTGGGTAAATCGCAGTGCCCAGGGGCCGGATATTTGTTTATACCAGCGAAACCGGGGGCCTGCGAAAAAAACAGGCATATTGTCCCGCCAGCGGAGTCCGGATTCAATTTTAATATTGTTGCGCTCGGTTGTTTTTGCAAAATACTGCAAAGCAATGGTGAAATGATTGTCATCGTCTTTGACAAAATCTTTGCGCGCATTGCCGGAACTTTCTTTGGTATCTTCATAATCCTCATCCGCAGAACTGCCGCTGACTACAATATTCCAGCGTTTTTTCAGCTTCGGCAATACCAGACGGAGACTGGCCCCTCCTCCGATATCAAAACCGTCCTGCGTATCGCTGAACGCGGAAATCCGGACCTTCAGACGGGTCCTGTTTTCCTCAGATACAAAACGTTTATCCTCAAAAAAGGAATCCAGCCACTGGGCACTGCTGAGAATATAATCTGAAATTATTTCATGGGTTTCATCAATATGTTCTTCCAAATCAAAAAACCCGTTTTCTTCGCTTTCCTCCCGGATTTCGGGCAGGCTGTCTCCTTCTGCTGCCGCGTATGCGGGATAAACTGCAATGCTTAGAAACAGAAACAGATAAACAATGTCGGTGATTCTCGGTATTGAAAAAAACATATCTGCGAGTATTCCTCTCCGCGGGTCAAAATAAACAGGACCGGGAGTTACGCAGTTCAACTTCGTAAACTGAACCGGCAGCACGGGCGGCGGGTAAAAAACCTTCCCCTACACCAGTGTTTCGTCAAGCTTAAACTGACTTATTTTTTTCCGTGTCCCTTCATCAACAGTCCGGTAAAAAAATCAGCCTGAATAATTTCAGACAGTTACAAAATTCAAACAGAATATTCAGATTTAATGATTTCAGACAGTTATATTTATATGCGCTGTAAATGAGAAAAAATTACCGAACCATCGTTAATCCGATTTCAGCATTTCCAGACCCTGATTCCAGTAGTCTTTGACCTTCTGCCCCATTCCCTGCTGCCTGTTTTTATTTTTTAGGGGCGGATTTTCCGGATGCCAGCCACCGCCCAGAGCTTTGTAAATACGAATCAGATCTCGCGTAACCATTCCCTGACTGACTGCAAAGGTATCCTGCTGCTCAAACAGGGTTCTTTCCATATCCAGTACGTTCTGAAAATCGGTCAGACCGGTTTTGTACAGACTCTGTGCCAGTGTAACGGATTTCCGGGCCGCGGCCACAGAACGTTTCAGTGTATCCAGCCGGATGCTTTCATTGGCATAGGCGGCCATACTGTTTTCCACATCTTCCAGGGCATTGAGCACCGTCAGTTCATATGCGGCCAAAGCCTGTTCCGTGCGGGCTTCTTCCATCTGAATCTGACTTCTGATCCTGCCGCCGTCAAAGAGATTCCAGCGGAATGAAGGACCGAATGACCAGAAACGGCCGCCTGTATCAAAAAGACCGGAAGAAGCTTCCAGTCCCAGTGTTCCGGAAATGGAGAAACGGGGATACAGGGCACCGGCTGCCACACCGATGCGGGCCGTCTGCGCCGCCAGGTGCCGTTCTGCACTGCGGATATCCGGCCGCTGGCGCAGGAGATCTGCCGGGATGGGAATAATGAGTTCTTTGGGCGGTCTGGGAACCGGGCCGGGGGCGGACAGTTCCTTATGCAGTGCATAGGGAGGCCGGCCGACGAGCACACTCAGCCGGTTGAGGGACTGAATCAGAGAAGATTTCAGGGAAGGAAGAACCGACTCTGTGCGGGACAGATTCAGTTCGGCCTGCCGCACATCCAGTTCCGGAGCGATACCGGCTCTCATGCGGGCACGGGTAATGCGGAGGGATTCTTTCTGGGCCTTGATATTGTTCTGCGCATAACGGATTCTGTCCTGCAGGGTCCTCACATCCGTATAAACCGATGCAATTTCGGCATACAGCACCACCATTGCATCCCGGTAATCCTCAACAGATGCCTCGTAGGCGGCCTGCGCTGATTCTGCAGAACGCCGTATTCTTCCCCAGAAATCAATTTCCCAGCTGCTGTCCAGCCCCAGACTGAAATAATTGGCAGGATTATCGGCCAGGGGAGAGGCAAAATCCTCTCCGCTGCGCTGCCGTCTGGCCGTTCCCTGGCTGTTTATGTCCGGAAGTTCCTCTCCCAAAGCATATCCCAGGGCGGCGCGGGATTCTTTCATTTTTGCATAGGTCGCTTTCAGGTTCAGATTGTTTTCACCTGCCTGTGCTATCAGCCGGTTCAGCATTGAATCATCAAAAGCCGCCCACCATTTTTGCAAAGAATTTTCCCCGCTTTTCATCTCTTTCGCCACTTTCTGATGCCAGGCATCAGGCATGGAGGGGTCCGGCGGCACATAATCGGGCCCTGCTGTCATACATGCCTGAATGAAACAGGCACAGAGAAGCGGCAGAAGAAGCCGTCCGCATCTTTTGGGTTCTGAAAAACAGTGTAACGTTGCATGCATGAAATTGTTTTTCATCTGATTTCCTTTCATATAATTATTTCCTGGTTTCAGGAGTGTCCGCAGATTCCCTGCGGAATCTTCATAATCCCAATAATTCTTTCACAGAAAATATCATCTGTCCATAACCTTTTTCCCATACCAGTGCAATCTGTGCCAGGGCCGAATAGGAAAGGCAGATTTGGCATATCCCGAAAACAGTGAATGCAAACTGGCTCAGATTCAGTATGCCGATGCCGAACTGTGAAATATTGATGATCCCCAAAGCAAACTGACCGATACTGATAATACCGACTGCCGGAACCGGTCGCCGGTTTCTGTATTTGAAAGAAATATGCAGCAGGGGAAGATTGAAGATACGGATGCGGGATTTGTATTCAAATCCGAAACCGCTCCATTCCGTCTGCCAGGGATTCGGGGCACCGCAGTTGGGACAGAGAGGTGCCTGACTGCTGACAGCATGTTTGCATTCACGGCATTGGGTGAGACTCATTTCCTAATATCCTTTCATTGGCAACAGTTCAGTAAAAAAATCGGCATGAATAATTCCAGTGCCCTGTTTCATTTATAATTGCAGGTCGGGGCAGCGAAGCGTAGCCCGACATTCGGGTGTTCTGCTCCGAAATACATGCACAGTTTTAAGAGTCTATCCGAAAACCTGTTTCCCGATGTTCGGAACTCTTGTTTTTACCGGGTTTAAAAATCGGTTTCAAAGGTTTTCGGATAGGTTCTAAGTGAAACAATGCACCAGTAAATTATAAAATTCAAACAAAAATACTCATATTCAGCAGATCGAAAAGTTTCCCCCGGATACGGTTTTACGGCTGTCCCGGAGTGCAGAAACTGTATTTTTGCACCGCCGCATCTCCCGGTTACCCCATGCAGAAATACAGTTTCTGCACTCCTCCGGAAACTTTTCGATCTACTGATATTTAATGATTTTTGACAGTTATATTTTTATGCTCTGTAAATGAGAAAAAATTACCGAACCATTGCTTTAAGGGAGTTTCCTATAAACGGCCCTGAGCCCTGACTCACAGCGAAGCATGAAAATCTCTCCCCGGACTCGTTACGGGGCTCCGCCCCGTAACACCGGAGGTGAGGCTCCGCCTCATACTGTGTACGGGGCTCTGCCCCGTAACGAGTTGTGCAGGACTTTCATATAAACGGACATGAGTTATGACTCACAACGAAGCATGAAAGCTGCGCGGAGTGCGAAAATTAAGGCGGAGGCCGGTTTTTCGCAGACACTTTCATATAAACGGCCATGAGCCGTGACTCACAGCGAAATATGAAAATGAGGATTGCAACAGACTATAAGCATTCAACATTGACGGTCTCATAAAAAGTCCAAAATCAGGGTTTGACACATATTAACACTCTGATTTTATTAATAGCAGTTTTTGAAATTTGGACTTTTTACCGATTCATTAACATTTTTATATAAATAATCCACCCATCCGCTGGGGCGGACGCAGGGTTCGCCCCAGCATGTTCCGGATAAAAAAACGGGTATTTTATTTCCTGGGGACCCCCTAATTTAAATTTTATCTGAATTGTCCGGTTCACGTCATCTTTACTTTTTATCTTTGATTATAATATATTATGCCGCTTTTTAAAAAAAATAGTACAATTCTTCCGTCTATAGCATATTTCCTATTGCGAATAAACAGGTATGTATGTATAATATTATACAAATTTCACAGATTATCAGCAGATCGGGAATAATCCTGTTTTTTTCCTTCTTTGCGAAGGAAAACTTTCCCGCTCATATCCGGTCATAATTTTTTGGGAACAGGTATTAACTAACTGTACCACTTGAATATTCGGAACAGTCCTTTTTCAACGGGTCGGCAAAACACAATGGGCAGCCTGTTTCGTACCCATTCCTGAAAGAATACTGTGTCTGGAAAACTGCGGAAATCCTTATGCCGGAAAATTTCTGACTGCTGTTACATCAACGTAAAAAAAATCATCAAATTTGAAAGGAGAATCGAATGAATGAACTGAAGGTTATGTTAAAATCATTTTCAATGGGACTCAAAGCTTTTGCAGAAGGGATTGAAAAATTTTCAGATCAGATGCAGGATGCCGGGGTAAAAAGCCATCCGGGGAAAGAGGAGAAAGCAGAAGAGGATACAGTGAAAAAAGAAAAAGTGAGAGAAGAGAAAGAAGAGAAAGTGAAAGAAGAGAAAGAAGAAAAAGCGAAAGAAGAAAAAGCACCTGAAAAAGCAAAAACCGCCCCTTCCGGCAGTGCTGCAAAGAAGAAGTCTGTGAAAAAAAAGACTGCAGGGAAAAAAACAAAAAAGAAAAATGATACAGATATTGTTCTTGAAATAATTCTGGCATCAGAAAACGGCGTGGGACAGGATGAATTAACCGCAAAAACCGGATTCATCAAAAACAAGGTGCATAATATTGTTTACCGACTGAAAAAGGACGGTAAAATCAAAAGTGAGAAAAAAGGTTTTTATGAAAAAATCTGAATCCGGAGGAAGGAAATATGAAACAAATGTCTCTGATTTCCTGCCCGGGCCTGATAACGATCACACTGGCGGTCATTTTTGCCGCTGCCGGTGTGCAGGCGAATGCAGATCAGAATTCCGGAAGCAGTTTTGAAAAAGATATTTTTGAAAGTGATTCCGGAAATCTGGAAATCACGTTCATCGGTCACGGCACTCTGATGTTTTCATTCGGGGGAATGGTGATTCATGCGGATCCCTGGACCCGGCTTGCCGATTATCAGACACTGCCCAAAGCAGATATTATTCTGATCACACATGAACACAGGGATCATCTGGATTTGCAGGCCATTGAAATACTGCGCAAAGACAGTACGGAAATTGTGATGAACCCGAAGTGTGCAGAAAAAGTCAGCAGCGGCAGGGTGATGAAAAACGGGGATGTGCTGACAGTAAAAGGATTGAAAATCGAAGCCGTACCCGCGTACAATATCGTGCATAAGCGGGATAACGGCGAACCCTTCCACCCCGGAGGAAGCGGAAACGGTTATATCCTGCACTTCGGCAGTCGGCGGATATATGTGGCAGGGGATACGGAAAATATCCCTGAAATGAAAGACCTTGGAAAGATTGATATTGCATTTCTGCCCATGAACCTGCCCTACACCATGACACCGGAAATGCTGGCCGATGCGGCCAATTCTGTTCAACCGGCCATTCTGTACCCTTACCATTTCGGGGATTCGGATACATCCGCCGTAGCGGGCCTGATAAAAGGAAAAACCGAGGTGCGTATCCGGAAAATGAAATAAAATTCCGGGAGCTTATTTTTCCGCGGTTCTGTCTGCAAAAGGCAGAACCGCATTGCTGCTGTCAATGTATTCCCTTTCCAGATGGTTGATTCTGTCCATATGGGTCCGCATGAGCAGTTCCATACGGGGATTATAAAAACGGTGCAGGCTGTATGTTCCGGAAAGGTGAAATCCCCGGCGCAGTTTGTGTTCTCCCCCAAGGCCCGGATCAAAAACCCGGATGCTGTTTTCAATGGCCCATTCAATGGGGTGGTAGTAACATACACTGAAATGAAGATTTTTCACATGGGAGGCACAGCCCCAGTATCTTCCGTATAATTTTTCCCCTTTGAAAATCAGCATGGCCATTCCCAGAGCCCGGCTGCTGTCACCGTCCGGAAAGGCCCCGATGAAGAGGAGGCGGTGCCGGTAGTGTTCATACAGTCCTTCAAAAAAATTCCGGTTCAGATATTCGCATCCCCAGGGCCCGTGCTGCTGATTGGTGCTTTGATAAAAACGGTACATCATGGGGATAAATTCCCGCGGAATCTCATCGCCCGCATAGCACTGAACCCGGATTCCATTCTGTTTCAGCCCCTGCAGTTCCCGGCGGATATTCCGGCGCTGGCCCGACCGGAACATTCCCAGATAATCATTGAAATCCCGAAATCCGGGGTTTTCCCATTTCATTCCCGGATGCAGCCAGACCGTATAGGCAAGCCCGGTCATATATTTTTTCCATTCCGGGTCGGCAAAAAGAAAACTGCATCCGGACAGTCTGTTGCGGATGCAGTAGTGGTCAATGCTTTGGGCCATAAAAGCATTCATTTCCCGCTCATCCTCATCCGGGGCCATCAGAAAGCGGTAGCCGCTTAAGGGCGTTACCGGACTCATTCCCACCATTTTCGGATAATAGGGAATACCGAAACGGAGGGACGCGTCCTGCCAGGGCCGGTCGAAAACAAACTCGCCTTCACTGTGTTCCTTGATATACAGCGCGGCCGCGGCCGTCAGCCGGTTTTTTTTCCACACGGTCAGATGCCGGGGCCGCCATCCCTTCTGCGGGGAAATACTGCCGGAACTTTCCATCTGCCGCAGCCATTCCCATTCCAGAAAAGGGGTTTTCAGGGGCAGGGCCAGTGAATCCCAGGCAGATTCATCAACTTCTTCTATATGTTCCAGCCAGCGGACAGAATAGTCTCCCCCGGTTTTTCTTTTTTGCACAGTCTTCCGAAAAAAAATTTCGGACGGATGATCCGTCGGAAATAAAGTCATGATCTGACCTCCAGCAAAATATTTTTGGAAATATCTATAGTTTTTTCCGGATATTTTATCAAGATATTTTCAAACTGTTTGACGGAAAGAATCATATGGGGTTATATTATAATATAGTATCCCTTTTGTTTGAGAAAAATCCGGAGTCGGAAAACTGAACCACAGATTCACACGGATTCACACAGATGAAACGGATTCTGTAATCCCTGTATATCTTCGGTTTTCAAATGTTCGGGGGTTTTTCTCGGCAGGTATGCCACATTAGGGACTCAGAAAAAGATAATTCCCCCGGTTCGTCCCTTCAGCAGAGACGAAACAAAGGTTTGGCATATTTCTGCCGGACAGTTTCAGAGGGTTTATTTTTTGCCGAGTACCTTACAGATGCCAATGAAGACGGTCTCGTAAAAAGTCCGAAAATCAGATTTTGATACATATTAACGCTTTGATTTTATTAATAGCGTTTTTTGAAATTTGGACTTTTTACCGATTCATCAATGAAGAGTCAAAAACTTCGGATGAAGTAAAAACAGGGCATTATAAAAACAGACTTTCGGAACCGGCTTTGCATGCGGCTGGTTTTGCAACAGCGGATGCAACCCTTCATTTGCATTACCAGTGGTTCGGTAATTTTCAGTAGATCGAAAAGATTCTGTTTCCGGCCGGCAGAGCCTCCGTTTTCAGACTCCCCTCCCTGAGGGAGGGGGCGGGGGGAGGGTGAAAATCAGCCTTTCCCCCTCTCCCGCCCGGAGAGAGGGGGAAATTCAGGAAGTTTTCGATCTACTGATTTTCTCTGATTTACAGAGCATAAAAATATAACTTTCTGAAATATTTAAATCTGAATATTTGATGAATCGGTAAAAAGTCCAAATTTTAAAAATCACTATTAATAAAATCAGAGTGTTAATATGTGTCAAAACCTGATTTTCGGACTTTTTACGAGACCATCAATATTTTATTTGCATTTTACAGTCTGCTGAAATTATTCAGTCCGAATTTTTTTTACCGAACTGCTGATTACAGGGGTTATATTTACAGGAGGGGATAAAAGTCCGGCACAGGGAGAATACAGGAATGAATGAATGCAGCGATACGGGGACACCGGGGAAAAAAGCACGGATCATGATTGTGGAAGACCATCCGATTTTCCGCCTGGGCATGAAAGAACTTATCAACCAGGAAGATGACCTCTGTGTCTGCGGAGAAGCCGACAATATTACAAAAGGCCGGAATGAAATTGCTGCCCTGCAGCCGGATATGGTGATTGTTGACATCTCACTGAAAGGCAGAAAAGCGAGAGAACTGATACACGATATCAGCAGAGATTATAAAGAGCTGCCGGTTCTGGTTCTTTCCATGCATGATGAATCCCTGTATGCGGAAAGGGCTTTTCATGCCGGTGCCAGAGGATATATCATGAAGGCATCGGCTTCGGAATCCATTGTAAAAGCCATCCGCTGTGTGCTGAGCGGGAAAATATACGCCAGTGAAACATTCATGGAAAGCATACTCAGCAAATTTACACGCGGGCAGCCGGATAAGACGAAATCCTGTGTGGATATTCTGACCAACCGCGAAATGGAAGTTCTGCAGCTTATCGGAGAAGGATTTACAAGCAAACAGGTGGCGGCAAAACTGAGCCTGAGTGTAAAAACCATCAGCACCTACCGGGAAAGAATCAAAGAAAAACTGGATCTGAAAAATGCTGCGGAACTGATGCGCTACGCTGTTTCCTGGGTCAGAAACGGGCAGGTATGAAAAAAAGCAGCATTAGGGATTTCCGAAAAAGATAATACCGGAGGAGTGCCGAACTGAAAGTCCGGCAGTTTCCGGTAAATGACAGTCCGGTCACATACTTTCCGTCTGTGACTCCTTCAGAGACGCTACATTCATATTCGGAAATTGCCTTACTACAGTCCCCCGGAAATGCTCCGGAAGTCTTGCAGGTGTCTGTTTGAAAGTCTTCTGAGACTCATTGATACCGGACATCTCCTAAAAATGCGGATTTATTGTGCTTATATGAAAATGCTGAATGCTGAATGTTTAATTATTACAGTCTGTAACAGTTCTTCATTTTCATATTTCGCTGTGAGCCACGGCTCATGGCGGTTTATATGAAAGTGTCTGCGAAAAACCGGCTTCGGCCTTCATTTTCGCACTCCGTGCAGCTTTCATGCTTCGCTGTGAGCCACGGCTCATGGCCGTTTATATGAAAGTGTCTGCGAAAAACCGGCTTCGGCCTAAATTTTCGCACTCCGTGCAGCTTTCATGCTTCGCTGTGAGCCACGACTCATGGCCGTTTATAAATTATTCCAAAAAATTATATGTTTCCGGAGCATGTTTGAAAACAGGTTCTGAAACAATCTGACAGGCAGGCACAGCAATGAGTTTATTCGGGAAAAGTTCCCGCGGAAATAAAAGATTCGGGATGGATGATGACTTTGAGGCCAAAATGCGGCTTCTGGAAGCAAGGTCGGAAGAGCAGGATTATGAAAAATTAAAGCTAAAGGTGGACAGGCTCACTCTGCTTTGTCAGGCTCTTTGGCATTTTGTCCGGCAGCATCAGGAACTCAGCGAGGAAGAGTTGACGGCATATATTGAAGAACTAAAAAAAAAAGATGAAAAAACAGAAAATTGCTCCCAATGCGGCCGCGTGATGAATAAAAATCAGCACCGGTGTCTTTACTGCGGAAGTCAGGCACAGACCGACAGTTATTTTGATACCCTGTAATTGGCAGATAATTCAGACATCTACTTTTCATGCTAATTGGACTGCCAAATATATTTCTGCACACTCAGAAAAGCTGCGGAGGAGTGCCGGACTGAAACTTTGGCAGACTTCCGGACTTTCAGTCCGGACTCCCCGGTCCGGACTTTTTAACCTGAATTATTCACAAATCAGTTTTTTGCAGTAAACACAGGAAGACACAAAAAACTGAGTTTTGAAGCCGTGTTTTCGTATAAGCAAATTAATCAGCAGCTTATCTGCAGGGGACTAAAACGTGTGAATAATGCAGATTAAAAGGGTAAAAATTTATTTGACATTCCACTAATGCTGGATGCTGAATGTTTACAGCAGAGTAAAGACGTATGGTGTGCGCCTCCGGTTCTGAGGCAGTAGGTTGGGGTGAGGAACGAACCCCAACCTGCCCCAACATAATTATCTTAAACACTATCAGCAGATCGAAAAATTTCCCCCGGATACGGTTTTACGACTGTCCCGGAGTGCAGAAACTGTATTTCTGCACCGCCGCATCTCCCGGTTACCCCGTGCAAAAATACAATTTTTGCACTCCTCCGGAAACTTTTCGATCTACTGACTATAGCAGCGGTTTTCAAAATTCTGACTTTTTGCGGATTCATCCGCATTGACTTTAATATTATTCCTAACATTTCAAGAGAAATAAAACCATGACAGACAGACCGGATCTCCGTGTGAATATCGGCGGCATCCATTTGAAAAATCCCGTAATGACCGCATCGGGAACTTTCGGTTATGCCCGTGAATTTGAAGAACTTATAGACTTAAACCGCCTGGGTGCCATTATTGTCAAAGGGCTTTCCCTGGAAGCGGCCAAAGGCAACCCCCCTCCCCGTGTTGCGGAAACACCCTGCGGTATGCTCAATGCCATTGGTTTGGAAAATGTGGGATTTGAAAATTTTGTCAAAGACAAACTCCCTTTTCTGAAAAAACTCCGTAGCCCTGTTCTGGTGAATATATACGGAAGGACGATAGAAGAATATGCCCGGCTGGCCGGGCGTATTGCAGACACAGAAGGGATTGCCGGAATAGAAGTCAATATTTCCTGCCCCAATGTCCGCTGCGGCGGTGTTGCCTTCGGAACCGATCCCCTTGCGGCCCATCAGGTGATCAGCGCGGTCCGCAGACAGTGCCCCCTTCCTCTGACAGCCAAATTATCCCCCAATGTCACAGATATTACCGTGATTGCCAAAAGCGCGGCCGATGCCGGGGCGGATTCTTTGTCTCTCATCAATACACTTACCGGTATGGCCGTTGATATTCATAGCCGGAGGCCCAAACTGGCCAATATTACCGGAGGACTGTCCGGCCCTGCCATCCGCCCGGTTGCTTTGCGTATGGTCTGGCAGACAGTGCAGGCCGTAAACATTCCGGTAATCGGCATCGGCGGCATCATGACAGCCGAAGACGCGCTGGAGTTCCTCATTGCAGGGGCATCCGCGATACAGGTGGGCACGGCCAGTTTTATCAATCCCCGTGCTACTATGGAAATACTGGACGGTATAGAAAAGTATATGAAAGAAAAAAATTTATCTCAATTATCTGATATTATTGCTACACTGGAAATATAAATCCTGAAAGGACAGTTTTATGAATTGTGCCAATGCAGAAAAGAAAAATCCGCGCCCCCTTTGGACAGATGCGGCAGGAAAAACGGTTAAAGTGATTGATCAGCGACTTCTGCCCCATGAATATGTGATTGCGGAACTGAAAAACCTGGATGATATTATCCGGGCCATTAAAGAAATGTATGTCCGGGGCGCGCCCCTCATCGGAGCCACGGCTGCCTGCGGGGTCTGCCTGATTGCAGTTCATGCCCCGGAGCAGAATGCAGAGAACTATCTGAAAGAAGAATGTGCGCGTCTCAGGGCTTCCCGGCCGACGGCCGTGAATCTGGCATGGGCTGTTGACCGGATGCTTCCCCATCTGCTGGCGGAAAAAAATAAGGAAAAACGCATTGCCGCAGCCTGGGAAGAAGCCGAAACCATTATTGAACTGGAAGCGGAAAACTGCCGGAAAATCGGTGAATACGGTCTGCCCCTGATCCGGGAAATCAGTAAAAAAAAAGGGGGAAAGACTGTAAACCTGCTGACCCACTGCAATGCCGGATGGCTGGCCTGCATTGAGTGGGGAACAGCCACAGCCCCCATGTATGCCGCGCACATGGCCGGGATTGATATTCATGTATGGGTGGATGAAACCCGTCCTTTAAACCAGGGTGCCCGGCTGACGGCCTGGGAACTGGGCAAAGCCGGGATAAAACACACGGTCATCACCGACAACGCGGGCGGGCATCTTATGCAGCACGGTATGGTGGATATGGTCATCACCGGGACGGACAGAAGCACATACACCGGGGATGTGGCCAATAAAATCGGAACATACCTCAAGGCACTGGCCGCCAAAGACAATAATATTCCCTTTTATGTGGCCCTGCCCTCCACGACTTTTGACCGGACCCTGCGAGACGGTGTAAGGGAAATTCCCATTGAAGAGAGGGACCCCGATGAAATCCGTTTTATTCAGGGATATGAAAAAGGAAGTATCAAATCTGTTCTGGTGCCGCCCGAAGACAGTCCTGCCGGAAATTATGCCTTTGATGTTACCCCTGCCCGCCTTGTGAGCGGCTTTATCACCGAGCGGGGTATATGCAGGGCAGAAGAAAAGGATATTCGCCGCCTGTTTCCGGATCAGTAACGTCCCGAATTTCGGCAGACACAGAGGGCATATTGCCGCATCGGTGTAAACCTGCAGTCATAAGTATCCGGATATATTTTCCGGGTATAAATCCGGACAGGTCTGCGGGGTTTCCGAAACCCCGCAGGTCTTCACCTTACCCATTGCAGGGCAATGCTGCTGACCGAAGCCCCCTCCGGGAAGAGGAGAATTTAGGTGATTTCCTGAAAAAAATGTACCGGAGGAGTGCCGGACTAGTCCGGCAGTGTCTGACAGACGGCAGCCCGGTTACAGACTTTCCGTCTGTGACTCCTGCGGAAGCGCTGCATTCATATTTGGAAATCGCCTTACTGTCTGCAGTCCCGGACAATTTCACCGTCAAAAATGCACATTTCCACTTTTGTATCCGCAATTTCCATGGGATCCACTGTATAAATATCCCGGTCCGTCACAATCAGATCCGCCTGTTTCCCGGGGCGGATAGTGCCGGATATATCTGCCAGACCGTGAACCTGCGCCGGGACCGAGGTGTAGGCTTTCAGGGCAGCATCCACACTGATTCTCTGTTCCGGATACCATCCGCCTTCGGGACTTCCGTCTTTTCTCTGCCGGGTGACGGCCGCATGAATATTGACGAAGGGGGAAGGATCGCAGACCGGCGCATCGGAACCGAACATAAGGGGAATTCCGGCATTCAGAATATTTTTAAAGGAATAAACATAAACAGCTTCGGAACCGATGCATTCATCCACCATATTCATATCCAGTATCATATTGTGGGGCTGCATACAGGCCACCACATTCAGCAGGGCAAGGCGTTTTATATCTTCGGGCCGAATCATCTGCAGATGTTCCATGCGGTGGGGGACAGAGGGGCCACAGGGGGAGTGAGGCCGGGGAGCCGATACCAGTCTCTCAAAAATACCGATAACTTCCCGGTTGGCACGGTCGCCGATGGCATGAACCATAACGGCCAGTCCCTTTGCGTCTGCTGTGCGGATCCTCTTTTCCAGATTTTTCATGGAAATCAGGGGCATTCCGTATGCTGCATCCGCATAGGGTTTTGTCATCCAGGCTGTTCTCGCGCCCATGCCGCCGTCTGCAAAAAATTTCACATGCCCGATGCGGAGATATTCATCCCCGAAACCGCTCCGCAGTCCCAGCGCAACAGCCTCTTCCAGGTGATCTCCGGAAAGTGTGAAATGGCATCGCAGTCTGAGTTCCCTGTTTTCCCGGATACGGGTCCAGGCACGAAAAGCAGCAGCAGATTTTTGATCATTCATGATCCGGACATCGTGAATTCCGGTCAGCCCCAGCCCGTGGAGGGCAGGAATTCCTTCCTGCATGGCGCGGATGATGTCCCGGTCCGAAGGCGGCGGGATGACATTCCGGATAAGATTGATGGCCGATTCTTTCAGAATACCGTCCGGTTCTCCGGAAGCATCCCTTCCGATTTTTCCTTCGGGCGGATCCGCTGTGTTTTTTTGAATACCGGCTTTTTTTAACGCCAGAGAATTGACAGCGGCCAGATGCAGATCGCATCGCCAGAGAATCAGCGGATGATCCGGGGCGGCCTGATCCAGGTCTTTGCGTCCGGGCATCTGCCGGACAGACCAGTCGGCCTCGTTCCATCCCTGCCCGATAATCCAATCCCCCTTTGTTTTTCCATGGGATGCATTCCGAACCCGGAAAAGCAGATCATCCAAAGAAACAGCAGCAGACAGGGAAAGGTTGCGGCGGAGCATGGCCCACTCATAAAAATGGAAGTGGGGATCTGTCATACCGGGAAGCACGGTGCGTCCTTCCAGATCAATTATTTTTGTATGGGAAGGTGCGGCTTTCCGGATTTCATCACCGCCCACCGCCCGGATATGCCCTGCTGAAATGAGCAGGGTACGGGCAAATGGAAACTTATCTTCCAAAGTGCGGATATTTCCGTTGCTCAGAAGCAGCGGGGAATGAAGATTCATAGAAATTTCCGGGAAAATGATTTGTTGTGCGGTTTATATGAAAGTGTCTGCGAAAAACCGGCTTCGGCCTTATTTTTCGCACTCCGTGCAGCTTTCATTTTTCGTTGTGAGTCACGGCTCATGGCCGTTTATATGAAAGTCCTGAATATTTTATGCAGAAATACAATTTCCGATCTGCTGATTATATAGTTTTTCAGATAATTAATTGCATAAAATGGTGTTTTTATCTATCTGAAATTATGCTGAATACCATTTTGAAAAACTGCAATTATTTTTCTGAAAATCTATAGCAGAAACCCGCGGGAAAGGGGGTCCTCTTTTTCGAAGACAAATTCGTGAAAACCGGTAATATGGGCAGAACCTTCGATTTCCACTTCTACGGCATCCCTGTCCCCCACACGGGTTTCGGAGACAATGCTGGCCAAAAATTCCGTATCCAGCGGACCGGTATTTGTAAATATTTCTCCGGCACGGATTTTTCCCTGATGATGCAGCAGGGTAAGTTTGGCTGCGGTTCCGGTGCCGCAGGGGGAACGGTCCATATGGGCTTCCCCGTAGATCACAATGCTTTTCCCGCGTTTTTTTTCATGTCCTTCCGGTTCGTAAAATTCGGTCACATCCACTGTACTGACTTCGGGGCGTTCCGGATGCCGCACCCGCAGCTGCCGGTTGGCGCATGCAATGATTTCCATCCCCAGCCCGATGAGTTTGGCGTTGTTTTCCGGAATCAGTTTCATCCCAATCTCATCCGCGGACACCATAATAAAAAAACCGCCCACACAGACAGTATGGGCCTGAATTTTTCCCCATCCGGGCACTGTAAGAAATTCACCGCTGCGGAAAACAAAAGAGGGAACCATTTTTATTTTTACAGACTGTACCCGCCCTTTTTCCACCCTGGCAAGGGTTTCCATGGGGCCGGAAGGCGTATCCACCACCACGGTTCTTTCCCCGTCCGGGCAAAGCAGGTTTCCCTTTTCAATGAGTGTGGTGACAGCCCCGATGGTGGCATGTCCGCAGAGAAAAGGATATCGTCTGGCATCCATGTAAATCAGGCCGAAATCCGCTTCCGGACTGACGGCATCTGTTACAGCCGCTGCCAGCAGTTCCCGGTGGCCTCTGGGTTCACGGGTCAGCCCCAGGCGGACATGATCCAGTTCCTGCTGAAAAAAAGCCAGTTTTTCCGCCATGGTTTTTCCCGGAATCTCCGGAAGACCGCCGACAATCAGGCGGGTGGCCTCCCCGGCCGTATGGGAATCAATGGTTTGAATTCCCTGACTGGTATTATGTGACATTTGATTTCAGCTCGTTCACAGTGAGGAGATTGTCCCTTACAGCCGCAGAGAATAATCGCTGCATACGTAGTGGTCTGTCAAATAAATTTTTTGCCCTTTTAGAAAGTCCGGACCGGGGAGTCCGGGCTGAAAGTTTGGAAGTCTGCCAAATTTTCAGTTTGGCCTCCTCCGCAGTTTTTCTGAGTGTACAGAAATATATTTGACAGCCCACTGAGGGCAGACATTCATGTAAAACCCTGACAAAGCGGCAGAGTCTTTTATTCCAGGGGCAGCAGATGGCAGTGTTCCGGAGCCACCTGCACAACCACGTCATTCCCGATGCCGTATATCCGGGAGCGCATCATGCTGATGACATGCACTTCTTTTCCCCCTGCCATATCAATAAAATAACTGACTTCCCCGCCCATATAACTCCTGTCCCGGATCTTCCCTTCAAAATAGTTTGTCTGTCCGTCCGGGCTGAATTCCTCCTGCAGCATGGCTTCAAAGCGCTGGGCGCGCACCACCACTTCCACTTCCTCGCCTTCTTTCCAGTCCCCCGGAGCATCGGCCAGCAGTATATTGCCGGTTTCCAGCTCCACTTTTACAAAATTTCCCTCCCTGCCCTGTACCACAGCAGATGTAAAATTGGAATGCCCCAGAAAATCCGCAACAAAATGGTTGGCCGGACGGTTATACACCTCTTCCGGCACACCTTCCTGCTGTTTTTTCCCATTTTTCATGACCACAATTTTATCCGACATGCTCAGGGCCTCCCGCTGATCATGGGTAACAAAAATTGTGGTCACGCCGAGCATCTGCTGCAGATTGTCAATTTCCCGGCGCATGTCTTCCCGCAGATTTTCATCCAGCGCGGACAGGGGTTCGTCCATAAGCAGCACATCCGGCTCAATGACAATGGCCCGCGCCAAAGCAATGCGCTGCTGCTGACCGCCCGAAAGCTGACCGGGCATCCGTTTTTCCACCCCCGGCAGCCGGACCATCTCCAAAGCCCGCAGCACCTTTTCCCGGATTTCCTCTTTGGGTATTTTCCGGTATTTCAGACCGAAAGCCACATTGTCATAAATGGATTTATGGGGAAACAGGGCATAATTCTGAAAAATCATCCCCAGATTCCGCTGATGGATGGGCACATCATTGATGCGTTTTCCTTTGATGAAAATGTCACCTTCCGTTGGGGTTTCCAGACCGGCAACCATGCGCAGCAGCGTGGTTTTCCCGCAGCCGGAAGGCCCCAGAAGAGTGACAAGACTGCCCTCTTCAATATCCAGATCGGTTTTTTCCACGGCCAGCACTTTACCGAATTTTTTCAGGATTCCCTTAAACTGCACCATGGGGGGTTTCACCGGCGGCATATGCGGGGCAGAGGCATCTTCTGCCGCCGGTGCAGCAGAAGACCCCTCCGTGTTTTTTGTAATTTCAGACATGTTTTACGCGCCTGCCCGGATACGGTCCCATTTTTCCGCCCAGTCCACCTGCCGGCTGTTCCAGTAGTCCGGATCTGCAAAAAGATAACCGTCCAGTTTGCCCGTGGGATCAAAAGCCGGAAGTTTTTTCACCGCATCGCTCATGGGCACTTTTGTGGGATCAAGACTGGACGGATATTTCTGCCCTTCTGCCACTGCAAGGGAGCAGGCGGGTTCCAGCATAAAATTGAGCAGTTTCTGGGCCACTTCCAAATCCGTGCCTTTGAGTACAAAGATGCACTCCTGCCAGGAATAGCAGTTTTTGGGAGCCAGAAATGCAATGGGATGCCCCTGTTCCTGCAAAGCGGCCACCCGTCCGGACCAGGCCACGGTGGCATAAATTTCCTCATTGGCCAGCAGGTTCATAAGTTCCGCACCGGAGCTCCAGTATTTTTTCATCAGATCCCGCTGTTCGCGCAGTGCATTCCATACCGCATCCAAATCTTTTACTTCATTGGGACTCTGACCGGTGTGCAGGGCCGCGTACCAGATATTGGTGCGCCAGTCTGTCCAGCTGCCCAGTTTTTTCTTCAGATCTTTTTCCCACAGCAGGGATGCCCCCAGTTTTTCGGCTTTTTCTTTGCTGATATGCTTTGTATTGTATGCAATACCGGTCTGCCCCAGATCATAGGGCACAGCAGACAGTTTACCTTTGCTGATGCTTTTATAGGGCTGCACCATGGCTGTCATGACATTGGCGAGATTGGGGATTTTGCTCTCATCCAGTTCCACACCGTATCCCAGACCGATATAACGGGCGTAGTCAAATACACCGCTCAGATGTGCCAGGTTGAACTCTCCGCCCGGAGGGAAGGAGGCTTTGACACGGGTCAGATAGGTATCCATATCACCGAATTCCCCGTCAATAACCTGAATTCCGCTGGCTTTGGTGAAGGGTTCAAAGGCATGTTTTTTAAATGCTTCGGAAACCACACCGCCCCAGCCGTCAAAACGGATGGATTTGGCCGCAAAGGCATTTTTGGCAAAATAAGCGAAAGGCCCTCCCGTCAGCCCCGCGGCAATTCCGGCCATGCCGAGGTATTTTACAAAATCACGCCGGCCGATTTCTCCGCTCTGATATTTTTCTTTCAGGGTTTCAAGCTGATGTTCCATGTCTTTTGCCATTTTTTCCTCCTTATTTTATAGATAATTATGGGTGATTGGCAGTATATTTCTGTACGGATTTTATCCTTTGGAAAGTTTCCGGCTCAGATAACCCGCCAGCAAAGGGATGCTGACGGTCAGGATAATCATGACCGTTCCCAGTGCATTGATTTCCGGGCTGATGGAATTCCGGAGCATTCCGAAAATCTTTACCGGCACTGTCTGATTCGTGGCCGTGGCCCAGAAAAGTGTTGCGGTGACATCGTCAAAGGAAATGGTAAAGGAAAAGAGCATACCCGCCAGAATGGCCGGGGTCAGCAGGGGAAGTGTCACTTCCATAAAGGTCTGGAAAGGATTGGCCCCCAGAGACAGGGCCGCTTCCTCATATTCTCTGCGGATACCCACCAGCCGGGCCTGCACCACCAGCAGCACATAGGGCAGGGTAATGACCACATGCCCGAAAAGCAGCAACAGAAAACTTTTGGGCTGCTGCAGCCAGCGGATAAAAATCAGCAGGGCCACACCAAGCACCACTTCCGGAATCATGATGGGCGCGAGAAGCAGGGTGTTGAGGCTGTTTTTCCCCGGAAATTCATAACGCACAAAGGCCATGGCCGCGGGAATGCCGATGGCCGTTACCAGCAGGGAGGTCAGCGAACCCAGGATCAGGGAATTTTTAAACGCAATGAGAATGGCATCGTTTTCCGCCAGTTTCACATACCACCGGAAAGAAAATCCTTTCATAGGGAAAGAACCGAACTGTTCCGGATTGAAAGAAAGCAGCACAACCGCCACAATGGGCGCAAACATAAACACATAAACCAAAATTGTGTAGAGACGGATTAGTGACCATCCGGATATTTTCATGATGACAGACTCTTAAAAACCTGGTTGATTCCCAGGTAACGGTTATAGGTAAAAACAATGACACCCAGCAGGGCCAGAAGAAGAACACTGATGGCCGAACCGAAGGGCCAGTCCAAAGTTCCGATGACCCGTTTGAAAATCAGGTTTGCGATCATGTCATTTCCCGGCCCGCCCAGAATCATGGGCGGCAGATAGGTCCCGGCAGTCAGCACGAAAACCAGCAGGCATCCCGCGCTGACACCCGGAAGACTCAGGGGCAGGGTCACTTCCCTAAATGCCTGCCATTCCGTACATCCCAGGCTCCGGGCGGCCTCCAGCAGACTTTTGTCAATGCCTTCCAGACTGACATAGACATTCAGAATCATAAAAGGCAAAAGATACTGAATCAGCCCAAGAAGAACCGCCCCTTCATTATAGAGCAGACTGAGGGGTTCGTTCAGGATGCCGAATTTCAGGAGCAGATGATTAATCAGCCCGGTTTCCCCCAGGATATTGATCCAGCTGAGGGTGCGGATAATAAAACTGATCCAGAAAGGCAGCATAATCAGCAGCAGCAGCAGGGATTTGTGACGGGTTTCGCTCCGGTAGAAAAAATAGGCCGGAATGTATCCCATTACCAGACAGAGGGCCACTGTTTCCAGGGCCACACGGATGGTGCGGATCAGAATGGAGGGATAAAAAAAATCTTCAAAAAATTTTGCATAGTTTCCGAACTGAAAGGCCGGAATATCCGCGCCGGTGGGCGCGCGGAGCCAGAAACTGTAAACCACAATAAAACATACCGGGATAACCAGGAGTAAAAACACCGCACTCAGGGAAGGGGCCATCATCGCCCAGGGTTTCCATGATTTATTCTGCATCAGAGCCTTTCTGCCGGAAATTTACGAAAACAGATTTGCACAGCCGCAACCCCCGCTGCCCATACAAAAATATAATTTTTGCACTCCTCCGGAAACATTCCGAGCTGCTGCGTCTGTCATTCAGCACCTGTCCGCAAACCTCCGCAGCAGATGTTTGCACCCGGTGGAAGTATGGGGTTTACAGCATCCGAAAGCAGGTTTTGAATTGCTGACAGAGCAGCGGTGCGTGTAAAAAAAAGATATTTCCAATATAAACAGGGATATTATACTTTTAATTCAAAACAATGTCAAGGTCGGGAAAATCACAGCCATATTTTTGCATGAACATATCCCGAACCCGGCAGTCATCAACTCTGATGTCCTCCCTTTGCAAAGGGCAGAACTGCTGATCCTGCCCCCCCCCGACACCGAACACCCGACACCTGACACCGCCCACCTGACACCGAACACCTGACACCGAACACCTGACACCGCCCACCTGACACCGCCCACCTGACACCGAACACCTGACACCGAACACCTGACACCGCCCACCTGACACCGGACACCTGACACCGAACACCTGACACCGCCCACC
>JAABRU010000011.1 GCA_011390755.1 Desulfobacteraceae bacterium | reverse complement strand
CTCTTCCGATCTCGCACCTTCAGTATGTTCCCAATCCGCCGGATCCGGCTCAGATATTCGGCGGCCTTTTCCCTGCGCTCCTGCTCTGTTCGCTGTATCAGTTCCGGCAGTGAAAGCACCAGCAGTATGCCGTTGACCGGACAGCGTCTGCGCTGATCCGCCAGCAGATGCAGCAGGGCATCCCATTCGCTTTTCCCGCTTTCTTTTTCATATTCCGCAATCTTACGGGTTGTCGTGTCAATAAAAACCGCCTCCCTGCTGAAAACCCAGCGGTCAATCACATTTTCCTCCCCGATCAGCTCGCCGATTTTTTCCCCGTCCGGAATACTGATATCCGAACTTTCCAGCAAAGAAGCGGTATCACTGCCGCTGTCTCCCACAATCATATACCAGGGCATATCATAAAGCCCCACCCCTGAAGATTTGTGCAGGTTTCTGATTATTTCCCAGCGGGCCAGCAGTCCTTCGCTGATCTGCAGAAATTCGGCTTTTCCCAGCTCCTTTTCCTGTTTCCGCTGCCGCATTTTTTCCAGGATATAATTGAAGAGACGCAGCAGCACATAAAATACAAGTATACCCGCCAGAACTGCAATCAGCACCAGGGCATAGAAATGGGGATCAATGGTATATCTGGCGATCTTCATGCTGTGGGGGACAAAATAATATACCAGAGCGGCCGCAAGCAGCAGCAGGGGGAGATACAGCAGGGGTTTGAATACTTTGAGAAAGTTTCTGCTTTTTGCTTTAATGCCTTCTGTACCCGCGAGCCGGGGCGCGGCCGGGGCTTTGGGAAGCGTCGGCATTTTCGGAGCGGCCGGGGCTTTGGGCACAGACGGCGCCTTCGGGGCTTTGGGCATTTTGGGAGGACCGGGGATTTTAGGGTTCATTTCCATATATCAGCTCTCAGTATCAAAGGGATACCCCTGAAGCGTATCCCGCTTTTCCATATCAGATGTCAGCATAATCTGCATTTCTGATAATTCCGTAAAAAGTCAAAAATATGTCAATCCGGTCAAAACCGGAGTCTGCAATTGTTTTGCCGGTGCTCTGCCAACTTTTGAATGACAGGTAATGCTGTAATGTAACATACCCTTTGAAAAATTGTTTCATGCTGATTATATTCGGTATTTTTTTCAGAGAAACCCGGAGTGCGAAAGTTGGACGGAGCGGTCTTTCGCCCACGCTCCTTTGGAGCGTGGCGAAAAATAATTTTCGCACTCCTTTCTCAAAGACAATGTTACATTACAGCCTTACCCTGTAATGTAACACCCCTATTGAGAAAATCAGTTACCATCCGAATATATTCAGAATAACGATCTGACTCCTGTGCAGACCGACCGGACTGACGACAGCGGAATCCGCCCCGGAACCGTGTCCGGCCGGGCCGGAAGTCGGGAGCATCCGATTTTCTCAAAGGGTATGTTACATTACACCCTTACAGGTTTCCGGGAGAGGCGGAACCCGGTTCATCAGGGGATTTGACCCATTATCACTGTGTTACATATCCGGATTCCGCCGGAAAGACAAACCGGATTTTTTCCCATTCTTCAGTCCTGATTTGTAACAAAAACATCCATTCCCTCTTTTTTTTCAAATGCTGCGGCAGCTTTTCTGGCAATTTCAATACTGCCGACGGCAAAATGCCCCATGCGGACAAAATACCATGTTTTTCCGGAAGAATGGGGTCTGTCTGCAATATAGCATTCATATCCTTTGTCCCGAAGTTTTTTCACCAGTGCATCCGCCTGATCCCGTGAAAAAAAAGCTGCTATCTGAATGGTGTACGCGGCAGAAGAGGCAGGTGTCATGTTTTCCGGGGGGGAGTCGGTTTTTTCCTCCTTTTCCGTTTCGGATGGCAAAACTTCTGTCTGCACCCAGTCCGGCAGTGTATAGGGATCGCCGGGGGCTTTATCCTCCGCGAAATCCGGATGCGGAGAAAGGGAAAGGGGAACCGGGGGATCCGAGCTGCCCAGAACCATTACATTATCGGCCAGCACACTTACATCCCGGACCGGTGCGGAGATAAATTCCCAGAGAAGCACACGGTCGGTGATAATGCCCAGAAAGATCAGCAGAATCATCAGAAAGAAAACATGCCGCCATTGCAGCAGACGGGAAAGGCGGCGCACTTTGGCGGTTTTTTTCACGGTATAGGCCGCAGGGGAAAGCAGTATTGCCCGGGCATCTTCCGCTACAGGTGAACATTTCTCCAGAAATTCCTGTTTCAGCAGACGCAGTTCTTCCGCATCCGCATCATAACGCCCCCGGAATCCCATGCTCAGACAGGTATAATACACGGCTGCCACATCCGGGTCACGGATATCCAGGTCTTCGCAGAGATCAAAAAAACGATCTCCCCCGATTTCGGTTTCACCCAAACGCTGCTCCAGCAGATCGTTCTCCCAGTCTGCGGCATAATCCCAGGCGGAATACAGAATCACTTCATCCGCAAAAACCGTAAGGGGATATTTTATCAGGTCATAATGACTGCGCAGATCCGGATTCCGCCGGATTTTCATTTCCTGTTCCTGAAAAAGATGCAGAAGTTCATGCCGTACTTCTTCGGGAGTCATGTGTGCGCGCGCGGCCACTTTCCAGCGGAACACTGTCAGGTAATTAAATAGATCTCTAGCGATGTCATAGAGTTTCATAATCTTCAGACAATATATAATTCAAATTTATAGTTCAGATCTTTGGCTCCGGAAATGACAATCACCCTGTCCTGCTCTATGCTTTTCCAGAAATCCCCTTCCATATTGATCTGAAGATAATAGGTTCCTTCCCGTTCGGGCAGGGAAGAGGGCAGCACCCGCAGCCGCCGTACCCCCAGTCCGCCCAGGCGTTTCTGGGTTACCGTGGTAAAATCGCTGGGGGAACAGATTTTAAAACGCCCGATATTGCGGTCCAGCCGGGAAATATTTTCTTCCCCCCGCACACCGATATAAAAAAGCCGGTGACCGCTGATCCATGATTCATCCAGATCGGCCTCAAAGCGGTCGTTGCGGAACTGAAAAGAACGCTGGATAAAGGTGCTGGTTCCGATACGATCCAGCATACTGTCTATTATCTCTTTCATTTCCAGAAAACATTTTCCCAGGTCTTCATGCCGGTATTCCGGAAAATTCGGGGCAGAGCGTTTGCCTCTGAAGATATTCATGCTGGCCGCCAGGCGCAGCAGTTCCACATAAATGATAAAAGGGTGAAGCATGGGGGTTTTGCATAACTGATCCAGACTGGCCACGTAGCGGTTGGTGGCCATCATTTTCACAACCGCCTCAATGCCTCTGGGAATGCCCAGCAGCTCGCTGAATTCCCGGTCGGCAAAATCGCGGATCAGGGCATAATTTGCCATGGACAGGCCGTTGTTAATATCTTCACACACGGCCTGCAAAGGCTGCCAGGCATGAATATTGAGCACCGGCGGAAAATAGGAAGAATCCGGCGCTGGATTGCCCCCGGAGGAAGACAGTCTGACCCGCGCCGCCCGGATACATTCGTAGCCGGACATATCTTCGGTTCCCCAGAAAATCCGTCCCCGGAAGCGCCGCACCTGCACCGGGGCCGGGTTATCCCCGGTATTTTCATCGGCTATGCTGATTTCTTCGGGCCGGTAGCGCCGCTCCATCAGACCTTCGCTTTCCCCCAGGGTATTGGAGGCATCGGGCCGCCAGCCCGGAATGCCGATAAAAATATCCAGATACTCCGCACCTGCCGTATTTTCCCGAAAAGAGCGATTGTCCAGATCCAGATTGCCGGGCATACTGAGCTGTGTACCGTCTTCCAGTAAAATCTGGCAGGAGCGGACCGTAAAAATATGATTACTGACCGCTGATGTATCAATTTCAATATGCCGGAATCCCCAGTTGTAAGGGCAGAGATGTTCGGTGGCCTGCCGCAGTTTGGTGTCAAGATTCCGATCAGCAAACTGAAAATGGTGGGGTCGCAGGAACATCCCTTCTGTCCACAGGGTTTCTCTGTATTCTTTTGTCATATTGACCTCATGGAATTTGAAACTTGAAATTTGAAACTTGAAATTTGGTGATTTCATCATTCATCATTCAACTATTCAACTGTTTCTTTTATGATTTTCCATTCTCCTGAAGGCAGACACCGGCAGATGACGGAAAAATTCCATGAAAAGGTTTCCCTTTTCAGTTCCGGCGGAAAAATGGAAAAAGTTATCATGCGCTGCTGCAGGACTGTTTTTTTCCCTTTGAGAACCGCCAGCCCCGGCTGGCTCATGTCAAGGGTATAAACCCTGTAGAAGACATGATAAGTTTCATACCCGTGAAATGTCCATTTTCTCCGGGCCGCTGCCGGATCACCCCCGTGCCATTCCGGATATAACCTGTCAAGCGTTCCAAAGCAAGGGTTATCTTCCGGCGAGCCGATTGTCCATGCCCCTGCCAGCTCATTTTCAATCATGGCGATCAGTTTTTTCTTTTCCGTCCGTTCCGGACTGTCCTGGGCATATGCCGCGGCAGCAAAACAGAAAAGCAGGAGGCCCATGAAAAGATATGGGAATTTATTATTCATCTATTTTAAATGCAGCACAAACACTTCCGCATCATCCCCCTGGGACATGGGCCCGAATACCAGGGAATCCGGTTCGCCCTGAATGCGGATATAATAGGAATTCTTTTCATCCAGCCGGTTCTGCACAGCCCAGGCCGTGTATTCTTTTTCCCCCAGGTTCAGTTTCAGTCCCTGCATGGGATATTCCAGCACAGCCTTCTGCGGCAGTTTTCCGGCCGGCCCTGCGCCATGTGCATCCGGTTCCCCGCCGCAGGCCCCGCACATGGCCCCGTTCCATTCCCCGGCAGCGGGACCGACTTCAAACCACTGCCCCAGCTGGGGGATGGCGTATATGTCCAGGCGGTAGGCCGCTTCTGTTTTTTTCACCGGCATATTGACTTTGGTCACAATTTTCGCTCCCAAAACCGGATTGTCTTCAGCCAGAATACCGGCCCCCTGCAAAGGTGTGGGAAGTGAAGCTGCTTCCGGCAGTGTGCCCTCATGGATGAGCATAATGGGAAAATCGTGCCCCCGGAAACCCTGCACGGACAGGGTGAGCATGGACAGACCGTAACGGATTTCCGGATCCGCCAGTTCCGCATCTGAAGAAAGAATTATCCAAAGACCTGTATCTGCTTCGGTCAGTGTTTCCCTGGGACCGAGCCAGAGCATTTTTTTATTATCGTTTTCCCAGAAATGTCCGCCTGCATCCAGACCGTATTTTTTCAGCATGGACAAGGATTTCTGTACTCTTTCCGGATTCTTGGTCAAAGAAGTGATCCATATTTTTTTCATTGTATCATTTCCTTTTTCATTGCTTTTTCGCCTGCAGGTTTTTCTGCAGCTGCATCTGGGCCGCCTGCAGGGCCTGCTGCAGGGTCTGGTGCAGGTTGTAGGCACTGGCAACGGACATGACAATACGGTTGTTTATGGTGGCATGACCGGGCATGGCCCGGTGCAGGTTGCCGAATTCAATCACCACATCCCCGGCCCCCACATAGACATTAAAAACATCCCGGTACACATAGTCCAGATCCGGTGAAACATGGAACTGAAAATTATCCTGCCTCCCTTTTTGGGAACTGTTCTGCTGGTTTTCTGACATGTATTTTTCCCCTTTTGAAACCGGATAACGGTGAATCCCGCGGTGCCGGGGGCAGGAGCAGAGCGAATGCCCCCGGTTTCCGACGGTATGATTTGCTCAGTAAAACGCCTTTATATATTCATATGCCTAATAAAACAAGTCCTGATCTTTATGAAGTCTGTATTTCAGTAAAATTTTCCGCAGTTCTTTCTGCACAGGTCTTTCTCCGGTAGCGGAAACCTGCCATCCGTCAAAGCGGACAAGTTTTACGATCCCATCAATTTCAGATACAATACGTTCAACAATGGCAGATGTCCGGTCTGTTTTACTGATTTTGCCCGGCAGGTGCGGCAGACCAGGAGTGTCTTAAATTTTGGTGTGAGATTCTTCGGGTTTGTCAGTTTTTCGCTTCTATAACATTTTGCCATCCGAGCGTTTGTCGGATCCGGCACTGTACAGGACAAAAAAATAAAATCTCGATATTATTGTTTTTTATACGAACCTCTGCACGAAATATTATTAAAATCAGCCACAAATGACACGAATCCGCACGAATCGCACAAACTGTAATTTGTGCAATTCCTGACTGCAATATTACATCTTCTGAGTCAATGTCATTGACGTAAGCAAAAAATCCCCCTCCCCCG
This sequence comes from Desulfobacteraceae bacterium, assembly GCA_011390755.1. Taxonomy (GTDB): domain Bacteria; phylum Desulfobacterota; class Desulfobacteria; order Desulfobacterales; family Desulfococcaceae; genus JAABRU01. The sequence continues at coordinate 62,488 of JAABRU010000011.1, read as the reverse complement.
GTGGGAGGGGTTAGGGGAGGGGGATGTATCAGTTGGTAATCAGAAATAATTTCACCCTCCCCCTGCCCCTCCCTCAGGGGAGGGGAGTCTTACGTCAATGACACTGTCTTCTGAGTAATAGCACAACTTAACTGCCTGGTATTAATCCTTTTTTGAAATTACAAATCAATTTTGTCCTGTACAGTGCAGTGATTTTCAAAAATCTGACTTTTTACGGGTTCATCAGTGTTGCCAAAATAAAATTTCCGCACTCCTTTGTTTTCTGAACCGATTATCAGAGATAAGTTCTCAGTAAAAAAAAGAATTACGCTGTTTTCATCTTTGTTTGACAGCGGACAGTAAATTGATTAGCATAAGAAAAAATCACAGGAACCCGCTGACAGGAGAAATATCCCATGAAATTCATAGACCCCCGCATAGATTATGCATTCCGTAAGATATTCGGCAGTGAGGATGCCAAGGAGATTCTTATCAGTTTCCTGGAAAGTCTCATGGGACTGGAAGGGGAAAAGCGAATCCGGGATATTGTTATCACCGATCCTTATCTCCTTCCGACCGTAAAAGCCCTGAAAACCTCCATTCTGGATGTGCGCTGCACGGATCACCGGGGTATTTCCTATATCGTGGAAATGCAGGTGCGCAAAGTCCGGGCCTTTCTCCGGCGCATTCAGTACAATGCATCCAAAACCTATGCCGGTCAGATCGCCACATCCGATGATTATCCCAAACTCAACCAGGTGATCGCGGTCACCATTACGGATTTTTCCCTTTTCGATTCCTTTGCGCATTATGTGTCCCGCCATATTACGCAGGAGGAAAAAAGCGGAGAACATTATCTGACCGGCATTATTTATTATTTCATCGAACTGCCGAAATTTGAAAAGGAACTGAATGAAATCGAAAGCGTTCTGGACAAATGGATATACTTTATCAAAAAAGCACGGGAACTGGAGGAAATACCGGAAAAATTCCGTTCCGGACCTTTTGACCGGGCCTTTCAGAAAGCCATGATCGCCAATATGAACCCCAGAGAGCTGGAAGATTATGACAAAGCCTGCATGGCCGTGGCCGATGCACGGGGAGCCATAGAACTGGCAATGGAAGAAGGGCGAAAAGAAGGAGAGAGCATCGGAATGGAAAAGGGAGAAAAAATCGGAATGGAAAAGGGCGGAAAGGCTGAAAGAGAAAAAATCGCAAAGAATATGCTGCAAAGCGGTATGGATACAGCGCAGATATGTCAGTTGACGGGACTGTCAAAGGAGGAAATTGAAAATCTGCGGATATGATGCAGATAAAAAATGCCCTTACGTTACGGTATTTCCGGAGTGCCAAAATGAAGTGAAAGGGAATTCCGGCCGGATTTTACCAGTCATTTCAGTGTCCCAGACTTTAACGAAAGCTCAGCCGAAGGTCCGGTACTCCTCCTCTCTTACCGTAACGGCATTGGGCCGGAACCTGGGGACGGGGGGGCAATACTGTTGCCTTAAGATCGGAGGAGTGTCAAACTTACAGTTTGACATACTGAAATAATTAGAAAAAACTTGCCAAACTGTAAGTTTGGCACTCCATATTTTTCTTAAGGCAACAGCGTTGGGGGACGGGGGGGATTGTCCGAACCGGGATTCACGGGATGAAGGGATGTACCGGGATGCTGCCTGAACCGCAGATGGGCGCAGATAAAGCAGATTTCACAGATGGTCATTCAGATGCAGCGGGACAAGATACCCGCCCTCCATCTGCGTCATCTGTGAAATCTGCGTGAATCTGCGGTTCAGACAGTGAATCAGGATGGTCAGGATAGAAAAAAATAAGCAGGATGAGCCTGAGCCGGGAGTGTCAGTCCCTGATTTTCTGATTTCTTGCTTTTCTGAGCAAAATGACATAAATTATTTTGAAATTTAAAAATATTATACAGTTTCGGAAAGAGAGGTTTATTATGGAACAGGTTCAATATATTTCTGATGAAAATAATAACATTACTGCTGTTATTGTTCCCATTGATTTTTGGAAGGAAACTATAGTTTCGCATTTTTTTATAACCATATGATTTTATTTTAGCCACGAAAAAACACGAAAAACATGAAAGGCTACCGGAGAATATTTATATCCTATTGTTTATTTTAAATATTTTTTCGTGTGTTTCGTGGTTTCCTGAAAATAAATGCAAAAGTACAGGAACTCGTCAGTCTGAAATTTTTTATGTTAATATTTCCTTTATTTTCAAATACTAAATTTTTTTAGGACTTACGCAGTTGAATTTTAACTGTTTGAATTTATTATGTGCCTTAAAAATTGACAGTCAATAAAAACAGCAGATTATATTTCAACTGCGTAAGTCCTATTTTTTATTAATTTTTTAACTCAACTTTTTTGGTCTTTTGTGCCAAGTTTGATGAACCGGTAAAAAGTCATTTTTCCAGAATTCAATCTTAGTAAAATCAGAATGTTAAACTGATGAAATACCCGGATTTCGGACTTTTTACATATTCATCAAGTTTATGCCAATTTTTTTACAAAAGATAGCTGTTAATTGTTTAAAAGATATATATTAAAAATATAACATTTTAATTTTAAAGTAAATAATAGCTTAATGGAAGACAATTCTTATTAAAAAATTTCAGACTCACGAGTACAGGAAGGAAATTAAGCTGAAAAAGGACTATCCGGAAAACGGAGATAAAATAAATTCATTTCGGAAGAATGAGGGATAAGGTAAATTTATCTTTGTCTGACAGCAGACCGCAGATGGATTCGCATAGGAAAAAATCACAGGAGAAACATCCCATGAAATTCATAGACCCCCGCATAGATTTTGCGTTCCGGAAGATATTCGGCAGTGAGGATGCAAAAGAGATTCTTATCAGTTTCCTGGAAAGTCTGATGGGACTGGAAGGGGAGAAGCGTATCCGGGATATTGTCATCAGCAATCCCCTGCTGCAGCCTGATGTTAAAACCATGCAGGATTCAATTCTGGATGCATACTGCACTGATTACCGTGGGATTTTCTATTATGTGGGGATACACAGGTCTGTAAAGTGCGGGCTTTCCTGAAATGCAATCAGTACAGAATAACAGATATTCCTGAGAATCTGTCTGTTACAGCAGAAGACTTTCCAAGACATAGGCAGGTAATCGCTGTTACCATAGCGGATTTTTTTCTGTCCCGTTCTTCCGGGCATTATATTTCCCGCTATGTTTTCAAAGAGCGGGAAGGCAGAGAGAATTATCCTGATGGAATCATATGGTATTTCCTTGAAATTCCGAAGTTCCGGAAAAAACTGGAAGCTATCGGAAGCATTCAGGACAAATGGGTATATTTTTTCAGACATGCACGGGAACTGGATGAAATCCCCGATCAGTTCCGTTCACCGCCCTTTGACCGGGTGTTTGAAAGAGCCAATTTTGCCAATATGAGCAGACAGGAAGAATTGTATTATGACAAAGCCTGTATGGTTGTTGGTGATGCGAGAGGGAGTGTGGAACTGGCGATGGAAGAAGGAAAGAAAATCGGAATGGAAAAAATCGCAGGGAATATGCTGCAAAGCGGTATGGATGCGGCGCAGGTATGTCAGTAGACGGAACTGTCGGAAGAGGAAGTAAAAAATCTGCGGATATGACGCTGAAAAACAGATTTTACCCCCACTGATACCTGTTCCGCCCTCTTTTCCCGTTCATAATTTCGGATGCAGTCAGTCTGCAGGATGTTTCAAATCAGACACATTGCCACTGCCAACCAAATTCTTTTTCTTCTTTTCAAAAAACCTTTTTTTTTCTGTAAACCGCCATGAGAATTGACTCACAGCGAAGCATGAAAGCGCAGGTGCGTTAGGTGCCAACCGTAACGCACCGGAATTTATAACTTACGGGTGCCTTACGCTTCGCTAACGCACCCTAGTGCCTTGTCAACATATAAATGACGGGTTGAATTTCCGTAGGGTGGGCACATGTTTTTCCGTGCCCACCGCACCCCGGTGGGCAGCGCTGCGCTTCTGCCCACCCTACGAAAATACAGGGTTTAAATACCCGTCAGTTTAATCTTGACGGACCACTAGGGGGTTAATACATTCCACTCAGCGCAGTGTAAACTGGCCCAAAGGCCGTTTAAAGGTATAACGGGCCGGATCCTTAATAAATTTTTCATATGTTGTTCCGGTTTCCCCTGTAAAGGCACTGACAGGAAGTGCGACGACAAAAAGAAGTGAACCTGCCAGAATTGCACCCAAACTGACGGGCCGGACCACAACAGCATCAAAAGCGATTTTCCCTGCACTGATTTCCTCGGTTTTTTCAAAGGGGTTCTGATTAAAATCTTCGGCAGAAACGCAGAAGGGAATCAGCACCATGCTGAAAACAACACACAGAACAATACTATTTTTCATTGTTTTTTTCATACGGCCTCCTTTTGGATTCATGTAAATGTCTTTGGCAAAGACTTCCGAAGTTTCAAAAATCTTTCTGAAAAACCGGCAGACGGATATGACACAGGAGCATTGTATGTGTTTTTTTCGGTATATGTCAACACAGAAATCATCTCTTTCCCCCTCACAGGAATAAAGCATCAGAATGCAGCATTTTCAGCATACCGCCCGGACAATTTCATCGGCAATTTTCCAGCTCGGTGCAATAATCTGCACCCCCCCTTTTTCTATGGCCGCACGGGGCATTCCGAAAACAATGGCGCTTTCTTCGCTTTCCGCTATGGTACAACCGCCGGATGCCCTTATGCTGCACATGGCTTCGGCCCCGTCGTCCCCCATGCCGGTCATGAGTATGCCGACCGTATCGGAACCGAAGATTTCCAGTACCGAATGCATCATAACATTCACCGAGGGAATAAAAAGTGTATCCGGTTTTTTCGGGGTGCGTAACACGATTTTTCCGCCCGGTCTTTTGGAAAGAATGAGATGCTGTCCGCCTTTGGCAAGATAAATACTGCCGAGCTTCACCTCCATTGCAGGTTCGCTTTCATAGCAGGACATGGCGCAGGATTTGCCGATTCTTTCCACAAAGGGTTTGGTAAACCGCCGGGGCATATGCTGCACCACAAAAACCGCAGCAGGCAGATCAGCCGGAAGTGCCGGAAGCACTTCAAACAGGGTCTTGGGGCCTCCGGTGGAGATGCCGATGGCAACGGCTTTGAAACCGTACCCTCTGCCGGTATTCCTTTTTTTGGGGGAAAGAATCCTTTTTTGACTGCCTGCTTTTTTCCCGCTTTCCCCATCTCCCGAAGTCCGTCTCAGTTTGCGCAGAACTCCGGGCCGGGCCGCAGCTATGATTTTCCGGATAATCTCCTGCTGCACATCTCCCATATCCGCCGATACAGTGCCGCCCGGTTTGGGAATATAATCAAAAGCGCCCAGTGCCAAAGCCTCGAAGGTGACAAGCGCCCCTTCCTGCGTCAGGGAGGATACCATCAGCACAGGAGCAATCTTTTCATGAATGATAATCTGCAGGGCGGAAATACCGTCCATACCCGGCATATTCACATCCATTGTCACCACATCCGGATGCAGATCCCTGGCTTTGTTCACCGCATCCTCCCCGTCTCTGGCCGTGGCAATGACCTCCAGACGGGAATCGGATTCCACAATCTTTTTCAGGGACCTTCGCATGAGCGCGGAGTCGTCACATATGAGTACTCGGATAGGGGTCATAATATAATAACGCAGGCTGCCGGTTATAAACGTAAGCTGCTGATTTTCCGTTCCGGCAACTTTCGGGTATCCTGTAACTGCCTGATATTTGGCTGCCGCCCCGCCAGGCGGCAACTTGGGTTATAAGAGAATTTCAGAACGCAGGCCAAATCAGGCCAGGGGCCCTAACCCGGCATTTTGCGGGGTTACGATCCGCCAACCCGGCCTGCTTTTTCATGCCGTTATTATTCATCAATTTCCAGTTTCTTTTTTTTCAGCGATTTTTTGGGTTTCCCGCCTGATGCGGCAGGTGTTTTTTCCTCAGTGTTTTTTTTGCTGCCGGTGGATTTTTTTCCGCTCTGCGCTCCCTGCCCCACTTTTTCCAGGGCCTGCAGTTCATTTTCATCCAGAATTTTTTCCACATTCAGCAGCATAACAATCCGTCTGCCCTCATCTATTTTGCATACGCCTTCCAGAAAGGCATTGGCCCCTGCGGATGTCACAACATGCGGTGTGACTTCAATATCCTGCCTGGAAAGGCGCAGCACTTCGTTTACCCCGTCCACCCGCAGGCCGGTTTTGCTGCCCCCGATATCCACAATAATGATACGGGTACGGTCGCTGACTTCCAATTCCTCCAAATCAAAAAGATTCCGGATATTGATAACCGGAATCACATTCCCCCGCAGATTGGTCATGCCGTCAATAAATTCCGGTGCACGGGGAACCGAGGTAATATCCGAAGCCCGGTTGATTTCCTGCACCTGCATAATGGGAATCCCGTATTCCTCCCCTGCAATGCTGAAAGTGACCAGCTGCACTTCATCCATGCTCTGCCGGGCCAGTGATTTCATTTCATCCTCTGTATTTTCTTTTTCCGCATTCTGTTTTTCCAGTTTTTTGATTGCCCGGGAGGTTTCCGAAGAAAGCAGGGCTTTTTCATCCATAATCATAATCAGCCGTCTGCCCTGCTCCAGTTTGGCAACAGCACGGAGTTCTTTGCGATCCGAAGCGGCCATTGCCGGGGTTTCATCAATAACGGACTGGGGAATGCGGCTCACTTCGTCCACCCAGTCCACCAGAAACCCCACCGTAATACTGTCCACCTCCACCACCAGGGCGCGCTGGTCTTCGCAGATATGTTTTTCCAGCACTTTTTTAAAACGCAGCAGATGGTCCGATACGATTTTCAGACAGGAACGGGTATTTTCCTCCAAAAAAGACAGGGCATCCTTTTTATCCTTCTCCCTCATATCCAAAGCCCGCATTCCGGAGTTATAGAGATTTGCTCTGGCTTTTTTCAGGCTTTTGACAACGCTTTCCACTTCAATACTGGTGCTTTTGTATGTCTCAATCCACTGACCGAATTCACTTGCTTTTGCATTGCGGACACTGTTGAAATAGGAACCTGATTCCAGCACATGCCGCAGGTTGTCCACCCAGTTGGCATCTTCCTCAAATCCCTGATCCAGATATTCAATTCTTTCGGAAATCATGGACGGAAGCCCCAGCAGTTCCCGCATATCAATAATGGGCAGCAGATGATTGCGGATGGTGAAGAGTCCCCTGACATAGGAAGGCACATTGGGAACAGAGGTAACAGATGAAATTTTCAGAATTTCCCGCACATTGGCAATATCAAAGGCATATTCGTCACCCGCCAGTTTAAAAGAAACCAGCTGCTCTTCGATTTCCGCTTTTTTCTTTTCTTTCTGCATTGCCTGTGCATCTGAAGCAATGTTCTTTGTTCCCTGTCCTGAAGCAGTGTCAAGGGACAGCACTTCCTTCATATCCAGCATCAGGATCAGCCGTCTGCCCTGATCCACTTTGAGAACGCCGTCCAGAAATTCCCGGTCCACCCCTTTGCACACGGCCGGGGAGGATTCTTTCTGGGCCCGGTTCATGCGCATGACTTCCCGCACACTGTCCACCACCATTCCGGTAAGCTGCCCCCCGCTTTCCACCACCAGAAGCCGGGTGTGGTCGGTTATGTTTTCCTCTTCCATGGAAAAACGGATGCGACTGTTAATCACCGGCAGTACACTGCCGCGCAGGTTGCAGATTCCGGAAACATAATCGGGAGTCCGGGGAATGGGGGTGATTTCCGGCAGACGCACAATTTCTTTGACACTGTTGATATTCACCCCGAATTCCTCTTCGGCCAGCCGGAATACCACCACCTGGTCTTCATCGCCGATCAGATTTGTTTCAGGGGCATCATCCTGCATGGTATCCATTTGTTCTGCCATTTCTTATCCCCCCATATTCTGCATTTCATCTGCCATACCCGCAATGTCTTCCGTGGCTTCCGCAATAAGTTCCATGCCCCGGCTGGCATCTTCTGCCGCGCGGGAAGCCTCATCCGCCACTTTGCTGGCCTCTTCTGCGGCATTGGCAATATCCATAACCGCTTTGTTTGCCTGTTCCAGGGCTTTGAGGGCTTCTTCCACTGTCGTATTGATTCCGTTTATGTCATTCTGGACAACATTGATAACTGTTTCAATGGTTTGCAGATTGATTGTGGTCTTTTGCGCATTTTCCACTTCCTGGGATGCAATTTTCACAGACATTTCCAAATCATTGGCCACCAGGGAAATCTGGGACTGCATAGTGCGTATCATATCTTTGATTTTCTCGGCATTTTCCGATGAATCTGTTGCCAGTGTACGGATATCCCCGGCCACTACGGAAAATCCCCGGCCGAATTCTCCTGCCCTTGCAGCTTCGATGGAACCGTTGACGGCCAGCATGTTGGTCTGCAGGGCCACATTCACAATTTTATCCACAATTTTATTGATATTATTGGTTTTGTCATCCAGAACGCGGACATTTTCCACCGACTCCGTGGCGGATTCCGATGATTTGCCGATATTACCAATGAAATTATTTGTATTTTCTTGGGTTTCCATAAGAAGTTCTTTGAGTCCGTTAATCCGTTCCTCCGAGGCCTGCGCCCGTTCGGCCATGCTGCTGACAGCCCTTTCCAGGCGATCCCCCAGCAGCTTGTTTTCATCGGCCACCCTGGCCTGATTCAGCGCGCCTTTGGCAATCTGCTCCAGGGCCGTCATAATCTGGCGGGATGAAGTCGTGGCTTCTTCAATATTGGCGGAAAGTTCCTCCGCCGCGGCGGCCGCCTCTTCTGCGGATTTGGTGCTGTCCACCGCATTTTTCAGAGAATCCGTCAACTCCGCCAGTCCCTCTGCCGCACCCTGCATTTCATTATAGGCTTTGTTCTGTTCGGAAACCGAGCGACTGGCCTCTTCGGCCGCACTGCTCTGTTCTTCGGCATTGGACGCGATATTTTCGGCCCCTCTGAGATATTCATCGGAACCGACCCGCAGCTCTTCGGAATTTTGTGCAATCATATTGCTGCTTTCGGTAATAAACTCCAGATCTTTTTCTATTTGGGCCAGATCCGCTGAAATGCCTTTGGCTTTTTCCACTTCTTCCTGGGTTTCTTTGTTGGCTTTTTCAATATCATCCACCACCCGCTGCACCTGGCCCTGAATTTCATCCACCACATTGCGGATGCCCCGTGCACTTTCTTCAGATATTTCCGCCAGATTCCGCACTTCATCGGCCACAACCGCAAATCCCCGGCCGTGTTCTCCGGCCCGGGCGGCTTCTATGGCAGCGTTTAGGGCCAGCAGGTTGGTCTGATCGGCAATGCGGACAACGGCTCCGACAATCTCCCCGATCTGGTCGGAATTTTTTTCCAGTTCCCGAATCAGTTTGCTGGACTCCATATTGGCCCTGGAGGAATCATTCACCCCTTTGATCAGTCCTTCAATATCCCGCACGGTTGTCTTTGTAAGATCCTGAAGGTTCTTAATTTTTTCTAATGATGTCTTTGATTTTTCATCTGCGGTTTCCGCTGTTTTGGATATCTGCTCTATGGCCGCGCGGGATTCTTCGGAAGCGGCAGAAGTCTGCTCTGCTGCGGAAGCAACGGTTTCCATCGTTTTTCCCAGCTCTTCCGATGCCCCGGAAGCCTGTTCCAGGGAAGATGTCATTTCTTCCACAGCCGCGGCCAGTTTTTCCGCTATGGCCTGCTGCCGGGCCAAAGTGCGGGCCTGGGCTTTTTCTTTGGCCAGTTTTCGGGCTTCTTCCCGTTTCCTGGCCAGTTCATCGTTGACTTCGGTTTTTGCGGTGATTCCTGTCTTTTTAAATGCTGCGGGTTTTGCCAGTGTCTTCCTTGCCATTCTTTATATCCTCCTCTTTGCTGGTTTCTGCTCCCTGAACCTGTACAGTGCTTTTGCTTCCCATAAACTGTTTTTCTTCAATCAGAATTTCCCCCATTTTTCCGCTTTCAATATCCAGGGCCGATACACTGAGCAGGCCGTGGGTATTGATGGAAAAATTCACATCAATATTGTTCTCCCCCTTTTTCCGGGGTTCTTCAATTTGTAAACAGAACCGGCCCAGGGAGATATAATTTTCTTCTTTTCCCGACTTTTGCAGGACATGAATGCAGACCTCCTCCTGAAAATCCTGCGTGGTTGTAAACAGACGGGATTCTTCCGCCGGATAGGGTGTTCCTCCGGGTATCAGGGGAACAAAATTTCCCTGCTCGTCCTCCACCCCCAGATTATGCGGTGTCATGTCATGGAATTCAATATTGCTGAGACTGCCTTCCAGAATGCCCGCCAGAATGCCCGCACCGCGGGCCACGGCCTCATCGGGATTGATATTTTTTTTAACTATATCCTTTTTATCCGTTTCCGTTTCCGGGCCGGGAGGGTGATTGACCGGTTTTCCCTTATTGATAATTTTCCGCAGCAGTTTTTCCATCACCGGAAGGCGGGTGCTGCCCCCCACCAGAATCAGTGAATCCGGCCAGTCATATCCCAGTCCGCTCTTTTCAAAAGTCCGGCGGATATGTTTTTCGATTTCCCCAAGTTCATCCCGGATAAGCAGTTCAAACCGATCCCGGTGCAGGGGAAGATTGAGATGCAGCGGGCCTTTATCCGTAAGTGTAATATAGGGAATCATGATACGGGTTTCATCCGTGGAGGACAAATCTGTTTTGGCCTTTTCCCCGTGAATAGTTAACTGCTGAAAGGCAATGGGGTCTTTCCGCAGATCCAGATTATAGGTATCCTGCACGTCTTTGAGGATATAATCCACAATTCTTCGGTCCAGACTGGTTCCCCCGATGGCTGTGGACCCGCCCACGCCCCGCACCCGGAATACCCTGTCCTTATAATCCATGAGGGTAATATCCAGGGTTCCGCCGCCAAAATCCACCACCAGGAAGCGGGCATCCCCCTTCTGACTGAATCCGAAGGTCAAAGCCGCGGCTGTGGGTTCGTTGAGCAGTTTGAGTACATTCAGCCCGGCTTTTTCCGCTGCCTTCAGGGTATCCTCCCGCTGCCGGTCATCAAAATAGGCCGGAACCGTGATGACCGCATCCGCAAGGGGACAGCCGAGATACTGCTGCGCGTAATCTTTGAGATGGGAAAGAATCAGCGCGGAAATATCCGCGGGGCTGTATTTCCGATCATGAATGCGGTATTCCCGGTCTTTGCCCATCGCAAGTTTGACGTTGGAAACTGTCTGCTCTCCGTTGAGAACCGCCTGGTTTTTGGCCAGTTCCCCCACAATGACTTCCCCGTTTTCTTTGATAAAAACAACCGAAGGTGTCATGCGGCCGCCCCGCGGATTGGGGATAATGCGGGGACTGCCGTTTTTGATATAGGAAACCAGGGAGTTGGTGGTTCCCAGGTCAATGCCGATGATGATGTTGTTTTCTTTTTTCATTTCAAATCGGACTATTTTTTCTGTTAGTCAAGGTTTCCGTTCTGAACTGTGAATATCTGTGACCAACTATGTTTGCTTATATTTTTATACTGACTACAATGAACATTGTTACGGCATATACTTTTTAAAAAGATCCCAATTATTTTCCCAACTTGAATCAATGCGTTCAAGCGAGAATCTACGTTCCCAATTGTTAGTTCCATGTGCAGGATGTTTAATGCACGCATCCCCCACTTCTTTTTTCGTAGCTATCCAGTATCTTGGGCTTTCGTTTTTACTAGTACACCAAGTCAGAAGTTCGTACACAGTTTTCCGGCCCTGCAAACCCTTTTAAATCAGGGCATCCGGTGTTTATAAACTGTGTATGTATTTACGCCGTGGTGTACTAGGAGAGCCAAGCCACACAAATATCACATAATTATTTTCAGGAGCATTTACCCAATTTTCATGATTGCTTCTTAATATAAATGTTTTTGACCTATCTGGATGACATGATTTGACTTGGATATAGCATATTTCTGTACCGCCTTTATTACCTGCGAGGATATCGTCATCGGAAAAGTTTTCCGGTAAAAGAGAGTTAGGAATTCCTTGTTTAGATAATTCTGCTGCAACATATAACTCACCAGAATGACCCCCTAACTTTTTTATCCATTGTGGAGTACGTGCCATATTCTTTCTCCTTTCAGTTCGATAAGCTCGAATATAAGTATCTGAACAGCCGGAATGTTGGGTTTCACTCCTATCTCTGTTCGTTGAGAATCCCCAGATTCTTCTCCGCGGTCCGGTTTTCCGGCTCCAGTTCCAGAACCCTGTATAAAATTTCCATAGCTCTTTCCTCATATCCCAGTTCCGAATAGACTACGGCCAGGTTGTTCATGGCCTTGACATTCTCCGGTTCCAGAATCAGGACAGACCGGAGATAACCCATTGCATCCGGGATATTGTCCTCTTTCAAAGCGGAAACCGCTTTCCGGAACAGAATTTCCGGGGATAATTCCCTGTTTTCCCATTTTTCCCCCTGCAGGGGGCTGTTTTCATCCATGTCGGTGATTTTTTTCCGCAACCGCTGATTTTCCTCTTCCAGCTCCCGGATACGGGAAGTGTAGTTTTCCGCATCGGGCGGAGAGATTCCTTTTTGGCGGAAAAGATCCTGTAAGGTTGTGCGGGGCAATGCGTCAGAATCATTTCTCATTTTTTTTATACCCTTCCCATGCGCTCAATATGTAATGCCAGTTTTTTGTAATCCTTTGCACCGGCACTGGCAGGGGCATATTCCAGAACCGTCTGCCCGTATCCGGGGGCTTCGGCAAGACTGACATTCATGCGGATAGCCGGAAGCAGACGATCTTCACCGAAATTTGTCCTGATTTCCTCCCCCAGTTCCCTGGCAAGCTTTGTCTGTTTATTATAAAAAGTGGGGATAATGCCTGCCATGCGCAGAGCCGGATTCCATGCTGCATTGACCGTATAAATCAGGCGCATCATTTCGGCCAGTCCTTCCATTGCCAGAAAGTGCATGGGCATGGGGATAAAAACCTCCTTTGCGGCCACCAGTGCGGAAACCGTCAGCAGGCCCACTGTGGGCGGCGGATCAATAATAAGATAATCAAAAACGGAAAGATCATTGAAAACTGTATCGGAAAGTTTTTCCGCCAGCAGACTTTCACATCCGCTACGGGAAGAATAGTCCATTTCAAATGCTGTCAGATGGCGGGAAGCCGGAATCAGACTGAGTTTTTTCAGACGGGTGGGGATGATGACATCTGCAGGGGAAGATGCACCGGTGAGCAGATCATAAATGCCGGAAGTAAGGGAATCCGACGGATATCCGAGAGAAATGCTCGCATGGGCCTGGGGATCCGCATCCAGAAGAAGCACTTTTCTGTTTCTGAGAGCCAGGGCATGGGCCACATTTACAGCAGTGGTTGTTTTTCCGCATCCCCCTTTCCGGTTTGCGAAAACGATCATTCTCGGCATGAAAACCTTCTTTCAGTGAAAAACAGGGAAATATATATGATATATACGGACATATGGAAAAATGAAAATTTCTGAATAGATATGTGCATGTATTTTTTCCCTATATCTTATTTGCGTATATTTATCAAGAAATTTATAGGATATTATCCTGCCTGCTTTTTCCCCTTTCTGCCGGAAAAACTGCCTGTATGTTTCACAGAAAAATGCAAAAAGCGGATTTTTATAAAATAACTGTTGTCAAGGAGCCGCAATTTTTCTATTAATAGAATCTTTTGTGCGAAGCGACAGTTTGCAATTTTATATGAAAGTCTTTCACCGCAGGTCGGGTCAGCGAAGCGTAACCCGACACAAACATATGATATTGTTGGGTTACGCTTCGCTAACCCAACCTACTTTCATGTTTCGTTGTGAGCCATGACTCATGGCGGTTTATATGAAAGTCTCTTGCAGAGACGCACGGTGTGCGTCTCTGCGGTGTATTTTCATGTTTCGTTGTGAGCCATGACTCATGGCGGTTTATATGAAAGTGTCTGCGAAAAACCGGCTTCGGCCTTATTTTTCGCACTCCGCGCAGCTTTCATGTTTCGCTGTGTGTCACGGCTCATGGCAGTTTATTACATTATCAACATGATCCCCCGGAAGGAGGAAATGAAAAATGGAAAAAAAATTACAATTACAAAAGTTTGTTGTCTTCACAGCGGTTCTGCTTTTTTCTGCCCTCAGCATCCCCCCTGCTGTTTCAGCCGGATCTGTGCAGTTGAATTATGCCAATTTTCCACCTGCCCCCACTTTTCCCTGTGTGCAGATGGAACGCTGGAAAGGGGAAGTGGAAAAACGGACAGCAGGAAAAGTGAGTGTAAACACCTTTCCGGGCGGAACCCTGCTGGATGCCAAAAATATGATGGACGGTGTCATTTCCGGGCAGGCGGATATCGGCTGCCTCTGCATGGCCTATCAGCCCGGACGTTTTGTGCTGACCAATGCCACGAGCCTGCCTCTGGGAATCAGCAGTGCGAAAATCGGAAGTCTGGTGCTGTGGGATTTGTATAACAAATATCAGCCGGAATCTTTTAAAAAAGTAAAAGTGCTGACCATGTTTACCACGGCCCCGGCCAATATCATGTCCAAAACAGCAGTGAAAACCCTGGCGGATATCAAAGGACTGGATCTGAGAGCATCGGGCGGGGCCGCCCAGATACTCAAAGCCTGGGGGGCCAATCAGGTGGGGATGCCCATGTCGGAAACCCCCGAAGCCCTGCAGAAAGGCGTGGTACAGGGGCTTTTTTCTTCCCTGGAAGTGATGAAAGACCTGAAATTTGCAGAAATCTGCAAATATATCACGATTACGGATACTGTTATTTATCCTTTTGCCGTTGTGATGAACATGGACCGCTGGAATGCTCTGCCGGATGATGTCAAAAAAATCATGGATGAACTGGGCCCGGAACAGGCACACTGGACAGGTGAATATATGGATAATCATGTAATGGAGTCCGTTGCCTGGTCACGACAGAAACAGGGAGTTGAAATTATTCAGCTTTCCGCAGAAGAAAAAGGCAAATGGGATGCACTGCTGCAGCCCATTACGGATAAATGGATTGCGGATGCAAAGGCCCAGGGATTCGCGGCAGAAAGCATTGTGAAGGATATCAAAGCTCTAACCGGGAAATATTCTGTCAGATAGTCTGCTGATGCTTTACAAACTGACATTACACATCAACCGGGTCCTGATTCTGACTGCCGGTATTTTCCTTGTGGCCATGGTTGTTCTGACCTGTGCGAATATTTTTCTCCGCATGGTCTGGATTCCTGTGCGGGGGACTTTTGAACTCATGGGATTTTTTGGGGCCGTTGTCACTTCTTTTGCCCTGGGTTACACCCAGCTGCACCGGGGGCATATTGCCGTGGATATTCTGGTGCGGAAATTTCCGCGCGGAATCAGCAAGATCCTCACTGCCGTAAACAACTGTATCTGCATCCTGTTTTTTGCCCTGCTTTCCTGGCAGCTGGCAGAAAAAGGGAATATACTGCTGCACAGCGGGGAAGTGACAGAAACCCTGCGGATTATTTATTATCCCTTTACTTACGGCACTGCGGTCGGATGCGCTTTTCTCACCTTTGTTTTTTTGGCAGACCTGATCCGCAGTCTTTCAGATGCTCCTTTCTTCGGAGACAAAGGGAAAGCATCGTGAGTCTGGCCTTTGTCGGTATTCTGGGGGTTCTGATTCTCCTGCTGGTACTGTTTTTTCTGGGAATGCCCGTGGGCTTTGCCATGGGCATTGTGGGATTCTGCGGTTTTTCCTATGTACTGTCTCTCCGGGCCGGCCTGGGGATGCTGGGGGCTGTGGTATGGGATACTTTTTCCAAATACGGCCTTACCGTCATCCCCCTTTTTATTTTTATGGGGCAGATTGCCTTTTATTCCGGGGTGAATGAAAAACTCTATCATGCGGCCTGGCACTGGGTGGGACGTATCCGCGGGGGAATCGCAATGGCGACAATTATGGCCTGTTCCGCTTTTTCCGCCATCTGCGGTTCCAATGCGGCCACGGCCGCCACCATGACCACGGTGGCGTTGCCGCAGATGAAAAAGTATCATTACCACCCCCGGCTCAGTACCGGGGCAGTGGCCTGCGGTTCCACTCTGGGAGTGGTCATTCCGCCCAGTGTGGTGCTGATTGTCATCGGGCTGTCAACAGAACAGTCCATTGCCCGGCTTTTTTACGGGGGCATCGGGGCAGGACTGCTTCTTTCCCTTCTGCTCATGCTGACGGTGTACGGAGTATGCAGACTGCATCCGGACTGGGGGCCGGTGGGATCGGAAAGCGGGTGGAAGGAAAAATTCCGCTCTCTGGCCGGTGCCGCGGATATGCTCATTCTTTTCCTGCTGGTCATGCTGGGGCTGTTTTTCGGTTTTTTTACTCCCGCGGAAGCCGGGGCAGCCGGTTCTTTTGCTGCCCTGCTCATCAGTCTGATCCGCAGGAAACTGAACTGGAAAGGATTCCGGGATGCAGTCAATGACACGCTGCGCATATCCTGCATGGTTATCACAATTATTACCGGGGCAGTGATTTTCGGCAAATTCCTGACCATTACCCGGATTCCCCATGACATTGCCGGATGGGTGGTGGGACTGCCGGTTTCCAAAACATTTATCATGGCCATTATTTTTTTTATCTATATTATCGGCGGGGCCGTCATGGATGCGCTGGCCCTGCTGCTGATAACCATCCCGATTTTTTTCCCTGTTGCGGAGCAGCTGGGTTATGATCCCATATGGTTCGGTGTTACCATTACGGTGATTACCACAATGGGAGCCGTTACACCGCCGGTGGGGGCTACGACCTATGTTGTCGGAGGCATGGCCAAAGATATCCCCCTGGAAGATGTTTTCAGGGGAGTGGCCTGGTTTATGCCGGCCTATATTCTCTGCGTGATTCTGCTGATGATCTTTCCGGAAATCGCAACCTGGCTCCCCCGCTTCATCCCTTAATTTTTTTTTACATTCACAAAGAAGCATGAAAGTCTTCAACTCGTTCCCGGACTCCGCCCCAATGTCATTAAGTTAAGGGCGGAGGAGTCCCGAACTGAAAGTTTGGGACACTGAAATAATTCGTAAAGTCCGGCCAAAATTCCATTTCACTTCATTTTGGCACTCCAAAAATTCCTTAACTTAATGGCATTTACGCAGAGCATGGGAACAAGTCAATTTTCCGTACTTCTGCATGGCAGTTTCAGCAGATGAAAAAAATTTCCCCCGGATACACTTTTGCGACTGTCCCGGAGTGCAAAAATTGTATTTTTGCACAGCCGCAGCTTCCGGTTGCCATGCAGAAATACATTTTTTGCACTTCTCCGGAAACTTTTCGATCTACTGAGTTTATTCGTTGGGACTGGTATTATTCTGTCGGATTTCTGATCTGACATTTTTGTATGCTGACACAATCACTTTTCTGCTCAGACAATGGGAGATACATTATGAAACGGGCATTAATCACCGGAATTACCGGTCAGGACGGAGCGTATCTTTCCGATTTCCTCCTGTCCCAAAACTATGAGGTACACGGTATCAAACGCCGTTCTTCTTCTTTCAATACAGGCCGGGTGGAGCATCTTTACCAGGATCCCCATGAAGATGACATCCGCTTTTTCATGCATCACGGGGATCTTACCGATGCCACCAACCTCATACGCATCATACAGGAAGTGCAGCCGGATGAAATATACAACCTGGCTGCCCAGAGCCATGTGAAAGTATCATTTGAAACCCCGGAATATACTGCCAACTCCGATGCCCTGGGAACCCTGCGACTTCTGGAGGCCATCCGCATTTTGGGCCTGGAGCAGAAAACACGGTTTTACCAGGCCTCCACCAGTGAGATGTACGGCCAGGTCCGGGAAATCCCCCAGACGGAAGCCACCCCTTTTTATCCCCGGAGTCCCTACGGGGCTGCCAAGGTGTATGCCTACTGGATTACCGTCAACTACCGGGAAGCCTACGGCATGTTTGCCTGCAACGGCATTCTCTTCAACCATGAATCCCCCATCCGCGGGGAAACCTTTGTCACCCGCAAAATCAGCCGTGCCGTGGCCCGCATCAGACTGGGAATGCAGGAAAATCTCTGGCTCGGAAACCTGGATGCCCAGAGAGACTGGGGATACGCCGGGGATTATGTGCAGGCCATGTGGCGGATGCTGCAGCAGGAAAAAGCCGATGATTTTGTCATCGCCACCGGAGAGGCCCATTCCGTGCGTGAATTTACGGAAAAAGCCTTTCAGGAAATCGGTATCACTGTCCGCTGGGAAGGGGCGGGTACGGATGAGGTCGGGAAAAACAGTGAAAGCGGCAAGGTGCTGGTCCGTATTGATCCCCGCTATTTCCGGCCCACGGAAGTGGATTTTCTGCTGGGAGACCCGGCAAAAGCCAAAGAAAAACTGGGATGGAAAAGCAGAGTTTCTTTTGAAAAACTGGTGAAAATGATGGTAGCGGAAGATATTCGGGAGGCAGAACGTGACCGTCTCTGTCAAAAGGAGGGATTTCCGACTTTCCAGCATTTTGAATAGGGCGGGAATTACGCTGACAGGAACATCGGCGGACTGTCAAATATATTTCTGCACACTCAGAAAAGCTGCGGAGGAGTGCCGGACTGAAAGTTTGGAAGTCTGCCAAACTTTCAGTTCGGACTCCCCGATCCGGACTTATTAAAAGGGTATACTGATCCAATTTTGGTTTTTCCAAAAACAGACACAAAATCTTATAACATGTCCGCCAAACAGTTGCGGTTGACAGTTGAAGCAAATTTCGTGCCTGAAAAAACCTAAATTGGAATAGTATAAAAAATTTGTTTGACAGACCAGTCAGTACAAATCCTGTTTGTACTTATGGCTTTCCTGTGATACACCTGTTCTGAAGGACTGGAAGAGCAGCTGCGGAAAAAAGATTCGCCCCTTTGACGGAAAAAAACGGAACGGACAGGAGGATATGACTTATGAAAAGTATAAAAAATAATATTCTCATAAGATTCTCCTTTTTCAGCTTTCTGATACTGCTGACCATAGCCATTGTCATCTCCATTAAACTGGACACAAATGTTTCCCGGCAGGCCGGAAACCTGTCGGAAAGACTGCGGATGCTCATCCGGGGAAATCTGACCGGATATCATCAGGTCATACAGATGGGACTGTATCATATGGCAAAAGGAACAGAACTGGCAGCAAAAGATTTTTTTTACCGTCCGGAAGGGGCCGCCGGGCCTGCTCTGTATGCGGAAATGACTGATTTTGCCATTCTTTTTGATGCAGAGGGAGGATGTATCCGTGCCTGGTCATCGGCAGCAGGGGAGGCAGCAGAAAAGAAAATACGGAATTATCTTGGGCAAAATCCTGAATTATTTGACAATATAACAAAAAAAGATAAAGAGGCGGAAAAAAAAGCAGGTCTGCGGCTGGCGGATTATGACCGCGGTTTTATCCGGGCTTTGGCTATGGAAGAAAAATATCCGGATGATACGCATTTTATAGCGGTAATATCGGTGCTGCATTCCGCCTCCGGAAACCGGACCGTGCTGAGCGGAAGAATTCTGAATCATTATACAGCCCCCTTTCAGGCCGTATATGCGGCCACCGGGGCGGCCGTGGCCGTGTTTGCCGGAACCGAATCCGTAGTGCATACGGGATTTGTCCGGGGACAGGAAAAAAGCGGAAAACTGAAACTGGGTACGGAAGAATTTGCACAGATTGCGGCATCCACTCTGCCCCATCCTCTTTCTTTGGAAGCTGAAGGCAAAAGCTACCGGATGATTGCCTCTGCCTTAAAAACGCCCGAAGGCCGTTTTATCGGGGCAATCTGCTCAGGGATTCCGGAAGAGCAGGCAGGCAGTATTGAAAATGAATTTGTATCGGAAAGCCTTGCATCGGGTAAAAATCTGCTGAGCCGGATTATCGGGATCAGTCTGATCGGATTCGGTATTTTTATTGCTGTGTCCCTGGTGATTGCCGGGGAAATTGAAACCCCCATCCGGGAACTTATCAACGGGCTTTCGGATGCTTCCGCATCCATTGCCGCGGCTTCCAATGAGGTGGCCGAAATGGGAATGCATCTGGCCGAAGGTTCTTCCGAACAGGCAGCGGCCGCGGATCATGCGGCCCGGTCTCTGAATGAAATGGCCGATGCCATAAAAATTACTTCCGGACTGACCAAAGGGGCCGGAGAACTGATGAACGACAATATCAAAAAATCGGTCAAAACTGTCATGCTGCTGGTAGAGCTGACCGAACAGATTGCCACCATTGAAAAAGACAGTGACCACATTGCCGATATTATCAAATCTATTGATGCGATTGCTTTTCAGACCAACCTGCTGGCCCTGAACGCGGCTGTGGAGGCCGCCCACGCGGGAGATGCCGGGGCAGGCTTTGCCGTTGTTGCGGATGAAGTGCGGAATCTGGCTGTCAAAAGCACAGGTGCGGCCCGGAATACCCAGGAACTGCTGGATACCACTATCCGCAGAATTGCACAGTCCGCGGACTCCGTCAAAGATATGAACCGGGATTTTGAGGGGATTATCAAGTCTTCCACTATTATGGGAGACAAAACCGCATCCATCACCAATGCCAGCAAGGACCATGCAAAGGTACTCCGGCAGATCAGTGATTCTGTTTCGGGCATGAACGAAGTGATTCATCAGAATGCCGCCAATGCCCAGGAGCTGGCAAGTTCTTCCGAAGAACTCAGTGCCCAGGCCGAGCAGCTGAAAGATTTTGTGACCACTCTTCTGGAACTGGCAGGAGGACGAAAATGAATCCGCTGGCGGAAACAAGGGAAAAGGATTCCTATCTGAAAACGATTCTGGCCGCGGTGCCGGCCGCGGTGATGATAATTGATCCGGACAATTATAAAATCATTGATGCCAATCCCTGTGCTGCGCAAATGCTGGGATGTCCGGAAGAAGAACTCATCGGCCGGGATTTTTATGAACTGCGGGATACAGGGGAGCAGTCCGCAGACCCGGAGCAGCGCATTGTCAGTGATGAATATACCCTCCGGCGCGACAATGAAGATGTCATCCATGTGAGGCGCACCCTGGCAAGGGCACGGGTCCGGGACCGGGAATATCTGGTGCAGAGTATGCTGGATATTACCGACATCCGCCACCTGATGAAAAAACTGGAGATCAGCATTGATCTGGCGAAACATCTGCTGCAGATGATCAACCCGGTGCCGCCGCGCTATACGCACCTTGCAGACGGTCTTGTTCTTTTTGCCGAAACCCTTTCTTTTCCCTGTTATAAAGAAGGAGGGGATCATTCTTTTGTCAGAAATTTTTTTCAGGCAGAACGCGCAAAAACTGTTATCAGCCTTAAAGATCAGTCCGGTCACGAAGTGGGATGTGTTCTCCGCAGTATCATCACCGATTTGATTCATCACAGCCTGCTCAACCGCTATCCAGCGGAAAAACAGGAAATTATCATCTCCCGTCTGAATGCGGAAATCTTGCGTTCCGGACTTTTCCAGTCCCAGGATTTTTTTACCTCTGTCAATGCGGAAATCTGCCACCTGAGCTCAGAACTGCGGTATGTATCCGCGGGCCATCCCCGCTTTCTGCTCATACGCGGTGCGGAAGTCACCGGTTTGCCGGAACCCGGGGGGCCGGGTAAAAATCTTTTTATTCCGATTCATTCCGAAAATGAATTTTCTGCCGGTCTCTTACCCCTTCAGGAAGGAGACCGGCTGATTTTTTATACGGACGGTCTGACCGAGATGCCCCGGACAGGAAAAAATGCTTTTCTGAGGTTTGAGGAACTCCGGAAACTGACTGCCGGTATTGCGGCCCTTGACAGCAGCATATCTGTCGGAGACCTGATGCGCAGCATGATAAAAAAAATTGCGGACATGAGTCATGCAGAACTCATTCCCTTTGCGAAAAATACATCTTTGGATGATATTACCATGCTCGGACTGGAAATAGAGAGCCGGAAGAGTGAAAAAAGGGTACTGTATCCGAACAGTTCGGATGATCTCTACCGTATAATTCCGGATTTGTACCGGGAAATAGCAAAAGAGACGGAATTGCGGGGATTCCGGATTCCAAGACTTGCCATCCGCTCCATTCTGGCTGAAGGTCTGCTGAATGCATGGCGGCACGGAAACCGGCAGGCCGCGGATAAATCCCTGACCCTGTGCTGGCGTTTCGGAAATGATTTTCACCTGGAAATAAAGGATCAGGGCAAAGGATTTGATTACAGTCATATTCCCGATCCCAAAGAGGGAGAGTTTTTTTACCGTTCTTCAGGGCGGGGTATTTATATTATCCGGCGTTATGCCGACAGTGTCCGCTGGGAAGATCAGGGAAGAAATCTCATTATTTCCATACAGAAGCATAAGGAAACATCTTTGCAGGAATATGCCCGGCAGTCCGCAAAAACAATGCCTCTCTGGTAGTGTAACTGTCAGGGGTAAAATGACGGGTATCCGGAACATCCGCGGAACCGTAAGGGCCTGTTGCATAAATGGTCTGTCAAATAAATTTTTTGCCCTTTTAAAGTCCGGACCGGGGAGGCCAAACTTTCAGTCCGGCACTCCTCCGCAGCTTTTCTGAGTGTACAGAAATATATTTTATCTGACAGTCCGCTCAGAGTCTATCCGAAAACCTCCGAAACCGGTTTTTGAAACCGGTGAAAACAGGGGTTCAGAATCAATGCCGTTTCCTTAAGACTCCCCTTCCTCAGGGAGGGGCAGGGGGAGGGTGAAAAATCCGGCTGATTACAAAGCGGTGTTTCCCCCCTCCCCTGACCCCGCCCGCCGGGGGAGGGGGGATTTTCTGCTTACGGAAACGGCATTGGTTCAGAATACCGGAAGACAGGTTTTCGGATAGGTTCTTAATGCCACTGTTCCCAAGCAGGCCGGGGACAATTTTTGGGACTCTATATTTTTTCCAGACTGTATTTCCGGCTTCCCAATCCCAGGGTTTGGGCATATTCCAATTGAATTTCCCAATCCACTTTGGGATAGATGCCTTTGAATTTGTCCTCTCCGGGACCGAGATTGCGTTCCATGCAGGTTCCGGGAAGGGTGTGCTCCCGGTTTACCAAATCCACAGAAGCCTGATCTATGGCCACCGGATCCGCAGATGCCAGAATGCCGATGTCCCGGACAATGGGCGCATCATTATATCCGTAGCAGTCACAGGCAGGTGAAACCGATGTAATGAAATTAATAAAGAAGGTTTTGCCTTTTTTATTTTTCAATACTCCTTCCGTGTATTCCACCATATTTTCCAAAAATACCGGTATGGCCTGATCCCATTTGATTTCTATGGCAGCGTTGGGACAGATAAGAATACATTCGCCGCATCCGATGCATTTCTCCGCATCCATGCGGGCTTTGTCATCTTCCAGGGAAAGGGCAGACTGGGAACAATGTTCGGTGCAGTCACCGCATCCGATACATTTTTCCTCATTGATGCCGGGGGATACGGTGGAATGCTGGGCCAGTTTTCCTTTGCGGGAAGCGCATCCCATGCCGGTGTTTTTGATTGCCCCCCCGAATCCCGAAAGTTCATGCCCTTTGAAATGGGCCACGGAAATATAGGCATCGGCCTCGACGATTTCTTTGCCGATATATACTTCCTGAAAACGTTTCCGGTTGACTGCGACACTGCTTTCACTTTTCCCTCTGAGTCCGTCCGCAATCACCAGCGGCGCACCGACCACAGCATAGGAAAAACCGTTGCGGATGGCCGTATTGAGATGCGCGGGCGCATCGCTGCGGGTTCCTGCATACAGGGTATTGGCATCAGTAAGAAAAGGACTGGCTCCGCATTCTTTGATCCGGTCGGCAATCCGGCGCAGAAAAACCGGCCGGATATAGGCTGTATTGCCCATCTCCCCGAAATGGAGCTTGACCGCGGCCAGATCCCTTTTTTCCAGTATCCTGTCCAGACCTGCCGCATCCATGAGTTTATCCAGTTTCTGATAAAGGTTTTCTTTGGGACTGGTCCGTAAATCCGTAAACCATACCGTACTTTTCATAAAGACCTCCAGGTTTTGTTTTTATTGTTGTATACAGTACACGGAGTAGATGGAAAAGTTTCCGGAGGAGTGCAAAAATTGATGAGCCCGTAAAAAGTCAGATTTCTGAAAATCGCTGTTAATAAAAAAAACCTGATTTTTTGCATGGGGTGCCGGGAGCTGCGTCGTGCAGAAATACAATTTTTGCACTCCGGGACAGTCGTAAAACCGTATCCGGAGAAAACTTTTCGACCTACTGCTCTGTCAACTTTGAAATTATGACCTGAAGACAGCGGTTCCGCGCTCCCCTTCCTCACGGTTGGGCCCGGAAGTCATAAAATCAAAATTGACAAAGCACTACTACACCAAGTCAGAAGTTCGTACACAGTTTTCCGGCCCTGCAAACCCTTTTAAATCAGGGCATCCGGTGTTTATAAACTGTGTACGTATTTACGCCGTGGTGTACTACTGCTCTGTCAAGGTTAATCTGACGGGTATGTAACATATTGAATTTTTTGTAGGGTGGGCAAAAGCGCAGCGCTGCCCACCGATTCAGGTGGGCACGGAAAAACATGTGCCCACCCTGCAAAAAATTCAACCCGTCATTTAAACCTTGACGGAACACTACTGAGATTTGTTAATTATCATGAAAGATAATATTTTTCAATACATCAAAGAATTTGACCCAATACCATTTTCTGGAACTATCGGAAAAAAACCGGAAAACTGGTGGAACTGATGGAATACGCTGTTCTGCAGCGATTTTCGGATCTGACATTGGAGGAGGTAAAAAAAATGCAGCTGACCCCCCCTGGAAAAAACCGTTGCTGTTCAGGAATTGATACAGATCACTCTTTGGAAAGAGAAGGAAAAGTGGAAGATGGAAGGAAAAAAAGAAACTGCTCTGAATCTGCTGAAAATGAATCTGCTGACCGAGGAACAGATTGCAAAGACTACCGGTCTGCGTCCTGCGGAAATAAAGAAACTGAAACTGAAACTGCATACTCTCTGATTTTTTTCCGCTCAGAAACAGCAGCGGTTCCTGTTCAGACTTTCCCCCGGCATTATTTTTTATTTCGTTCCATCAGAAACTGTCATACTTCCCGGCATCTTCCAGAAAAATATTTTTACCAAACATAATTTTGGCTGTTTTCTGATAAAAGGCACTGAGATCGGAAACATAATATCTGCTACTGCCGTTTTGGGGCAGGGATGCCAACAAATCCGGATGATTTTTCAGGTATGATTTCAGATGATCGCAGACTGCAAAAACCGGATCAATGCATCTTACTCTTTTTCCGGCTTTCTGCCCAATGGTTTTTGCCAGCACTGCATAAGAACCGCTGGCAGGGATGAGGGTATCTGTCTGCCGGACTTTGAGATAATGCAGGTATTTTTTGACGATTCTGTTTGTTTCCGGGTGTTTGATCCATGCTTCCTCTGCCAGGGGCATCAGCAGAGGGGCCGGGATGGAAATCAGTTTCGCATCCGGCCGGATACTGCGGATCTTTTTTTCATAAATCCCGCTTTCCACCAGAGAACGGGGGCCGATGAGACCGATACGGCCTTTGCGGGACTGCTGCGCGGCCTGCTCTGCCGAGGGACTGACGATATTCAGAAGGGGAAAATTACTGTCTTTCTCATCCAGAACAGCGGAAAAGCTGTGACAGGTGACAACAATAACAGCCGCGCCCTTTCGGGAAAGAAAATCCAGACCTTCCAGGGCTATTTTCCGGAGAAGAGGAAGACTCCGGTTGTCACAGGGGCTGCGGGCCGTATCCCCGAAGTAGATGAAATCATATTCCGGCAAAGTCTCTTTGATCTGCCGGGCAGCACACAGCCCTCCGGTTCCGGAATCCAGTAATCCGATCATAACTGCCCCTTTTCCCGTCTTTCTATCTCCTGCCTCACACAGCGGAGAATTTTTTCATCACTTACATCGGTGCGCATTCCGGGACAGGATCCTGCCATGGCTCTCCAGTTGCCTACATCGCTCAGCACGCTGCGGATAAAGGGCCAGGCTTTGCACATGCGGGGTTTGACCGGGTGAATTGTGCAGATTTTATCTTTCCAGAAAATACAGTAAGAGTTTTCCCCCTGTGCCAGCACAGCTCTGCTGCCGGATATGCGGCAGTATTGCCTGCCAAAGGTGTCCGGGTCTGTATTGATATAGCGGGCAATGGCCTGCATATCTTCGGGAGTAACATAGGTTCCGCCGTAGCCCCTGCAGCATTCGCCGCATTGCTGACAGTCAAAAATATCAGAACTTTCATCAGATGACATAACGTGTTTCCATGGCTTTTCGCAAGGTTGCCTGATCCACATAACGGAGTTCACCGCCCAGGGGAACCCCCGAAGCAATGCGGGATACTTTGACCGGAAAGGCTTTTAAACGCTCGGATATATACGCGGCTGTGGTCTCCCCTTCGGTATGGGTTCCGGTGGCAATGACCACTTCCCTGATTTCTTCTTTGCCTATGCGCTGCATCAGTTCCCGGATGCGGATATCGTCCGGGCCGATACCGTCCATGGGTGAAAGCAGGCCCTGAAGAACATGGTACAGTCCGTAATAGGCCCCGGATTTTTCCAGGGCCGCCATTTCATCCACATCTCCCACAACGCAGAGCATTGTTTTGTCCCGTGCCGGATTACTGCATATTCTGCAGATATCAGTGTCACTGAGGGAAAAACAGCTGAGGCAGAGGCGGGTTTTTTCTTTCATGTCCAGAATGGCCCGGGCCAGGGACTGGGCTTCCCTCTGCTGTGCACGGAGCAGATGCATTGTCAGGCGTTCGGCAGTTTTTTCACCGATGCCCGGCAGACAGGTAAATGCCCGGATCAGGTTCAGCACGGATGATGGGTAGTGACTCATAATGTGATTTCAGATTTCAGTCTGCTTTATTCCTGTCCGGAAAAAGGGAAGAAGATAAGGATTCCCCGTCCCCTCTCTTTTTTCCGGTTCAGAACAGTGCGTTGTCAGGATAAAAATGAGGGGTGATCTGATTCCTGTAAGGGCCTGCTGCATACGCCCCGCAGCCGCCCATGCCGGGCCTGTGCAGTATCAGCAGATCGAAAATTTCCGGAGGAGTGCAGAAACTGTATTTCTGCATGGGTCAGCCGGGAGATGCGGCGGTGCAGAAATACAGTTTCCGCACTCCGGGACAGTCGTAAAACCGTATCCGGGGGAAACTTTTCGATCTACTGAGTATAAGCCCCTGCGATAATGTCACCCGTCATTTTAATGTTGACAGAACACTACTGCTTTGTCAAAGTTAAACTGACGGGTTATGTCACTCCTGCAGGGGCGCACTGCACAGGCCATAAAGCCGCTCATACCGGGCGTATGCAATACGCCCTTACGGTTTGGCGGATGTTCCGGATACCCGTCATTTTAATGTTGACAGAACACTACATCCCACATTTCGCTCTTTGCACTCCAAATATTTGAATTTATTAAATCCGATTTTTTGTTCATGTAAAAAGCTATCGAAAAAACAATTTAATTTTCAAAGTGTTACAGAGACAAGCGAAATGCGGGCTACATGAGTCCCGGAATATTCATACCGCCCGGCACCAGTTTGCTCATTTTATCCGAAACCATCTGCTGGGATTTGTTCAGGGCATCGTTTACGGCCGCCAGTACCAGATCCTGCAGCATTTCCACATCATCCGGGTCCACCACTTCTTTTTCCATCTGGATGGAAACAATCTGCTGTTTTCCGTTGGCCACCACTTTGACCATGCCGCCTCCCGAAGTGGTTTCAACGGTCTCATTTGCCAGGTCTTCCTGCATTTTCAGCATTTTTGCCTGCAGTTTCTGGGCCTGCTTCATCATATTGCCCATACCTTTCATTATCAATCCTCCTTAAAATTTGACACGGTTATTTTTCAATACTGATACATTTTATATGAAAGTCCCCTGTAGAGACGCACGGTGTGCGTCTCTCTGCGGTGTGCGTCTCTCTGCGGTGTGCGTCTCTCTGCGGTGTGCGTCTCTCTGCGGTGTGCGTCTCTGCGGTGTATTTTCATGCTTCGCTGTGAGTCACGGCTCATGGCCGTTTGTATGAAAGTGTCTGCGAAAAACCGGCCTCCGCCTTCATTTTTGCACTCCGTACAGTTTTCATGCTTCGTTGTGAATGTAAATCATGATCGTTTATGCGGAAATTTATAAAATTTTCACATCCACCAGCTCCCCTTCAAAAATTTCTATGGTCGCCATGACCAAAGGATGGTTAATGGCATCCTGCCGGGCCTGGTTTGATTTTTCCGCACTATCTTTCTTCTCTTTTCCACTATCGGGCAGGGAAGAAAGATGAATCTGCATTTTACGTCCGAAAAAACGTTCCGCTGCCCTGCGGAGCATATCCGAATTTTTCTCTAACCGTTTCATATTGAAACTGTTGCCGCGGACTTCGATTTCCAGACTGTCGGGATGCACCGCCTTCAGACTGCATTTGTTCAGGCAGGTTCCCATGACCACCGACTCTTTTGCAATAAAAGCCGTCATTTTTTCCCAAATGATTTCCGGGGGCTCTGTCTGCACATGAGGAGGTTTGTGTTCCGGTTCCTGCGGATGATGTTCAGGCGGATTCTGCCCTGCGGGGCCGGTTTCTGCCCGGGTTTCTGTCCGGACTTCCGGCCGGGGTGCAGAGGGCAGTTCCACTGATAATTTTTCTTCACTGCTGTCAGAAATTTCCGCATGAGCGGCAGTCTCCTGCGATGTCTGTGTTTTTTCCTCCTGCTTTCTGTATGCTGCCTTTTCCGCTTCCGGCTTTTTTTCACTGACTGCTTCCGGAAGGGAAGATATTTCCCTCTTTTTATCGGCACTGTCAGGTATTTTCTGCCCGGGGGATGACACCTTTTCCCGTACCTGCGCCGGAAGGGGCCGCACCGGTGTGAAATCTGCGCTTTCTTCGCAGACCCCTTTGCGCAGCAGATCAAGTTTTTCAATCAGCATATCAATGGGAAGCGCGGGACGGATCTGGAAAAGGCGGATGAAAATCATTTCCAGGGTCAGCCGGGGCAGTGCCGAATAGCGCATGGTATTTTCTTCTTTGCAGACCGCATCCAGCACCTGGGAAAGCCATAGCTCGGACACCTGCCCCACCTGACTTGCCATCAGTGCTGTTTCATGTGCCGGTACATCCACCAGATTTTCTGTTTTTGTTCCCATCCGCACCAGCAGCAGATTGCGGAAATGTTCGGCCAGGGAAGAATAGAATTCTTTCAGATTATGACCGTGATCATACAGTTCCCTGATAATATCCAGTACAGCATTCATATCCCCCTGTATAAGCGCGGCGGACAGTTCAAAAAGAATTTTGCGGTCCACAACACCCAGAATATCCAGTATCTGCTCATGACTGATGCCTTCCGGAGAGCCGGACATGACCTGATCCAGCAGGCTGAGGGCATCCCGCATACTGCCGCCCGATTCCCGCGCAATCAGCCCCAGACTTTCCCCTGCAATTTCCACATTTTCCTTTTTACACAATGCATCCATATGATTGCATATGTCATCCAGATCAATGCGCCGCAGGTCATGCCGCTGGCAGCGGGACAGAATGGTAATGGGAATTTTATGGGGTTCGGTGGTTGCAAAAAAGAAAAGAATGTGGGCGGGCGGTTCTTCCAGTGTTTTCAGAAGTGCATTGAAAGCCGCTGTGCTGAGCATATGCACTTCATCTATAATATAAATTTTGTAGCGGCTGTGCGAGGGCATATACCGGATATTGGTCCGCAGTTCCCGGATATGATCCACCCCGTTGTTGGAAGCACCGTCAATTTCAAAAACATCAGCGGCATTGCCCGATGTGATTTCCTTACAGGAACGGCAGACATTGCAGGGGGTCGGTGCAGGCCCTTGGGCACAGTTCATGGCTTTGGCCAGTATGCGGGCAATGGTGGTTTTTCCGGTACCCCGGGGGCCGGAAAAAAGAATCGCATGGGCCAGCCGCTTTGCAGAAATGGCATTCTGCAGTGTGCGGGTTACATGCTCCTGCTGCACCACATCATGGAAGGTCTGCGGCCGGTATTTACGGGCAAGGACAAGATATGACATAAAAACGGGATATTAAAAATTTATAGGGGCGATCCGGAAACCGCCCCTGTCATAGCATTTCTGAAAATATTCGCTTGTATTGTTATTGAAATCGGAGGAGTCGGGAACTGTCGGTTTCTGCAAGATTTTATCTGGCGGAGAGAGAGGGATTCGAACCCTCGGTGCCGCTATTAACAGCACACACGATTTCCAGTCGTGCACCTTCAGCCAGCTCGGTCATCTCTCCTTGTTTTGGAACGCTTTTCATACCCTTTCCGGGTAATCTGAATTTGTACTTTCTGATAAGGATTTGCATCCTTAACAGATGGCGGAGAGGGTGGGATTCGAACCCACGATCCCGGTTTTCGCCAGGATACCGCTTTTCGAGAGCGGGGCCTTCAGCCGCTCGGCCACCTCTCCGGTAACCCCCCTCTGAGTCAGTACAGTCGGGATACATATAATTTTTGCGGGCATCTGTCAATAGTCTTATGAATTCTTTTTTTGTTTACCTGAAGATTCTCTTTGCTCTTCTGAGTAATATATCAGTAAAAAATATGAAATCCCTTGAATTATGGTTATCTTTTTAGTATCAATAGCCCGGTAATGTATTCTGATTTCCGGGCCGTAAAAATGTAACCTTCTGAAATCATTGTATATGATTTTTCAGACAGGGATTTGTAAAATTCTGAAATTATGAAAACCGAAATTTTTTACCGAACGATTGCAGCGCATTGTCAATTTTGAGTCTGTGACTTCGGTTGCATTGAAAAATCGGATTTTTTGGAAAAATCCGATTTTTAACTCATAATTTCAAAGTTGACAGCGCAGTAGTATCAGAAGGCAACTTTGATAAATCGCTTATCAGTCCGGTTTTCAATTTTTCCGCTGTTCCGGCCAAAACCGGAATCCTGGAATTTCAAATAAATTCAGTAGATCGAAAAGTTTCCGGAGGAGTGCGGAAACTGTATTTCTGCATGGGGCAACCGGGACAGTCGTAAAACCCTATCCGGGGGAAACTTTTCGATCTACTGAAATTACAGACTCCGGTTTTGACCGGAGTGACGGGATTTCTGATTTTCAGGGGTTCATCAACTTTGTATGCCGGAGTATTTCAGAAAGGGATTCCCCTTTCTTTTTTTATGATAAATCTTTA
Source organism: Desulfobacteraceae bacterium (assembly GCA_011390755.1). Classification (GTDB taxonomy): domain Bacteria; phylum Desulfobacterota; class Desulfobacteria; order Desulfobacterales; family Desulfococcaceae; genus JAABRU01. Next base: position 31,413 of record JAABRU010000011.1, on the reverse strand, counting down.
ATTTCAACGGAGTCTGATTTTATGGCAAGAATATCTCCCTTCCGGGGAATTGTTTTTCATCCGGAAAAAATACCGGATCTCAGCGCGGTCACCACCCCTCCCTATGATGTCATTTCCCCTGAAGAGCAGGAACATTTTTATGCGGCACATCCCTGCAATATTATCCGACTGGTTTTAGGGAAAAAATCGGAAAAAGATACGGCAGAGGAGAATCCCCATAGCCGTGCGGCTTCTTTCTGGAAACAGTGGCAGGCAGAGGGTTTTTTGAAAAAGGATGAAAATCCGGCATTTTATGCAACTGCTATTGCATTCGGCGCGGGAGAACCCCGTATCACCCGCTATGGTCTGATCGCCATGGTCGGGCTGGAGTCTTTTGAAAAAAAAATGATTCTTCCCCATGAGAAAACTTTTTCAAAAGTCAAAACAGAGCGGCTGGAGCTTATGAAAGCCTCCTATGCCAATTTCTGCCCGATTTTTTCCCTTTTTCCCGATCCGGAAAACAGTATTCTGCCCTGCATAAGGGCTGCCATTACAGACCGGGAACCGGATTCGGAATTCAGGGATACAGCAGGACACGGCCAGAAAATGTGGCGGATTACAGATGAGGGCAGTATCCGTGAGCTGCAGGCACGGATGAAAGATAAAAAACTGTTTATTGCCGACGGACATCACCGCTATGAAACCGCATTGAATTTTCGGGAATGGCTGAAAAACAATGATCCGGATTTTTCTGATACACATCCGGCAAATTATGTCATGATGTATCTGGCCAGTATGCAGGATCCGGGCATGGTAATCCTGCCGGCCCACCGTATGCTCAAAGAAATCAAACCGGCAGTCATGGAAACTTTTCTTTCCAAAGCCGGAAAATATTTTCAGATCCGCAGTATAGTCTGTTCCGCTGAAAAGGATCTGCAGACTTTTACCGAGGAGCTGGAAGCAGGGGAAGACCGTCATACCATCGGTCTGTGCATGAAAAACCGTCAGGAACTTTTTCTGCTGACCCTGCAGCCGGGGGTGATGCAGGAACTTTTTTCAGAGGAACTCCCCGGTTCTTTGCTGAATCTGGATGTCACTGTGCTGACGCGTTTGATTTTTATGGAAATTCTGGAATTTGACCAGGAGCGGCTGGACAACCATAATCTCATCTCTTATGCAACGGAAGTGAAAAAAGCGGTGGAAGGGGTTCGGAAGGGGGATTATGATATGAGCTTTATTCTGAATCATACCAAAATAGAACAGGTACGGCAGGTCGCGGAAGAAGGGCTGATTATGCCCCGGAAATCCACCTATTTCTATCCCAAAGTCATTACCGGTCAGGTGATGAATTCTTTAAAAAGATGATATAGGGCGATTTCCAAATATGAATGCAGCGCTTCCCTTTTTACAGGGTTTCGGTATCAGCGCGGGTCTGATTATTGCCATCGGCGCGCAGAATGCCTTTGTGCTTTCCCAGAGTATCCGGCGGAATCATCCCTTTTTTATTGCCCTTCTTTGCAGTATATGTGATGCCGCACTCATTGCCGCAGGCATTGCCGGAACAGGTTCTCTGGTGGCATCCGATGCCTTATATATGCAGCTGGCCGCATGGGGCGGCGCGCTTTTTCTGTTCTGGTACGGATTCAGGGCCTTCCGCTCCGCGCTCAAAGGCGGAAAACTGGAAACAGATGCACAGACCTTTACTTCCCTGCGCTCGGTTTTATGGGCCACCCTGGCTGTTACCCTGCTCAATCCCCATGTTTATCTGGATACTGTTATCCTTATGGGCGGCATCAGCGGACAGTTTAGCGGAAGCAGTCGTATTTATTTCGGTTTGGGGGCCATGTCGGCCTCTTTTATCTGGTTTTTTTCCCTGAGTATGGGCGGAAAGATACTTGCCCCGCTTTTCCGCCGCCCTCTGGCATGGCGGATACTGGACAGTCTGGTCTGTGCCACCATGTGGTTCATCGGGATTTCTCTTCTGACGGCAGGCTTTCCGCATCCGGTCTGAAAGGATGAATTTTCACACCGGATCATGCACCGTCAGATCTGCATCAGAAAAAAATTTACATTACGGCGGAAAAGGAGTAGAATTATGTCCAAAGCAGCAGATTTGAAAACACTGCTGAAAGGCCCGGATATTCTTTTGGTTCCCGGATGCTATGATGCCCTGACAGCCCGGCTGATTGAAAGAAGCGGATTTCCTGCGGGTTTTATGAGCGGTTTTGCAGTTTCCGCTTCCCGGCTTGCCATGCCGGATACAGGACTGATCAGTTATTCCGAAATGCTGGAACAGGGAAGAAATATCTGCGGGGCTGTTTCCATTCCGATTTTCGGGGACGGGGATACGGGTTACGGCAATGCCATGAATGTGCAGCGGACAGTCCGGGGATATGCCCGCGCCGGTTTTGCCTGTATTATGATTGAAGATCAGCTCGCCCCCAAACGCTGCGGTCATACCCGCGGCAAGCAGACAGTGGGCAGGGAGGAAGCATTTGCCCGCATTCGGGCCGCCGTGGATGTGCGGGATGAAGGAGAAGATATCCTCATCATGGCCCGTACCGATGCCAATGAAACAGAGGGATTGGCAGAGGCGGTGCTCCGTGCCCGGACATTCCGTGAAATCGGTGCGGATATCACCTTTCTGGAAGCCCCCCGGAATGAAGAAGAAATGCGGTATTACTGTAAAAATGTTCCCGGTCCCAAAATGGCCAATATGGTGGAGCAGGGAAAAACACCCATCCTGACTCCGGAAAAACTGCAGGAAACCGGGTACAAAATTGCAGCCTATCCCCTGAGCCTGATGCTGGCTGTGATACAGTCTGCGGAAACAGCACTGGCGGATATTTTTGAGGGAAAACAGCCCGCAGGTCTGTCAGAATTTATGCATTTGCAGGAAATCGTCGGATTTCCGGAATATTATGAAAAAGAAAAACGCTACGCAGTCTAGTGCTCTGTCAAGGTTAATCTGACGGGTATGTAACATATTGAATTTTTTTGTAGGGTGGGCAAAAGCGCAGCGCTGCCCACCGATTCAGGTGGGCACGGAAAAACATGTGCCCACCCTGCAAAAAATTCAACCCGTCATTTAAACCTTGACGGAACACTAGAAAGGAGAATCTTATGACGTGCAAAATTATCCAGACCCCCCGGGCCCCGGCCGCCATCGGCCCTTATTCCCAGGGGATTGTTACCCCGCCTTTTTTATTTGTAAGCGGGCAGTTGGGCATGATACCGGAAAGCGGGGAGCTGGTCAGTGACAATCCGGCGGATCAGGCCCGGCAGGCCATCCGGAATATGCGGGAAATTGTACGGGCCGCGGGTGCGGAACTGATCCATGTCACATCTGTGGATGTTTTTATCACAGATATGGCAAAATTCGGGGAATTCAATGAGGTGTATCAGGAATTTTTTTCCGAACACAAACCGGCACGGGCTGTGGTGGAAGTCAGTGCACTGCCCAAAGGGGCCTGTGTGGAAATCAAATGCATAGCTGTGCTTCCGGTCTGAAAATGATGTCCCCCCGTGCTGTTTTTTGCACTGCCCTGATCCGGAGTATTTTTTTTCTCTGTTTTTTTTTCCCGGTTTTTTCTCATGCGGAAGATCTGCTGCAAATCAATGCCCAAATGCAGTTTCATCTCGCAGAACATTTTTTTGCAGACGGGGAATATGCGGATGCCATTCGGGAATACAAACGCTTTCTCTTTTTTTTTCCGAACCATTCCAAAGCAGGGGAGGCACAGTACCGGATCGGGGAAGCCTATTTTGAAAAAGGGGAATATCCCAAAGCAGCAGAGATTTTTGATAGGATAATCGAAACCGCCTACAGGGAAGATGCCTCCTCTCTGCCCCATACCCAAAGGGATTTGAGCGGACTGCAGTTATCCCATCAGATAACACAGGCATATTTTATGCGTAGCAGCATATTCATGAAAATGAATAATCCCCGGGAAGCCTATCATACGCTCCGAAACCTGATTCTGCTGAGCAGGAGCAAAGAAATATGGGATGAGGCCTTTTACCGAATCGCTTGGATATACATGGAAACAGCCATGTGGGAAAAGGCCTTTCTGTATTTCAGTAAAATCAGTGAAGAAAACCGGGAAAAATACCGGGTGAAAAAACTCAGCGAAGAACTGGCCCGCAGTGATGCCATCCCCCAAAAAAATCCCAAACTGGCCGGAACCCTGGCTTTGCTGCCCGGGGCAGGTTTTCTCTACTGTGAAAGATACCGGGATGCCCTGACCGCATTTTTATTTAACGGAGCGCTGATGCTTGCCGCCTATAAAGCATTTGATGATGACAATCCTGCCCTGGGCGGTGTGGTTTCTTTGGTGGGAAGCGGATTTTATCTGGGAAATATTTACGGTTCCGTCAGCAGCGCCCATAAATATAACCGGGACCGCAATTTTGATTTTATGGAAAATATCAGGGAAAATACCCGGATGGATTTTTCATACATGCCCGGCCCCCCGGCATTTATGATTTCCGTAACGCATTCTTTTTAATCTCAGCAGATCGGAAAGTGTCCCCCCGGATACGGTTTCAGGACTGCCCCGGAGTGCGGAAACTGTATTTCTGCACCGCCGCATCTTCCGCTGACCCATGCGGAAATACAGTTTCCGCACTCCTCCGGAAACTTTTCGATCTGCTGAATCTCTTTCGGGCCCGCATTTCACTCTTTGCGCTTCAGCAGTTTGAATGTACTGAACCCAGTTTTTCGGGTATCCAAAAAACTTGAAAAATTCAGTTTTGATGAATCGGTAAAAAGTCCAAATTTCAAAAAACGCTATTAATAAAATCAAAGCGTTAATATGTATCAAAACCTGATTTTCGGACTTTTTACGAGATCATCAGTTTTATTTTCACCTAAATTGAGCGGTTCTCAGACCTGAAAATGATTTCCGGCCGGAAATATCAGGGGCGCAGCGGTTTCCGGCTCTTCACCCGTTGGGTGAAAAGCGTAAAACAGGCAAAGTTCCGCTTACCGGACATTCAGCCGGTTTATCTGAAAAAAACCGCTCAATTCAGGTTTCAGATTATTACAAAGATAAGCGGGACCGGAGTTTTGAGAGGACAAAAAATTTCATAATGACAAGCGCAGAGGAATGCGCCATGAAGCAGGGCTCCCCGATAATCAAAACAGACGGCAGGATGCAGATTTTACTTTATGAGAAAAACACTGACGGAACTGAAATGGCGACTGACAGGCATTCTGGGCAAAGCTGTCATTGACCTGATATTTTCCACATCAGAAATTGAATCCGAGGGCTATGCACGCGCAGAAAAATACATGCGTAACCGGAATGTTATCGCTCCCATATGGCATTCCCGGATTCTGATTTTCGGCTATCTCTACAGGGGCTGGAATGTGGCTTCTATGGTAAGTAAATCCCATGACGGAGAAATTATTGCCCGGATTCTCAGACAGCAGGGTTTTGTACCGGTCCGGGGTTCCAGCAGCAGGGGGGGAGCCAGGGCACTGGCAGAGCTGATACGGCTGGTAAAAAAAGGATATTCTGCTGTTTTAATTCCGGACGGACCCCGGGGGCCGCGCTATAAAGTGCAGCCGGGCATCATGTCCCTGGCCAAAAAAACCGGTGCCCCGGTTATTCCGGTTACCTACAGTGCAAAAAAGCTATATTTTTTCCCAAGCTGGGATCGTTTCATGCTGCCCCGCCCCCTGAACCGGTGCCGGGTCATTTACGGTGAACCCTTTTTTGTCCCTGAAAATGCAGATCGGCAGACAGAAGAGATACTGCGGCTCCGACTGGAAAATGAACTTTGCAGAATCACAGAAAAAGCCGACCGTTATTTCGGGCATAAAACGCCATAAAGATACATACTCAAAAATGGCACCTGTCTGACATTGATTCAGGTAAAATCAAATAAATTTAAATAGTTAAAACTAATACTTTTGTTCAGTAAAAAATGGCGGTTTTATATTTTATCAGCTTCAACTTATTGAAATTACAGATGCCAAGTTTCAAAAATGGCATCAGGGTGCCGTTTTTGAGTACATAAATAATCATGAACTATTTTATTCCGAAGGAAATCTGCCGTACCGAAGAAAGCATCAGACGCAGCCGCTTTATTGCAACTGCCGCACATGCGGATTCCCCGGAGACCGCCAAGGACTTTATTCTGGAAATCAAAAAAGAATTCCCCGATGCCACCCATAACTGCTGGGCCTTTGCAGCCGGAGCACCCGGCGATACGGCCCGGGTGGGAATGAGTGACGACGGCGAACCCCGCGGCACGGCGGGCCGGCCCATGCTCAATGTGTTACTCAATTCCGATATGGGAGAGACTGCAGTGGTGGTTACCCGCTATTTCGGAGGAACAAAACTCGGCACCGGGGGGCTGGTGCGGGCTTATTCATCTGCGGTGCAGAAAGTGCTGGAAGCAATTCCCCGGACAGAAAAAATTCTCCGCAGGACGGTTGAGCTGATTACAGAATACAGTTATCATGAAGCGATCCGCCGTGCTGCGGAACGTTTTGAGGGGCTGATCCGGAATGAAATTTTCGGAGCCGATGTCAGCATGAGGATTGAAATTCCGGAAAAAAAAATGGAACATTTTACAGCATTTCTGACAGATATCTGCAAAGGGGACATCATACTGGAAAAAAAGTGAGGAATTATCCCCGGAACAGCATATGAAATATTCCAAATTAATACGGTGGTTTATAACCTACGGGAACCTGAAAAACCGATGCATCCAGAGGCCGGGTGGATACCTTCCGCAGCACAACGGTTTTTGTCAGACCGCCTTCCATTTTCATCACCGTCATGACCGGGAAACCGTCCAGCCGATCCATTTTTCCCACAATCCCCATCTGAAAAAGAGGATTCTGCCGTACAACAGATGAAAGTCTGTCATTAATGGAACGGAGCTCCTTATAACCCTTCACTTCTTTGGACAGCCACTGGGTATAGGTGCGGTTCATAAAAGTCACTTTGTATTTTCGGCAGTTATAGCCCGCAATATTCCGGGTTTCCCCAGTGGTCTGCACCTGAATCTCCTCTTTCAGTCCTTCGGGAATTTTGCCCACGGCATTCATTTTCATTTCCAGAAACATCCGATCCGATGTATTCAGAACGTATCCGGTCATGGTTTTGAAATCGGCAATCATGACATTTTCACCGATGTCCATGCGGGAGCACCAGGGCGTATGATAGTTGCGGATGGTTTTGGTGCGGGGTTTTTCATCTGAAGTCCCCTGTACTGACTGCAGACTCTCCCAGTAAACATCGGCATATGCAGGCAGATACAGCATGAAAAAAAGCGGCAGTATCCATATGCACAGATATATATTTCTTTTCATAAACAGCAGTTCCTTTTCCGCCCGGATTGTTACCTGAAAAAATCTCCGAATCATAATGCCTTAGCGTGTAATGTAACATACCTGCTGAAAAAAAGCAAAAGCATCGGAACTTTTGAAAACCGCAGATTCACAAGGATATACACGGATTACGGTCTGTCCGTGTGAATCCGCGGTTCCGTTTTCCGGCTCCGGATTTTTTTCTCAAAGGATATGTCACATTACACAATGAGGTCTTATATTATCGTCTGTTTCATTTGACCCTGCGGTAGCATTTGCTTGTAACATCTTTTAAATCAAGGCTGTCTGCGCAAAAATACCGCAAAGTCATATGATACAGGCTTTAGTTCGGATTCACCGGTTTTAAATTGAAAATATTTTTAATATCAAATGCTTTGTAGTTATCCGGCACTTTATAGCGACCGGGTTCCGCTTCCTTTTCTTCGATTTTTATTACTGTTGCTGTGGTGCTAATTCCCATCATTTCCGTCCGGGTCATTATGGGGAAACCCTCTGTACCGGCTGTCAGTCCCGGAGCGTTCATCCGTCCGAAACCGGCATATTTCCCTCCCGTTTTTTTGATTTTTTCCCGCATTTTATTATAATTATCCAGGATCCCCACATCTTTGGAAACCCAGTATTCTCCCTCCCCCTGGGGATATTTTATCCGGTATTTCCGGCAGCTGTAGCCGGAAATTTCTTTTGTTTCCTCCGTGGGGATAAGCTGAACATCCGGGGCATCTTTCTTTTCTTTGCCTTTATCCGATGCCGGTTCCGCCTTCATAAATGTCCGGTTTTTCGGATGCAGGGTATACACTGTCCCGGTCTTAAAATCCATAATCATGACACTGTCACTGCTTTCTGTACGCAGCCCCTGTTCGGAAAGATAGTATCTGACAGTCCGGGATTTGTTCATATGCCCCGTCAGTATCTGCGGCAGATTTGTGGACATTCCCTGGGGTTTTCCTTTGGATTCCACAATGGATTCCCAGTAAATATCCGCGGATACAGGAGACCATGCCCAAAAAATCACTGAAAGCAGGCATATCACTTTTTGAATGCACTTCATCGTATACTCCTTTTCATTCGGTTCGTTCTGAGTGGATTGTCAAATACATTTTTTTCTCTTTTCAAAAGTCCGGAAGTCTGCCAAACTTTCAGTTCGGCACTCCTCCGCAGCTTTTCTGAGTGTACATAAATATATTTGACAGTCCACAGAGTCAAAAATTGCTGTAAGCATCCAGAATAACATTCTCTTTTTGCAAAATTTTCCGCTATCCAAAAAAATATAAGCTGTAAATTGCAGGCGATGTTCTGCCGAATTCCCGGCCTACCCGGCCGTCAGGCAGGTTTTTTGCGAAACAGTTTTTCACCAACAGTTCGGTAAAAAAATACGGACTGAATAATTTCAGCAGGTTGTAAAACACAAAGAAAATAATCAGGCTTAATGATTTCAGACAGTTATATTTTTATGCTCTGCAAATCAGAGAAAATTACCGAACCATTGTTTCACGGAAACCGTGAAAAATCCTGCCTGCCCTAATCCGGCAGAACCTGATAACTGGCATCACTGAACAGCCCGATCAGTGCCCAGGTTCCGCCCATGAGAAAATCACCGATAATCAGGCCGATAAAAAAATAACGCAGTTTTTTGAATAATACAATCCCTCCGTAACGCATACAAAGAGAATTGCATAACCATCCGATAAAAAAACTGACCCAGAGAATCCGCATGGCAGAGCTGTAAGTGGTCAGATAACCGATGGGATGCAGGGGCCACCAGTAAAAACGGTGATAACAGATTACCAGCAGCAGCATAACAGCGGCACCGGCAGTGGAAAAAATCAGTACCCAGTCGCCGGTCTGCGGACTGATGCTGATAAGGGTACTGACATTTTCGTATACTCTGACAGTGGTGCGTGTGGCCCAGTCCAGCTGCAGTTCCCTCGCACCGTATTTATAGCACAGCGCCAGCATAGATACAAACGAAACTGCCACAGCGGCAATCAGGGTAATACAGATGAAAATCAGAATGCGTTTTTTATTGTGCTGCCGCTGCGTAATACTTCCGGCATGGAGCAGGGAAGGCATAAGAGATTCACGCAAATCAAGAAAAAGAACCTTCTGTATCACCGCAGCCATTATCAGACCGGCATTTGAAAAAAAATGCGGACCGAAAAAAGCCAGCAGACCGTCAATAGGAGCCGCTGTCAGGGTAAAATAGGCGATCCCCCCCTGACAGATGACCCGTGTGGCCACCAGCATGACCATGAAGCATGCGCCAATCATGAGCATCGCGGGGAGCAGCGGCATACCGAAATGCACACACCAGAAAATGAGAAGTGCAATACCGGCACAGGTTCCCCAAAAAGAATACCGGGCGGAAAACCACTCGTTTTCTGCCGGTTCTGCTATTTTCATAAAAAAGGATTGCTGTATAATATCTGCCAAATGATAACGGGACAGCCAGAGAATGAAAAGAAAAAAAATACCGTATGCGCCGATCATCTGGCATTCTTCAGGCCGGGAAAGGGTAGGGCCGAAGGTGATTCCCAGCGCGGCCGCCGGGATATTATAACCGAAAAGGCTCAGCAGTCCGAAAAGCAGTCCCCCGATGACAAAGAAAAACCAGAAGGAAAAAGAAATCTGATGCGAAGTCAGGAAGGCAAAACCGATAAATGCCGGATAAATATAGATTTTGAGTTTCTGAAAACCGGAAAAGATACCGTAGCGCGGAAAATAGGGCCCCGCCAGAATCAGAGTGGGAATCTGCGGGACCTGCGGATAATAAAAATGCAGACCGTTGAGCAGATGCAGAAAAACGGGGATGGCAATACCCGCCAGCAGAAAACGGTCTGCAAAAAAATGTCCGAGACCGCGGCCGCGCAGTGCCTCTTCCATCAGCTGCGGCACCCGGAGCAGGGGGAGATTCAGCCGTTCTTTGTAAATCCACTGGGGACTGAAGAGATTGATGATACAAATCATAATGCCGTAGCAGAGCAGGATGAATCCGCCCCAGGTCAGGAGCGGGCCAATCCAGACCTGCCAGGGAATTTCCTGCAAGACGGTCATCCATCCCATACGCCGTCCTCCGGGAAAACCGTTGTAGAGGGATTCAATGACCTCCGCATTTTGGGGATACCACGCGGAGGGCAGCAGGGGGTGAAGAATGTTCTCCCAGTTATTCCCGATACCTGCAAAATGCCAGGGCGCTGTGAGATTGATAAAAAATGTACGCGCCAGACCGGTGTAGGCAATACCGGACACCAGCACCATCAGCATCCATATTCCCAGCAGTTCTTTACCGGTAAACAGCAGTTTTCCGGATATTTTTGCCAGCAAAGCAGTAAAAACAAGCAGCCAGATAAAAATATAAAACGGAGCCAGTGGAAAATGCCCGCCTCCCAGGGGGGTTGCATGAAGATAGGTATTATTGTAGGGGGTCAGAATACAAATCAGAAGCGCCAGCACCAGTCCCGGAAGAAGCGCGGTGATGCGGATATTTTCAGCAGGCCGATTCATTGATTATCCGGAAATATTTTGGGCAGTATCATTAGATTGCAAAACCCCTTGGTGAAATATTACGGAGACGCACATATGTGCGTCTTTTCCATACTTGTTTTTTTAAATGAAAACCCTTCGGGCCGGAGGAAACAGATTTTTGAATCCGGTGCGAACAGGGGGCAGAATATCGGAAAACAGGTTTTCAGACAGGCTCTTAATCCATTCGGTAGTTGGGAGCCTCTTTGGTAATAATGACATCATGCACATGACTTTCCCGCAGACCCGCCGCACTGATACGGTTAAAACGGGCTTTTTCCCTCAGCTCCGCAATGCTGCGCGCCCCTACATATCCCATACCCGCTTTCAGCCCCCCTACCAGCTGGAAGGCAATTTCCGAAAGCAGCCCCGCATAGGGAACCCGGCCCACAATTCCTTCAGGAACCAGTTTGTCATCCGTTTCCTCTTCCCCCAGATAATATCTGTCTTTGCTTCCTTTCCGCATTGCTTCCAAAGAGCCCATTCCCCGGTAGGCTTTGTAGCTGCGTCCCTGAAAAAAGACCATTTCACCGGGACTTTCTTTGGCTCCGGCCAAAAGCCCGCCGATCATAACCACATGCGCACCTGCTCCGATGGCTTTGGTCACATCCCCCGAAAATTTGATGCCGCCGTCGGCAATCAGCGGAATGCCTGTTTTTTCAGATATTTCTTTGCAGTTCATGATGGCGCTTACCTGGGGAACACCGATGCCGGCCACAATGCGGGTGGTGCAGATGGATCCCGGACCGATACCGATTTTCACACCGTCCACTCCGGCATCAATGAGGGCCTGCGCGCCTTCTCCGGTTCCCACATTTCCGGCTATGAGTTCCAGATGCTGAAAAGTGCTTTTGAGATGTTTAATAGTGTCAATGACATTTTTGGAATGGCCGTGGGAGGTGTCTATCAGCAAAACATCCGCTCCGGCATCAATCAGTGCCTGTGCGCGCTCCATGACATCCTGCCCCACACCAATGGCAGCTCCTGCCCGCAGTCTTCCCCGGCTGTCTTTGCAGGCATTGGGATATTTTCTTATTTTTTCAATATCTTTAATGGTTATCATGCCGGTCAGTTTCCCGGACGGGTTGACCACCAGCAGTTTTTCAATGCGGTGCATGTGCAGCATTTTTTTGGATTCTTCCAGACCGATGCCTTCGGAAACAGTCACCAGATTTTTACTGGTCATGACATCGGAAACTTTTTTCTCCAGATTTGTTTCAAAACGCAAATCCCGGTTGGTGACAATGCCCACCAGATTGTCATCTTTGGTAACCGGAAGACCGGAAATACGGTACCGCTTCATGACCTTCAGCACACCGGCAATGGACTGATCCGGATGAACCTTGACCGGATCGACGATCATGCCGCTTTCCGATTTTTTTACTTTATCCACTTCCCTGGCCTGTTCTTCAATGCTCAGATTGCGGTGAATAAAACCAAGTCCGCCTGAGCGGGCCATACTGATTGCCATACGGGCTTCTGTTACCGTATCCATGGCCGCACTTACAATGGGAATGGAAAGTTTCAGATTGGGTGTCAGGTATGTGCCGGTATCAATTTCTTTGGGCAGGACATCGGAATAATTGGGAATCAGAAGAACATCATCAAAAGAAAAGGCTTCTTCCGGGGATAAAACAGTCATAAATAACCTCCGAAAAGGAATGCAGGACTTCCTGACCTGCGGTATAAAAGTTATGAAATTTCAGATTCTCAGGAAATAAGGCACCCGGCAGGAAATAACTGCTCCGTTTCATCTGAATAACAGACCGAATGCACAGTTTCCGTTTATCCGCCGGATATTTCCGAAGGATTTAATTCTTGCCGAGTCCCTAAGAGAATCGCCGGGAATGATTCCGCATCCCGCACCGACGCAGTTTTTCCCCTGAATCTGTGAAAACATGAAAATAAATTAACCGAAAAGGATAGCAGAGACATAAATATTTCGCAATCTTTAATTTGTCATCTTGACATAAGCATGTATTTCGCATTAAAGAGAGTCAAAAAAACAGACATTCAGCAGAACGGAAGCAGATTATGATTATTAAAATTAATCCGGAAAACCCTCAGCCCCGCCTCATCCGGCAGGTGAGCGATATTTTGAAAGACGGGGGAGTCATTGCTTACCCGACCGATACCTATTACGGTATCGGCTGTGATATTATGAACAAAAAAGCAATTCAGCGGATATACCAGTTAAAGCAGCGGGATAAAAAAAAACCGTTCAGTTTTATCTGTTCGGATCTCAAAAATATCAGCGACTATGCCAAAGTATCCAATTATCAATATAAAAACATGAGACGCCTTTTACCCGGTCCCTACACCTTTATCCTGGAAGGCTCCAAACTGGTTCCCAAAATTATGCTGACCAAACGGAAAACCGCAGGTATCCGGGTTCCCGATCACCCCATCTGCCTGGAACTCGTAGCCGGTCTGGGGCATCCTGTCATCTCCACCAGTGCCACCAAACCGGACGGAGAAATATTTCACGATCCTTCTTTTATTGACGAGTATTTCGGTTCCCGCATTGATGCGGTTATTGACGGAGGGCCGGTGCAGGGGGAACCTTCCAGCGTCGTTTCCCTGATGGACGATATCCCCGAAATACTGCGGAAAGGTGTCGGGGATGTAAGTATGTTTGAATAATCAGGGAGTTTCATATGAAAGCTGCGCGGAGTGCGAAAATTAAGGCCGAGGCCGGTTTTTCGCAGACACTTTCATATAAACCGCCATGAGCCGTGACCCACAGCGAAGCATGAAAACTGCGCGGAGTGCGAAAATTAAGGCCGAAGCCGGTTTTTCGCAGACACTTTTATAATAAACGGCCATGAGCCCTGACTCACAGCGAAACATGAAAGCTGCGCGGAGGCAGGTAGGGTGCGTCAGGCACCAGCCGTAAGGCACCGGAATTTGTAGTTTACGGTGCCTTACGCTTCGCTAACGCACCCTGCGGTGTTTTCCTGCGGTATTCAGGACTTTCATATAAATAAGCAAATTACAGATTGTATGAAATTTCCAAAGTGAAGACAGGACAGGATTTATGGAACTTTTTGAATATCATGCAGAAAAAGCGGCGGAAAGGGATAAACCCCTGGCAGAACGGATGCGCCCCCGAAGTCTGGCGGAATTTATGGGGCAGGATGCAGCAGTCGGACCGGATTCACTCATCCGCCATGCTGTGGAAAATGACCGCATTTTTTCTATGATTCTGTGGGGGCCGCCCGGATGCGGAAAGACCACACTGGCCGGAATCATTGCCGCAGAAACCCGTTCCCATTTCATCCATTTTTCCGCTGTGCTTTCCGGTAAAAGAAATCCGGGAGGTTATTGCAGAAGCCCGCAGACAGCGGCAGATTCACCGGAAAAAGACCATTTTGTTTGTGGATGAAATTCACCGTTTCAGCAAAAGCCAGCAGAATGCTTTTCTTCACCATGTGGAAAAAGGGCTGATTACCCTGATCGGTGCCACAACCGAAAATCCTTCCTTTGAAGTGATTGCGCCGCTTTTGTCCCGCTGCCGGGTTATTGTGCTGCTGCAGCTTTCGGAAAAAGCCCTGTCTGCCATTTTGCACAGGACAATGGAAGACCGGGAAAAAGGACTGGGGCTGTCCGGTATCCGCGTGGGAAACAAAGCCGCATCCCACCTCATCCGCATAGCAGACGGAGATGCCCGTGCCCTGCTGAACAGTCTGGAAATAATTTCCGGATTTGCAGGATCCGAAGGAATCAAAGAAATTGCTTTGGAACATGTGGAAAATGCCCTGCAAAAAATGTCTTTTTATTACGACAAATCCGGGGAAGAGCATTATAACCTGATTTCCGCTTTTCATAAAAGTATGCGGGGCAGTGATCCGGATGCCGCTTTATACTGGCTGGCACGGATGCTGGAAGGCGGTGAAGACCCTTTTTATATTCTCCGGCGCATGGTGCGATTTGCTTCCGAAGATGTGGGCAATGCAGATCCCTATGCCCTGCGGATGACACTGGATGCAATGGAATCCTACCGCTTTCTGGGCAGTCCCGAAGGGGAACTGGCACTGGCACAGGCTGCCGTGTATCTGGCAACAGATCCCAAAAGCAGCAGTATTTACAGTGCTTACAAAAAAGTGAAAGAAACTGTCAGAAAAAGCGGTTCTCTGCCGGTTCCTTTCCACATCCGCAACGCGCCGGGCAAACTCATGAAAAATATGGGCTACGGAAAAGGATACCGCTATGCCCATGATTATAAAGATGCTTTTGTTTCCCAGAATTATCTGCCGGAAGAATTGAAAGAAATGCAGTGGTACTTCCCTTCGGGCAGAGGATATGAGCAGGGGGTGAAAATGCGCATGGAGCAATGGGAAAAAATAAAAAAATCAGAAAAAAAGAAATTATCCTGCCTGTCAGGAAGCAATGAAAATTATTTGTCATCAGATTAAAAAAATAAATTGCAAATCTCTAATCAAATAATGTAAAAGAAATAAACTGAATTCAGACAGGGACTTTCAGGGAGAAACTTTCCGGAGCAGGGGGCGCAGGTATGCAGGTGCTATCTGTAACATACTGAAAAAAAATAATACAGGGGAGGAGGTGGGGTGAAAACAGTTCCGGGCAGGGTACAGACGGGAACCTGCTGATGTCTGAAATGTATTTTTTTATGTAAAAAAATTTTTGAAAAAGGAGATTTCAATGAAAAGACGGCTGATTGTTTCGTTTGTACTGGTAATGAGTCTGGTGATGGCAGGCAATGTACTGTGCGCAGATAAAGATGCCATAAAAAAACAGGTGGATGATATCGTTGCTGCGATGGATGGGGGAAAGGCAGCAAAAGATTTTGAAAGCGCTGCAAATAATACTCCTTATGTATTTATCATGGAAACCGGCGGTAAACTGCTGGTTCATCCCAGCCTTGCAAATGAAAATCTTAAAGAAAAAGCGGAACCTGTATATAATGAAGTCGTCAAAGGAACACCGGAAGGTTTGTGGGTAGACTATGAATGGAAAGGAAGTATGAAACATACCTATGTCAGAAAAACCGCGGGCGGTCTGATTGTCGGAAGCGGCTATTCTGATTAAAAAAAACTGCGTATTAAGGTGATTCGGCAGTGGGTCAAATCGGCTGAATCCCCCTCCCCTGACCCCCATGCTGTTGCCTTAACAAAACAATCCCCCTCCCCCTGCGGGAGGGCTTAGGGGAGGGGTAAAATAACAGTCTGTAATTAAAAACAGTTTCCACCCTCCCCCTGCCCCTCCCTCAAGGGAGGGGAGTCTTAAGGAAACGGCATTGCCCCCCAACCTGCATGAAACCCCGAATCTGTTTTCTTAAACACTGCTGCATTGTCAGTTTTGAATCTGTGACTCCGGTTCTGCTGAAAAATCCGGTTTTTCAGCCCCTCATTTCAGATTTGGCAGCGCACTGTACTGCGGTATCCTTTTGCCCCGCACAGACCGGAAGACAGTTTTTGAAATATAACCAGTAGATCGAAAAGTTTCCCCCGGATACGGTTTTACGACTGTCCCGGAGTGCAGAAATTATATTTTTGCACGGAAGCATCTCCCCGCTGACCCATGCAAAAATACAGTTTCTGCACTCCTCCGGAAACGTTTCGATCTACTGATAATCATCATCAGACCGATTGAATTTTCCCGTCTTTGAGACGGATAACACGATCCGCACGGGCTGCAATCTCCGTGCTGTGGGTCACCAGTATCAGGGATGCGTGCTGCTCTTCCTGAAGGTTGCAGAGAATATCCAGCACTGCCCGGCTGTGTTCGGAATCCAGATTCCCTGTGGGTTCGTCTGCAAAAATAATTTTCGGATCGTTAATCAGGGCGCGGCAGATGGCCACCCGCTGTTTTTCCCCGCCCGAAAGCTGCGGGGGAAAATTGGCATGACGCTGATCCAGTCCCACCCGTTCCAGCAGGCGGACAGCTTTTTCCCGGGCTGCGCTGTCTTTGCACAGTTCGGCGGGAAGCATCACATTTTCCAGGGCGGTGAGCGAAGGAATCAGATGAAAGGACTGAAAAACAAAACCGAAAATCCGGTTGCGCAGCGGAGCCATTTCTTCTTCGCTCAGCAGGCTGATTTCTTTATCCTGTATGAATACAGAACCGGAATCCGGGCGATCCAGTCCCGACAGCAGGCTCAGCAGGGTTGTTTTGCCGCTGCCGCTGTTTCCGGAAATAACAAGAAATTCCCCGCTTTCCACAGCCAGATCAATTTCATCCAGGATCAGAATTTCCCGCGCCTGCAGGCGGTAACTTTTTTTCAGTTTTCTGCTTTCAATGACGGGCATGTTTTATTTATATCCTTGGCAGAGAGTTTATTCAGAATTTTGGGAAAAAATGACAAAGATTTTTCCGTTTCTTTAATATTCAGATTCTGTGCATGTTCGTATAACTCTGTTCCGTATGCTGTGAGGCAGTGCATCCGGTATTCTTCGCCCAGCGCAATGATTTTCCGGGCAAAATCGGAAATCTCATCTATAATCAGTATTTCAGAGATTTCCTGCCAGACGGGAAGCAGTTCCGTCTTCATCTCCCGGATAAGCACCGGAAGTTTTCTCCGGATTTCTTCGGGAATTTCCGGGCAGCTTTCTTTTTTTACCGGGGGTTCCGGAATAAAAAATTCTGTCCGGTGCGGAAGAAAACGCCGCAGCTCTTCCATCAGACGGCCGCGGTTCAGGGGTTTTCGCAAATATCCGTCAAAAAGCGATTCAATCGCTGCCTCGTCTTCTTTCATGGCAGATGCGGTAAGGGCAACAACGGGAATTTTTTTCAGCACACGGTCTTTTTTGATAATTTCCGTTGTTGCATAACCGTCTCTGCCCGGCATTCTCAAATCCATGAGTATCAGGTCCGGCAGTACCGGGGCCGCGGATTCCGCATCCTTTTTTTCCTGCATATCTTTCAGTATCTCCAGGGTTTCATCCCCGCTTTCGGCTTCCAGCAGGGAAATTTTTGTGTTTTCCAGAAAGGCTTTTACCAGATCAATATTATGGCGGATGTCATCTGCAACCAGCACAAGAGCCGGTGCAAAAAAAAAGGAGGGTTTCCGGTACTTCCGGATACTTCCGGCAGCCACAGACAGATCCGCAGTTTCCGTTTTGGGCAGTTCCACCCGGAAAATACTGCCTTTGCCCACCCGGCTTTGCACAGAAATACTGCCCGCCATCATTTCCGCAAGATTCCGGGAAATGGCCAGTCCCAGTCCCGTACCGCCGTAGATTCTGTTTTTCTGACCTTCCTGCTGGCAGAAACTTTCAAAAATGATTTCCTGCTGATTTTCGGGAATACCGATACCGCTGTCTTCCACTTCAAATATCAAATCAATATGCTCCGCTGCAGACTGTCCGGCGGCAGCCTTCCTTTGCCCCTGTTTCCGGATGCCCGCATAAATTCTTATATATCCTTCCGATGTGAATTTCACGGCATTTCCCAAAAGATTGATGAGAATCTGGCGGACCCGGATTTCATCCAGCAGCACCGCTGACGGGAGATTTTCATCATATTCCATAATAAATTCAATTTTCTTATCTTCGGCTTTGGCAGAAAAAATCTGTATCATTTCTTCCACCAGTTTTTTCACATCCACGATTTCTTTTTCAATTATCATGCGGCCGGCTTCGATTTTGGAAAGATCCAGAATATCATTAATGAGCATAAGCAGGGTTTTGCCGCTGGAATGAATATTCTGCAGATACTTCCGCAGCCGCGGATCCCAGATTTTATCCATGAGCAGTTCACTGAACCCCAGAATGGCATTCATGGGAGTCCGGATTTCATGACTCATATTGGCCAGAAAAATGCTTTTGGCACGGTTGGCGGTCTCGGCTTTTTCTTTGGCCGACTGCATCTCAATACGGTGCAGCCGTCGCTCGGTAATATCCCGCGCATTGAGAACAATGGCATGTAATGCGCGGTTTTTCAGCAGGTTGACGCAGCGGGATTCCACATAAAGATAATGTCCTTTCTGATGCTGCATCCGGTGTTCTATGGTTTGGGGACTGTTTCCGGCCAGCAGTGCCCTGATGTGTTCCCGCCATTTTTCCCTATCCTCCTCATGGAGAATCCGGGATATGCTTTTTCCAATCAGTTCCTTTTCCCCGTAACCCAGCACCGAAGTCAGGGAAGGACTTCGGTAAGTGATTTTTTCATCCGGCAGAAACGTCAGGATAATATCTTCACCGTATTCGGTAAGCCCTCGAAAGCGTTCCTCACTGCGGCGGATTTGCCGGTTCCGCAGGAAGATCAGCCCGAAAATGAAGACAAGCAGTACACCGATCTGCAGAACCGTTTTCCGCACAAACTGCGGATCAAAGCGCTGCTCATAATGAACAGTTATCCATTTCCGGCGGATGGCACTGTGTTCCTCTGTTTTGACGGAAGCAAGTACTTTGTTTACGATCCCAATCAGTTCCGGCCAGTCTTTTCTGACAGCAATATGCAAATCAACATTTTTAAAGGATGTGGGAGCAGCAATTTTCAGATTGCTCAGTCCCTTTTTTTCCATCAGATAGGTTCCGACGGCCAGATTGACAATATGGGCATCAGCCTGTCCCACAGCCACCTTTTCCAGGCAGTCCAGGGGCGTATCCCCAAAAACCGGGATATAATCAATCCCCTCTTTTTCCAGCCAGCCGTGGGGGAATACGGTGGGAATCAATGATATTTTTTTCCCCCGCAGATCCTCCAGACCGCTGATAAAGGGGAATTCTTTCCGGGTGGCAATCACAATGGGAAAAGAAAGGTAGGGAATGCTGAAGTTCAGATATTCTTCCCTGTCCGGAGACCGGGATGCACAGGAAAGCATGTCAATTTCCCTGTTTGCGGTTTTTTCCAGTACCACATGCCAGGGCATGGCAGGCATTTTTTCAAATCGGAGTCCCAGCACCTCTCTCAGCAAATTTACATAATCAGAGGCTATTCCGCTGTGGGAATCATCATCATCAAAAAAATGAAAAGGAGGAAAAGCCTGCGGCCCGCTCAGGCGTACGTCCTGATGTGCTTTCAGCCAGGAAATTTCTTCCGCTGTCAGGGAAATTCTTTTTTTTATTTCTTCGGGGTCTGATATGCCGGAAATCCATATGGCAAAAAAAAGCAGCAGCAGACACCGTGCTTTCATTTTCATGCTAGCCCGCCTCTTTTCCGTCTCTTTCTGTTTTCAGATGTTCATAGGGCGGCAGATCGGCAGGCCCTTTATCCTCCACCGCATGACCCAGTGTGAAATGATACAGGGACTGAAATTCATTATCCGGCAGGGAAAGGCATTCATGGACGGGATCATCATAATAACAGCCGATACCGGTTCCGCGCAGACCCCGGGCTGCGGCTTCCAGATAAAGAACCTGCCCGATCATGCCGCATTCCCGGAAGAGTTTCCGGTACTGAAAGGCTTCTTTTTCCAGCAGGGAGCGGAAAACTGCAATCATTCCCAGGGAAAAAATACTGTATCCCGCAATGCCCTGATTGCAGCTCAGACGGATGGCTTTTTCCCTGAAATCCCCTTTTTGCAGCAGATAAAGTGGAAAATCCTTTTCCTTTTGCTCCCACAGCAGATCCGGATCCGTGCAGGCACGTATTTTTTCCGGATGATCTGTGCGCAGAAAAAAATACATCCCCCGCTCCAGCCCCGCTACACTGTGGACAAACAGCAGAAGATTCACATGGGAAGGCCCGCTTTCCGCATCAAAGGGGGAATGGGAAGAGCGGGGCAGGCATTTGTCCAGTATTGCCAAAAAATCATCCGTATTCATCCGGACGTTGCCGCTGAAAGACAGGGCACTCCGGCGGCGCCGGATGATTTCTGCTGCCGCCGGAGCGGAAAAGGCATGGCAGCGGAAAGGAATATCTGCCGGTACCGGGGCAGGTTCGGCAGTGCGGGGTTTCCGCAGGGACCGCGCGGTATCATAGATCAGATTCCAGCGTATGATGCGGGAACTCAGGGCATTTGTTTTTCCACCAAAAGACAGCAGGGAAAAATCATGCAGAATATCATCGGGAATCTGCCGGGGGATTTCCTTTTCCCCGGCATGGACGGCACAGAAAACTTCCGGAAATTCCGCTTCGGTCTCATGCCACTGCATACGGTCAAAACCCAGCAGGGTTTCCGTATCCGCATCCGAAAGAGTGGAAAGACAGCTCAGTTTCCAGCCGAAAATATTGGCAGAAAAACGCAGGGCCGCCAAAGCATGACCGCTGTCCAGCAGGCAGTAGCGCAGCGCTCTTTCCCCGTATTTCCAGGATTCCCGCCAGAAAATACTGCCCAGGGCAATGAAAAATATTTCGGTCTGAAAATGTTTCCGGATCTTTTCCCACAGTTCCTCCCTCAGTTCCGCCCTGGGTTCCAGGGCATGAAGCAGGGGATTATAATGGTATATGCCGGAAGCAGATTTTTCCATTGCCGGAAGCAGCAGATGGGCCTCTGTGGGATGCAGGTTTCCGCTGGAAGGATTCATGCGCAGGGCCCGGCGGCTGTTTCCGGCGGATTTCCATGCGGAAAGTCCTAAGGACAGCTCCAGAAATCCCCCGATATTTTCTTCTGTAAAAGGCCGCACATCCTCTGTTTTTTCATACAGATGCCGGTATGCTGCCGGAGGATCTTTTTTTAGCAGGGGAAGCGGCAGGGCTTTCTTTTCCCCGTAAAAACGGAAAGGACCGGGTTGGTTTTTCCAGTCCATATACCCGGAAGAACGGGCAAAACGGTGAAAATGATGTTTTGTTTCCTCATGATAGCGGAAAACTTTCTGCACATGGTTCTGCATGGACTTCTCTCCCCCCTGAATATTCAGCACCGGAAACGATTGCCTCATTTCACTTAAAATTGTGAATGTGTTTTGGAAGAAAATATCAAATTGTCGGGTTACGCGCTAACCCAAGCTGCAATTTTAAATGAAACAGTGCATTATCTGAAAAGTACACTGCCTTATCCCACATTTCGCCTTTTTTTGTAACACTTTGAAAATTAAGCTGAATTTTTTACAATTTTTTGCATGCCCAAAGAACCGGATGCAATAAATTCAGATTCCCGGATCCCAAAGAGCGAAATGCGGGTTTTATAGTAAACCATTCACTGCTTTTCAGGCAAGAATAAAAATGCAGTTCTGAAAGAATCTGCATACTTCTGTAAATAAGTCTTGAACCTGTCGTCAGGAAAGTTTATAATCATCTGTTTTTGTAATCTGAATAATTGTTCTTCACAGTCAACGCAGTTTATATAAATTATATTCAATGCCGTTTCCCTATGCCCTCCCCTGGGGGGAAGGCGAAAACTGTTTTTGATTACAGCCCTTTGTTTTCCCTTTTCCACCGGAGGAGGGAACTTTCTGCCCGGGAAAACAGCATTGAAATTATATTATCAAACAGTCAGGTAGTTATTTTTATGATGAGCGAAACAGAAAGAATGCCCGAAATTTCCATTGAGGCGGAAATGAAAAAATCCTATCTGGATTATGCCATGAGCGTTATTATCGGGCGGGCACTGCCGGATGTGCGGGACGGTATGAAACCGGTTCACCGCCGTATTCTCTTTGCCATGAACGAACTGAAAAATGACTGGAACAAACCCTATAAAAAATCCGCCCGTGTGGTCGGTGATGTCATCGGTAAATATCATCCCCACGGAGATACGGCAGTATATGATACCATTGTCCGCATGACCCAGGATTTTTCCCTGCGTTATCCCCTGGTGGACGGACAGGGAAATTTCGGTTCGGTGGACGGGGACAGCGCGGCCGCCATGCGTTATACCGAAGTGCGCATGGCAAAAATTGCCCATGAAACGCTGCGGGATCTGGAAAAAGAAACCGTTGATTTTGTTCCCAATTATGATGAATCCATGGAAGAGCCCTCCCTGCTTCCGGCCCGTGTGCCTTCCCTGCTGGTCAACGGTTCTTCGGGGATTGCCGTGGGTATGGCCACCAATATTCCGCCCCATAATATTTCCGAGATTATCCGCGCCCTGAAGGCCACCATTGACAATCCGGATATCACCCTCCCGGAACTCATGGCACTGGTGCCGGGACCGGATTTCCCCACTGCCGGTATTATTTACGGAAAAAACGGAATTCTGGAAGCCTATAAAACCGGCAGGGGGATTATCCGTGTGCGCGCGCGGGTGACAGTGGAAGAAGATAAGAAAAGCGGGGCGGAAACCATTGCGGTCAATGAGCTGCCTTACCAGGTCAATAAGGCCCGCCTTATTGAAAAAATTGCCGAACTGATGAAAACCCGTCATATTGAGGGACTGCGCTATGTACGGGATGAGTCGGACCGCCGGGGAATGCGCATCGCGATGGGTCTGAAAAAAGACCAGGTGGCCGAAGTTATTATCAACCAGCTGTACAAGCATACGCAGATGGAAAGCAGTTTCGGCATTATCTTTCTGGCGGTACTCAACAAACGGCCCCGCCTTTTCACTTTGAAGGAAATGCTGGAGCAGTTCATCCTGCACCGCAAGGAAATTATTGTCCGCCGTACCCGCTATGAACTGAAAAAAGCCGAAGAACGGGCCCATATCCTGCAGGGTCTGAAAATTGCCCTGGATAATCTGGATGATGTGGTGGCCATGATCCGGGCATCATCGGATGCGAAAGCGGCCAAAGAAAAACTGATCGCCAGTTTTAATCTGAGCGCGATACAGGCCCAGGCCATTCTGGATATGCGCCTGCAGCGTCTCACCGGTCTGGAGCGGGAGAAAATTATTGAGGAATACGAAGATATTCTCAAAAATATTGCCCGGTACGAAGAGATTCTGGCCAGTGAGCAGCTGGTGCTGAATATCATCAAAGAGGAACTGGATGAAATTCAGAATGAATTCGGGGATGATCGCCGCACGGAAATCGTGGAGGCCACCCGGGAACTTACGCTGGAAGATATGATTGCCGAAGAGGATATGGTGGTCACAATTTCCAAAGACGGTTATATCAAACGCAATCCCATCACCCTTTATCAGAGCCAGAGACGGGGCGGGAAAGGCAAAACCGCTATGGGGACCAAAGATGAGGATTTTGTTTCCCTGCTCTTTGTGGCCTCCACCCACCACACCTTTCTCTTTTTCACCAACCGGGGCAAGGTTTACTGGTGCAAGGTTTATGAAATTCCCCAGGCAGGCAGGGCCAGCAGGGGCCGGGCAATTGTCAATCTGCTCCATTTTGAAGAAGGGGAACATCTCACCACTGTGCTGGCGGTGCCGTCTTTTGAACCGGGCTATTATGTGATGATGGCCACCCGGCTGGGCACCATTAAAAAAACGGACATCATGGATTTCAGCCGTCCCAGAGCCGGAGGCATTATCGCGCTGGGGCTGAATGAAGGGGATGAACTCATTGCGGCCCGCATCACAGACGGCAGTTATAATGTTTTTCTGGGCTCGGCTTCGGGAAAATCCATCCGCTTCCACGAATCCGATGTGCGTGCCATGGGACGAACGGCAAAAGGTGTCCGGGGAATGACACTGACTGAAGGCAATTATCTGGTCGGCATGGAAGTTCTCAGTCACGGCCAGACCCTTTTCGCAGCCACGGAAAACGGATACGGCAAGCGCACACTCATTGACGAATATCCGGTGCAGAAACGGGGCGGAAAAGGTGTTATTACCATCAAGACCAGCAAACGCAACGGAAATGTCATTGCCATTCTGCTGGTGGATGAGGATGACGAACTCATGCTCATGACCGACGGCGGCAAGCTCATCCGTATGCCCATCCGGAGTATATCCGTCATCAGCCGCAATACCCAGGGCGTAAAACTCATGGATATGGATCTGGAAGGCGGGGAACGACTCATCGGCGCGGCCCGCCTGGCGGAAAAAATAGAAGAGGAAAACGGGGAGATTCCGGAAGAAGACAGCGGAGAAGCGCAGGAATAAGGAGAGGAAATGCAGGATAAAAAAAGGGAAATGACAGGGAAAATGATAAATGATCAATATAAAATTGCGGTTACCGGCGGCGGAAGCTGGGGCACGGCCCTTGCCAATCTGCTGGCCTGCAAAGGATACAGAATTGATTTCTGGGTACTGGAGGAAGAAGTAAAAAAGCAGATTGAAACAGAAAGGGAAAACCGCCTTTTTCTGCCCGGTGTCCGTCTTTCGGAAAATCTTTTTCCCTCCAATGATCTGGCGGCAGTCGTTTCGGATAAGGATATGGTGCTGATTGTGGTTCCTTCCCATGTGATGCGGGACGTAAGTCTGAAAATGAAGGGACTGCTGCGGGAGGATTCCGTGCTGGTTTCCGCCTCCAAAGGCATTGAAAATCAGACGCATCTGACCATATCCGGTATTCTTTCCCAGACCCTGCCGGATCTGTCCCCGGAAAAATTCGCTGTGCTTTCCGGCCCCAGTTTTGCCAAAGAAGTGGCCCGGAATGTACCCACCGTCGTCACAGCGGCATCCCGAAACAGGGAAACATCGGCCTTTGTCCAGCAGATATTTTCCACCCCTTTTTTCCGGGTCTATACCAGTGAGGATGTTATGGGGCTGGAACTGGGCGGATCTGTTAAAAATGTCATTGCCATTGCCGCGGGGATTATTGACGGTCTCGGCCTGGGACTCAATACCCGTGCGGCCCTGATTACCCGGGGACTGGCTGAAATGCGGCGGCTGGGGCTGCGCCTGGGGGCCAATCCCCGCACCTTTACCGGTTCCGCGGGCATCGGGGATCTGGTGCTCACCTGCACCGGGGATCTGAGCCGCAATCACAGTGTGGGCAAAAAAATCGGGGAGGGCATGACACTTCAGAAAATCCTCTCGGAAATGCACATGGTGGCCGAAGGGGTGAAAACGGCAAAATCCGTGTATAACCTTTCCCGGAAACTGAATGTGGAAATGCCCATCTCCCACGAAATCTACCGCATTCTCTATGAAAACGAATCCCCCAAAGAAGCCCTGCACCGCCTGATGACGCGGGACTTGCGGGATGAACTGGATGAGGAATAATTCGGATTTGTATTGTATCGGAAGCAAATCATGAGGAGGACCGCGTGAAAGTAGTGTTTCATGAAGATTTCTGTTCCGTCTATACTTCGGATCCGGCTGCCGCGGCCGGACGTATGGAAGCCATTGTATCGGTCATAGAAAGGCAGGCCCAGTGGATTGATGCCAAACCCGCACCGGAAAAAGAAATTGCCGCGGTGCATACAGCCCGGCATATTGAAAATGTCCGCCGCCAGGGGCTTTATGATATTGCAGCGCTTGCGGCGGGCGGAGCCCTGCAGGCAGCGGAAACCGGCCGGAAAGAACCCTGCTTTGCACTGATCCGCCCCCCGGGTCATCATGCCTCGGCAGATTCCTCCTGGGGCTTCTGCTATTTTAACAATATGGCAGTAGCTTTATGCTCCCTGAAAAACAGAAACATGATCCGCAAAGCCTTTGTGCTGGACTTTGACCTGCATTTCGGAGACGGCAATGTGAATATTTTGGAGAAAAAAGAATGGGTCCGCATTTATAACCCCCCGGAAAGAAGGCGGGAGGATTATCTGCGGGAAACAGAGCGGGAATTATCCGCCACCGATGCGGATATCATCGGCATATCCGCTGGTTTTGATCATCATGCGGATGACTGGGGCGGGCTTTTGGAAACCGAAGATTATTATTCCATGGGCACAATGGTCCGCCGGGCCGCGGATAAAAATAAGGGCGGATGCTTCGCCATCCTCGAAGGGGGATACAATCACGATGTGCTGGGGCAGAATGTATCGGCCCTGCTGGAGGGACTTTCATCCTGACAGCTTTTCATATAACTGCCTCATATTTATAATGATTTATCCCTCCAAAGCGCAGGCACCCGCACAATACTCCCGGCTTTGTTTTTAAACAGCAGATACCCCTTTTCTTTTCCGTATAAAAACAGGTCTCTGGTAACAGCCACATCCATGCGGCAGTACTTGATGATTTCATCAATTTTTCCCTGTTTCCACCATTCCAAAGCCTGAAGTCCGTCCGCACTTTTCCCTATGCCCAGTGTATTTTTCGCCAGATGATCCAGGGACAGGCGGTAGCCCAGTTTTTTCTGTATTTCTTCCAGAATATCCAGTGTGGGGAGAGACGCATAATTGAAATCCGATAAACCGCTGAGAACATGATAGTCAAAGCGCCTGATATTGAAACCGATGACCATATCCATCTGACGGAGAGCTTGGGTCAGCGCGGGAACATCTTTTTGCAGATAATCGGAAAATGTATCTGTTTGGGAATCATACAGCACCGCACAGCTGATTCCCATGCGGTCGGCCCGGTGCCAGCCGCCCACTTCTTTGGCGGATCGCCGGGTTTCAATATCCAAAACCCCGAAACGCAGGGGGGAACCGGGGGAGGGAGCCGCGCCGGATACCTGATATTGCGTTTCGCTGCTTTCCTGCAAATGGAAATGATCATCCGAAAGACTCCCTTCCCCTGAGAGCAAAGCTCTTACCTGAAGACTCCCCTCCCCTGAGGGAGGGGCAGGGGGAGGGTGAAGTCGGGGGGAGGAGATTGGAGCAGGGGCATTGCCCTGCCGGGGGAGGGAGTTTTTTTTTACAGCAACTGTATTCTCCTGATTTTCCGGAAGTGAAAACGCTCCCCCGTTTTTGATCTGTTCCAGAATGAAAAGGGCCGCTCCTTTGTCAATGGGACGGTTTCCGGAACCGCATTTGGGAGAATGTACGCAGGAAGGACAGCCGAATTCGCAGGGACATTCCGCGACGACTTTCCGGGCCGCTTCCAGCAGTTCCCCGGCTCTGCCGAATGCCTGCCGGGTCAGTCCCGCGCCGCCGGGTACGCCGTCGTATATGAAAACGGCAGCGCCGCCGACCTGCATATGGAAATCCGTGGAAATGCCGCCCAGATCATTGCGGTCCGTCATGACCAGCAGGGGAAAAATGCCGATGGCAGCGTGTTCGACGGCATGAATGCCGCCCATGAAATGAAGGTACGCAGCTTCCGCATTCTGCCGTACTTCATGGGGAATCAGAAACCAGATGCCTTCAGTTTCAAATATCTGGGGCGGAAGTTCCAGGGCTGCAATTCCGATTCTCCGCCCTCCGTGCATCTGCCGTTTTTCATAGCCGGTGACCTGATCGGTAACTTTGAGTTTTCCGCTGCAAACCCTTGTTCCCCATACCTCTTTCTGTTCAGTGATTTCCAGTATCTCGGTTGTTTTATGGCTGCGGGCACGGGTGTAATAAGCAAGCTGTGCTGCGCTTACACTTACGGTCATGGTTCCCGGATCAAGGGTATGCACAAGGCAGGTTTCACCCCTGTGGATATAAACGGCCCCGGGATGGGTTTCCCGGAAGGCGCGGAATCCGTCAATTTCCCCCAGATGTTTTCCGTTCAGCGCATTGATGATGCTGTAACGGCTGCCGGTTCCCCGCAAATCCACATGGCGGTGGGGCGCTTTCCGGCGGGAATAAAATTCTTCCCCGTCCGCGGAACGAAGCAGTTCCCCTTCCTGTTCCAGTGCGGCTGCGGCCCTGCGCACGGGTTCAGAGCGCATAATTTCCTCATCTGTCCGCAAAGGAAGTTCCGCAGCCGCGCAGCAGAGATGTTTTTTCAGAATTTCCATATTATAGGGATTGACCACAGCGGCTTCGGGTTCACGGGTGATGAGTTCCGCTGGATTGCGCAGGAAATACTGATCCAGGGCATCTTCTCCGCCGATGAGAATGGTGGCCGCATCCTGTCCGCTCCGGCCCACACGGCCGCTGCGCTGCCATGTGGCCACAATGGTTCCCGGATAACCCACCAGCAGACAGAGATCCAGATCCCCGATGTCTATTCCCAGTTCCAGCGCGCTGGTGGAAATAACAGCCAGCAGGCTTCCGTCTGAAAGCCGGGCTTCAATTTCCCTGCGTTCTTCGGGCAGAAAACCGGCACGGTAGGCACTGATTTTATCCGCATAGATTCCGGAACGGCTCCCGGCCCAGATGGCAATCAGTTCTGTAAGTTTGCGGGACTGGGCATATACGATGGTACGCAGTTTCCGGTGCAGTGCGGCCTTGAGCAGCAGAATGGCTGTGCGGGCAGGCCCGGTCACGGATTCCATGAAGATCAGATGTTTTTTCCCCTGGGGCGCTCCGCTTTGACGGATGATTTCCACTTTTAGCCCGGTAAGATCTTCGGCCAGTCCCGCCGGATTGGCCACAGTTGCGGAACTGAAGACAAAAACCGGGGCAGAACCGTAGCGGGCGCAGATGCGCAGAAGCCGCCGGAAAACATTTGCCATATGCGAGCCCATAATCCCCCGGTAGGTATGAACTTCATCCACAACGACAAGTTCCAGACGGGAAAAAAATTCACTCCACTTCCGGTGCCAGGGCAGAAAGGAAAGATGCAGCATATCCGGATTGCTGAGAATCACATTGGGCGGATTCTCCCGGATTTTTTTCCGGTGCCAGTCTGTGGTATCCCCGTCATATATGGCCGCGGTGGCCCGGATGTTTTTGTTTTGTCCGGCCATTTCTGTAAAAGTGCGGAACTGATCCTGGGCCAGTGCTTTCAGGGGAAAAAGACAAAGGGTTCCGGATGCGGGATTCCGGATGATTTTTTCCAGAATGGGCAGATTATAGATCAGTGTTTTCCCGCTGGCAGTGGGTGTGGAAACCACCACATGTTTTCCGGAACGAATCCGATCCACGGCCTCGGCCTGATGCCGGTATAAACCGCTGATGCCCGATTTTTCCAGAATATCCCGCAATTCTTCGGGCCAGGGTTCGGCCGGTTCCCCATAATCGGAATCTTTTTCCGGCAGCAGTGTGTGAAACAGCACCTGATTTCCCATACGCGGAGAGGAGATAAGAGAGGAGATGTATTCGTTGATGTCGGGGTGGCTTTTCATAGTTCTGCTGTTTGTTTCTGTTAATCCGCTGTCTTTTATAAATACTGTCAATTATGAATTATGATGAACCCGCAAAAAAGCAGATTTTTAAAATCGCTATTAATAAAATCAGCAGATTAATGTGTATCAAAACCTGATTATCGGACTTTTTACGAGACCATCAATTATGAATTCTCAAATATGATGAATCGGTAAAAAGTCCAAATTTCAAAAAATGCTATTAATAAAATCAGCAGATTAATGTGTATCAAAACCTGATTATCGGACTTTTTACGAGATCATCAATTATGAATTCTCAAATATGGACTTGCATGAATGTAAAAATCATGGTAAAAGATCGGATTCATAATTACGGGGCGTAGCGCAGGCTGGCAGCGCGTCTGCTTTGGGAGCAGAAAGTCGGGGGTTCAAATCCCTCCGCCCCGACCATTTCACTTTCCGGAAAATGTTTATTTTTTCCGGTCTTTCCACCCCCCGATAACATGCAGGTGCAGGTGAAAAATAACCTGACCGCCGCCTTTTTCCACATTGAAAAGCAGTTTATAACCGGATGCGGCCACACCGTATTCTTTGGCCATGTCTTTTGCCACAGAAATCATTTCCCCCAGCAGGACTTCATCGCTTTGGGCAATATCATTGATGCTGCGGATATGTTTTTTGGGAACTACCAGCAGATGCACCGGAGCAGCAGGATGAATATCCCGAAAAACGGTGATTCTTTCATTTTCAAATAAAAATTCCGTATTCATTTCTCCATTGGCAATTTTGCAGAACAGGCAGTCACTGGCCATTTTTTACCTCCGTCAAATTTTTCCCGTAAGGAATTCCCCAGGAAATAAAATACCTTTTTTTATCCGGAACATGCAGGCTGAACCCTGTGTTCGCTCCTGCGGATGGGCAGATTATTTATTGGAAACCTCCTAAGTCATAAATTTTTCTGTAATCATTCGTAAATATCCTGCTTCCGGACCGACGGAATTCCTCCGCAGTGATCATTAAATCCCGCAGATCCGGGTTCAGACAAAAATGAAACCGGCTCCCGGAGTGCAGAACACCCTATTGCTTTGTCAAAGTTAAACTGATGGGTAAAAACGGGTGAACCGCATTCTGCGGCACGCACGGTTTTCAAAACCGTGTTACAGCAGACTTTGCCGGAAATAAAAAAATGACAGAAAAATTTACCGCAAAGACGCAGGGGACGCAGAGATGCAAAGGTTTTTTCCCTGCGTCCCCTGCGTCTTTGCGGTGAAAACCTTATTTCCGATAATGTTTGATATAACCCGTCAGATAAATGTTGACAGAACACTATCCGGCTTTCAGCTTCCTCTCCAGTTCATCCAGTTTCTCCCTGTCCAGCCCGGTAATCTCAGAAATCTGTTCCTTGTTCAGCAGACGGGAGAGAAGCAGATTCACGGCTGTTTTCTCCAGACCGATTCCGATGCCTTTCTCGACACCGATTCCGATACCTCTCTCCAGACCTTTCTCAATACCGACTTCCTCTATGGACTGTAACATTTTCACCTCCTGAAACATGGGGTTTTTCTGTATGAGTTCCCGGAATGTCTTTTCCTCCTCCGGGTTCAGCTGCAGGCTCTGATCTATCAGGGAATACAGCACCGACCGTCCCGGTCCCTGCGGCACTTTGGCAATGCCGTTTAAGGCTTTGGCCTTTATCACCGGACGTTCCTTTTTGGGATAACCCGTCAGCGGCAGGTAGGCCGCGGCCAGTGGATTTTCATCCATTTTTTTCTCAAATTCCTCTGCCGGGATATGCTTCAGTTTGAT